>NZ_MCSD01000010.1:0-196129 GCF_002872555.1 Vibrio sp. 10N.286.55.E10
TAAAATAAAATAAAATAAAAATTATAAAGGCTCTCTATGAAAAACCGTACAGTTGGCATCATTGGTATTGGCCCTCGTGGATTAAGCGTGTTAGAGCGTATAATCGCCCTCTCAATGGATACCCCCCACCAACCATTAGATATCAAAATCTTTGACCCAAACCTCCCAGGCTCTGGATGTCATGATGTCAAGCAACCGAATCATTTACTCGTAAATACGGTGAGTTCTCAAATTACGATGTTCGCCGACGAGAGTGTTAGTGAAGCTAGAAATGTGATTTCAGGGCCTACTTTTTACCAGTGGTTGTGTGAAAGGCCACAAGATGAGTTGAGTCCTAAAACAATATTGCCGAACGAATACTATTCTCGTTCTCTTTTTGGTGAGTATCTGAATTGGGTATTTCACTACCTTGTTGATGCCTCCCCTTCACATATCATAATAAACTATTCACCTTATGAAGTTATTGATATCGATAAGTTGGATGACTATTCCTGGAATTTACGAGATGACCGAAACACTCTCACCAATGTTGAATACCTTTACTTAACTACAGGGCATACGAAAGCCAAATATATCAAACCTGACACCGCACAAGAAATATCCAATCCATACCCAGTAAAAGAAAAACTAAAATATATATCTTCAAATCAAACTGTCGCTCTCCAAGGTCTTGGATTGACGGCGAGCGACATTCTGTCAGAGCTGTCTATTGGACGTGGCGGAAAGTTCATCCGTACTCAGGGGGGGAGCCTTGAATACTCACCTTCAGGGAACGAGCCCCAGATCATAGCGTATTCTCGTACTGGTCTACCTTTGTCCAGTAGAGCAGAAAATCAAAAAGGAGCATCTGAACAGTACCATGCTAAGTTCCTAACACCTTTAAAGGTAGCAACATTTAGAGAACAAGGGGCCATCAATTTTATAAAAGATGTACTGCCTTTACTTATAAAAGACATGGAGTATGCGTACTACGAAAGCTACCTAAGCCAAAAGCAAGGACTAATAGCTGCACAAAAATTCTGTAATCAGTTTCTCTACTCACACCCGAATGAACAGGAAATTCTAGTTACCGAAACAATTCCGATTGGAGATAGGTTTAGTTGGGAGATACTCGCAGCACCAGTTCCAAGCTATGCGTTTCAGTCTCCAGCAGTCTATATTACTTGGCTGATAGATTACCTTGAAGCAGACATTACAGAAGCCCAAAAAGGAAACATAAGTAGCCCAATAAAATCTGCTAGCGATGTGTTACGTGACTTAAGAGACATCATTAGAGATGTTATCGACTTTAAAGGCCTTACCGAAGAGTCACATCGTTGGGTTGATTCTGTGTTTATTCCTTTGATGAATAGAATCGCTGTAGGTCCACCAAAAGAAAGAATAGAAGAGATGGTCGCGTTGCTAAAAAGTGGTGTACTAAAGTTAAACCTTGGCCCCTCGCCAGAAGTAATGAGTTGTTCGAGTACTAATTCGATCACTCTCAAGTCAACGGTATGGCCTGAACTACGAGAGCAAGCCGACATAAGAATTCATGCCAAGGTGTCGATGCACAGCCCAAAGGACGATGGCACACCACTCTGGGAAAACCTTTTAGATAAGCAATATACAAGACTGTACTTCAATGGTGACTACCATCCAGGTGGTATTGATGTAACACCGAACATGAATGTGATCGATGCCTACGGTATGGAACAAAATAACATTTGGGCATTGGGTATGCCTACAGAGGGAAATAAATTTTACACCTTCATAGTACCTAGGCCTGGTGTTAATTCTACGGCAATCGTCGACGCAGGTAGAGCTGTCAATGCGTTGTTTAAACAGTTGTCTTGTACCCAAAGTGAAGGTGAACAATATGTCACAAGTTAAACTCTTAAACCGCAGCACCTTCGCTGGGCTCGCAGCAACATTAGTTGGTAACGGCATTGGTCGTTTTGCTTACATAGCGTTAATGCCTGTGCTCATTCAAAGTGGGTGGTTCTCAAGCGAAGATGCTTCCATACTTGGCGCTGCGACACTGGTTGGCTATATCTTCGGAGCTCCTGCTTCGAGCTTTTTACAAAGATATTATTCAATAGGCACACTCATACGTGCTTCTTTGTTATTAAGTAGCTTTAGTTATCTTGGTTGTGCCTTAAAATCTGCCCCCTTTGAATGGTTTTTAACACTTAGAACGATTGCGGGTGTATCGGGAGCCGTACTCATGGTACTAGCACCACCAGTGATCACTAGCCTTCACCCGCAAGAGATGAAAGCAAGAATCAGTGGCGTCGTATTTTCAGGAATTGGTCTAGGTGCCATGATTTCAGGAACTATCATACCTTTGCTTATCTACCAAAGTGTTGAAAGTGCATGGTTAGGTATGGGGGCGATAGCTTTCCTCGCAACAGTCCTGACTTGGAACGCGTGGGCTCTTGAGGTTAAGCCAAACCATTGCGATACAAGTCCATCGACGTTTGATGCCTTATCTAAGAATGAGCGCATCAGTGTTAGCTGCGTACTTTTAGCCTATACCTTTAACGCTATTGGTTATTTACCTCATACTCTTTTTTGGGTCGACTATATTGTTCGAGAGCTACAAATGAGTTTTGCGAGCGGTGGTTTTTACTGGGCTGTTTTTGGTATCGGAGCAGCGATTGGGCCAATAGTAACCGGTATACTAGGTGATAAGTTTGGACTTAAAAAAGCACTATTAGCTGCATTTTTTTGTAAAGCTGTCGGGGTTGCTCTTCCGCTATTAAGCACCAGTGAAACAGCACTTTTTGCTTCATCTTTATTGGTCGGTATGTTTACTCCAGGCACCGTAACACTGGTATCAACCTATACCTTAGAAATCGTTGGGACACAGCTCCATACGAAATCTTGGGGAGCAATGACAATGGCTTTTGCTATCTCTCAAGGCGCCGTTGGTTTTGTTATGGCTCATTATGCCCCGCAACTCACCAGCTATAACATCCTATTTATGATCAGCGCGAGTGCACTCATCTTATCGATACTCTGCATTGTGTTTACATCAACTAAACAGCAGACATTAAACACTGCTCAAATAAATTCTTAGCAAAGGAATCGCTCATGAAACTGTATTTAAACGACACCTCTCCATTCTCCAGAGCAGTGTTAGCCACGGCCTATCTGTGTGATGCTCCAATAGTTCTTGAATGGATCGACCCGTGGCAAACGCCCAACACATTGGTCACAATCAATCCATTCAGTACCATTCCGGTTCTAGAAACCAGTGATGAGGTTGCACTAACAGAGAGTTTAACGATCTGTGAATTTCTCATGCAAGCTTACCCAACTGAAAAACTAGCAGCGACCAAGGCTAGCGACACTCAACGCATGTCGTTATTGGGAATGAGTAAAACGCTGATGGAAGTGGCATTTCGGTGCGCAGCACTGAGCCGCTTCGAAGCTGAGCAAAACGTGCTAACGATTAGGGGAAAGGAAGGTATTCAAAGAAGCGTTAAAGCACTTATCGGGCAGTTGAATAACAATCATGATTTGCTTAAGCCTGACTTCTCAACATTGTACCTACACATAGCATTAGATTACGTTCTATTCAGGCACGCTAGTTTGCTTTCAGCAGAAGAGCACGACATCCTCACCACTGCCTTACACGACTCCCCTTTCAAAGACACTATGGCAAGGTTGAGCCTCGAGTCGCTTTCCAAAAAACCGTGCTTTAGTGAATACAAAGCTACTTAACCGCTTTCATCAAACTTTTATAGAACGATTCAAGCATTAACACCTCCCCTTCACAAAAGCATATTGATCTCTTTAGATTAACGGCTGATGGGGAGAACATTCTTTGCAGCTGCACATATAATGATCGTATTCAATTCCTCCCCTTTTCTATGCTCAACAAGAAAGCGAAGATGTAAATCAAGTGGAGAACAAGGTTTTATATCGAGAGCTGCTCCCTACTGAATACTAAGTCGGCTGGATGCATGTTATTACTTACTAAGTTGACTGAACCTCGGAAAACGAATAACAAACTTTGCCATACCAGTGGTTATTCATGGATGACTAATGCTCACTTTTACGTAACACACTTTTGTCCAACTATGAGTTAGCCTTTGCAGCTCATTCATCCAATATCACCCGTTTTACTCAGTAAAGATGTGGTGTTGTAGGGTGGGAATGACAACGACTTAACAACGCTCCCAGCGTGGTTAAGTCGTTATTGGTTTGAGGTCAGGGATTAATTGAGCGCTTTGATCAGTGTGATTTCGCGGTTGATTCGTTTGCTCTCTTGCTCAGTCGCTTGTGCCAGTTTCTTTTCACGTGCGGTTATGGCTGTTTGTTTGGTTTCGTCAGATTTGAACATCAGTTCTTTTATGTTGATAGAAGCGATGTTTGTGTAGCGGCCATCGTCACTGGTGGGGATTGATATGGTTTCATCATTAATCAATGACTTTACGATCTCTCGCTGTTCATTATAACGGCTCTCTAAACCAGAAAGTGCCCATCGTTGTTGAGGTTTACCTTCATACTGACCGTTCTTTTCTTCTTTAAGATACTTGATGGTCATATTACGGATTGTGCCTGCTTCTTCTCCATACTCTGTTTCCGTATCAAAGAGTACAGGGAACGATTCACCTTCTAGTACGCCGCCTTTCTTGGTTAGATGACCCATTCGATAGCTATTCATACCAATACGGATCTCTGTTAGATCAGTAACCGGTGTGCCATCAGCAAACGCGAGGTTGGTGATGCGTGTACCTGCAGGTTGAGTGAGGTCTATGGTATAAGTTACGCCTGCGAAGAAGTCATTGGTTGAGTATTTTGATGCTCTACGGTCAGGGTTAAAGCTGTAGGTTACATCACCGGGTTGCACTGAGTTGAAGTAGCCCGCAGACCATTCCATGTATGTTCTTAACTCTTTGCCTGTCATCTGGTAGACAGTGATTTCGCCACCTGCGTATTGGTAGTTGTACGCGATGTCTTTGGCTTTGATTGGGCCAACATCAAGCTCTGCATTGTCATTGTCTATTTGAAGTGCGATGACATTGGCTTTAGGTGCATAAAAGAAGCTCGCTTCTTGGTATAGCGCACTGATGCCTGTGTCTTGAACGTGGACTTGAGGGATACCGCGGATTTCGTTTTCTGGGACTAAATCAACGCCGGTAAGCTGAGCGACAGGTCGATTCGCCATTTCTCGGAGTTGTTTGTGATAAGGCTGGTATAGCTCGTCCATATTCTCATCAGAATCTATGCCTTTAATTTTATAGGTGAAGCTGTCTTTGTTGACGAGAGTGAATGTGCCATCGCGCTCTTCAAATTGAAGATCGATACGAGATAGGGCGCGGCCATATTTGTCGGGTTCAGTAATAATAACGCCATTCACAACGGCTTTATCGATGCGAGTGTGCATGTGGCCAGCGACGATGGCATCAAGCTCTGGGTTTGCGTTGGCAATGTCTGTGACACCGGTGTCGGCAATGTCATTCTCGTTCTCAATTCCCATATGGGCAACCAATACGATGGCATCCACTTTATCATCAATCTCTTTGATGATTTTCTTCACTTCCAAGGTTGGGTTAGTGAAAGTGACGCCTTCTAAACGGTTGGTGCCTTGCGCAAAGACCTCCGTCATTGGGGTATCCATTCCTATGACACCGATCTTAATGCTACCGCGTTCTAGAATGGTGTAACCCGGTAAGAATGGATTTCCGTTTTTGTTCTTGATGTTGCCACCGAGAGACTGCCCTTTAAATTGGGTAACGGCTCTGTTGAGGGTTTTAAGGCCAAAGTCGAATTCGTGGTTACCTAAAACCCATACATCGTATTTCATGTGATTAAAGCCAAGCATCATTGGATCAACAGGCTCGTCTTTGAAGGTTTCTACGAAGTTGCCTTGGATGGTGTCGCCAGCATCGACAAGGATAATGTTAGATTGCTCTTTGCGGATCTCACCAACCTTGGTCGCGATTTGGCTCAAGCTACCACGAGTGTTGAGTTTATCCGCCGCGTAATCCCACGCCATAAAATGACCATGGATATCTGAAGTACCCAGTATCGTGACATCGTGTATGTCTCCATCAGCTGCAAAGGTGGGAAAGGCTAGAGAGAGTAGGATGGCGCTTGATAGTATGTGTCTTTTCATAAGTATGTTCACATCGTGGTTTTAAGTATGACGCTACCATATAGAATCGAGATTACCTTATGGGTGATCAGTGTCATATTTATAGTGATATAACTTACTGATGTTTCAAATAAATGTGACTCGTGACTGTCTCGCAACAACTTAAGTGACGATGAAACCCACCACAACTCTTCGCTCTCTTTTCAATCCTCGATTTCTTTAATCAAACTTTCTAAGCGAATCATTTTTCTTAAACACGACTGTCTTTATTCAAGGTGAGTGGATTATCCCGCCATTCCCATGACTTCTTAGCGCGGTCTTAATATTTCTATTATTAACTATACCTTTAATTTATTGATATGTTATAACGTATCAATAAATGTTGTTTTTGGATGTTCGGTGGAAAATTGAATAAACCTGTATTGTCTGTGCGCGGGCTCTGCGCTGATGGCTTGGCTAACTGGAGGGCCGTCTCCGATGTTACATTTGATGTGAACGACGGTGAATGCATTGCCATCATTGGGCCTAATGGAAGTGGAAAGTCCAGTTTGCTGAAAGGCATTACAGGCGAATACAAAACCGTCGCGGGTGAGTTGATGTTGTCTGGCATTGCACTTGGAAGCCTTGAGCGGCAGCAGATAGCCAAACAAGTCGCGGTGGTTACTCAACATGAGCATGTTGACCCTCGTTTGAGTGTTGCTGAGTATGTTGGCTTAGGCCGTACTCCTCATACGTTTTGTTGTAGCGCAAAAGAGCACAAACGAGCGGTTCAGCAGGCGATGCAAGATGTCGGACTTGTTCACAAAAGCCAGCGGTGCTTTGGTGAGCTATCTGGTGGTGAACAGCAACGTGCAAGTATTGCTCGCGCCTTCGCACAAGAGCCGCGGCTTTTACTCTTAGATGAGCCTACAAACCACCTTGATCCTCTCGCTCGTCTTGAACTTCTGAGCCTAATTAAACAACGTGGCATTGCGTCTGTCGTGGTGCTGCACGATTTACCTTTGGTAGCGCCATTCGCCGACAAAGTCTTGTTGATGTCAGGCCAAAAAATGGTGGCGTTCTCAGCCCCAGAGACGGTGATTCAAGACCGATACATGATCCCTGTTTTTGGATTGCGGGTTCTTACGTTCAATCATCCTGTTATATGCAGCACCATCCATCATTTTGAAGCTGCATCAACTCACTCAACTCTTTCTAATCACTCTTTAATAGGAGCTGCCCAATGAAGTGGCCTGTAATTTCCAGTCTTTTGTTTCTTTTACCTTTCTCTTGTGTGCATGCGACAAGCACTCAATACCCAGTGACGGTTGATAACTGTGGGAGCCCACTGACCATAGAAAAGCGACCTTTAAGAGCGGTTGTACACGACATCAATATGACCGAGATGGCGTTTGCTCTTGGTCTTCAAAAGGAGATGGTGGGCGTTACGGGTATTACCGGGTGGTACAAGATGTCGAGTTCGTTTGAAGAACGTTTAGGTGATATTCCTGAGCTCGCACCTAAGTATCCTTCATTAGAAACATTGATTGCTGCTGATGCTGACTTCTTTTTCGCTGGCTGGAATTATGGAATGAAAGTAGGTGGTGAAGTGACGCCTCAAACACTGAAGCCATACGGGATTGATACCTTAGTGCTCTCTGAAAGTTGCATTCATACCCAAGACCAAAAAGAAGGCGCGACAATGGATCTGCTTTATGGCGATATGAAAAAGTTAGGCGTTATTTTCGACAAGCAAGCAGAGGCCGAGGCTTTGGTGAAAAACTGGAAAGAGAGAGTTGAAAAAATAGCAGAAAAGCAAAAAGCATCAGGTAAGCCGAGCCCAAAAGTGTTCTTGTTTGATTCGGGTGAAGACAAGCCTTTCACCGCGGGTAAGTACGGAATGCCAAACGCAATGATTGAAGCTGCTGGTGGTCAAAATATCACAGGCAATATGGAAGCTAGTTGGGCTCGAACCTCTTGGGAGAATGTCGCTCGTGAAAACCCAGATGTGATTATCCTTCTGGATTACCAATCGGCGAGTGGTGCCGATTCGTTGCAACGTTTCCTCGAAGCCCATCCGTTAATGAAATACACCAATGCGGTCACTTCTGGTCGCTATGTCAAACTGCGTTATGAGCAACTCACCCCTGGGCCTGCCAATATCGATGCCATTGAGAAACTTGCAGAAGCGTTCGTTTCTGAGTGATCGGGAAGGTTATTATATGAAACCTTATTATTGATAAGAGTAGTAGTCCGTTGATTTTATTTGATAAATATCGGGCAGCATGGCTAACAGGTATCACTGCTATGCTGCTCGCCTTCATGATGAGTTTGCAGTTTGGCTCGGTTCCTTTGTCTTTCAAAGAAGTGCTCATAGGGTTGAGTTCTTTCACTGATCCAATGCCGGATATGACCAGTCGAATACTGATCGATCTAAGGTTACCTAGAGCATTGTTAGCCGTTATTGCGGGCGCAGGGCTGGCGATGGTTGGCGCGTTGCTTCAAACCTCGACACGCAATGATCTGGCGGATCCGTTTCTGTTTGGCTTGTCATCTGGCGCGTCTGCTGGTGCGGTGTTGGTGATCACCAAAGTGGGAGACGCTCTGGGTGTTTGGTCGCTGCCACTGGCTGCATTCTCGGGTGGTATTGTGTCGGCGACCGCTGTTATGATTCTGTTTTCGATGCAGAAGAAAAAGGGCAATGACAACTTGATCTTGTGTGGTTTGGCGATCTCATTTCTATTCGGAGCCATCACCAGCTTTTTGATTTATTCAGGCGACCAAAGAGCGGCGAGTTCGATTTTGTTCTGGACTATGGGAGGCTTGGGGCTCGCGCGTTGGGATAATTTGATTTTTGCCTTGGCGGGCGTGTTATGTCTGATTGCGTTAATTTTCAAGCGTTATCGCGAGCTCGATACTTTGTTAGTGAGTGAACAGACGACAAGCTCACTGGGGATCAACGTACACCGCCTACAAAGCGAGATTTTTCTTTGTTGTGCGTTTTGTACTGCGTCGATTGTATCGATGACCGGAGTGGTCGGTTTTATTGGCTTGATGGTCCCCCACTTAGTACGACCATTTTCAGGCGTCACTCACAAGCGAGCTCTGCCTCTGGTTGCCTTGTGGGGCGCGGTACTTTTACTATTTGGGGATGTGATTAGCCGAACCATATTAGCGCCACAAGAACTGCCTGTAGGTATTGTTACAGCAGCGCTTGGCGGGTTGTTCGTTTTGTATCTTGTTTGGCGTAAATAGTGCGGCTAAATTCCACCAAACTACACAGGCAGTAAGACGATCTTGCCATCTAAGCGTGTGGTTTTCGATTCAATGAGATCAATCGCGGTTTGCACTTCATCGAATGGCAGGTAGCGGTCGACGTCGAGCTGAATGTTGTTTGTGATGAAGTGATCTAGCATGGTCGTGAATTTATCACGGCGAACATCTTTACCTTCTGCTTCTTCCCAATAACGTAAAAAGAAGGTGCTGAAATCGATACCTTGGTTTTTCGCGTGCTCAAAAAAGCGTGGTTCATAAAAATCGAGCGACAGCGTCCCATAGTTGATAAAACGCCCATTATTGCCAAGGGTGTGAATAAGATCGGTTCCGGGTGAGCCGCCAATCGCATCAAAGGCAACGGTCGGCATAGGCAAGCCTAACGCCTTAATTTGAGAAACTAAATCGTCGTTTGCATCTAATACCCAGCTTGTAGCAGTTGGGTATCGTTTCGGCTGTGATGTAACGATAATGATGTTGAAGCCGAGTGATACTGATAACTGTGAGAAGATCTTACCGATGGCAGAGCTGCCTGCGTTGATGATCAACACATCTTCTTGGGTCAGCTTGGCTACTTCTGTCGTCAGTACCCACGCGGTGAGCGCATTAATATACAACTGGCAGGCGTAGCCATTATCTAGGTGCTGAGGAATGTGGAAGAGGTTGTCTGGTGATACATCGACATAGTTCTGCCACGTTCCACTGGTTGCCACAAGCACGCGCTGATTTACTGAAAATTGAGCATATCTGGACTCTACAACTCTTCCGACTGCTTCGAATCCCGGCACTCTCGGCGGCTGGTGGCTGTGTTTGTATTGCCCAACACCATAAATAGACAACAGATCACTAGGGTTGATGTTAGTCGCTTCAATTTGTACTCGAACTTTATCTTTGTCTAGTGCCCCTAAAGCGACATGCTCTAGCTTGAGAGACTCTTTCGGCTGCCCGAAACGGAACTGGCTAATTCGGGTATTTTGCTTAGTGTCAGTCATAGTTCGGGCACCTTTGTGGTTATGAGTACTGCATCGACTTTAAGTGTAGCGTGTTCATAAACAATCTTGGATCAGCAATATTGCTTAGCATTGCTGGCGTTGGCAAGCAATCGTCATCAACGTAGTCGACATAGTCTGCCGCCGAGTCAAAGATCAAAATATCCAAGGCTAAACGATCCAATCCATAACGGCCTCGATGGATCATATCCGCTGAAAACACCAATAAGTCGCCTGCGGCTAACGGTATCTGCTTGCCGCCAGAGATATCATCACTGCTCACTTTGCCGTTTTCTTCTTGTCGAACATTGTATTCTTCTTCATTGTCCCAGCGCTTGTGTGTTCCGGGGATAAGCTCCATACCGAGCTCATCAAAAAGGGGCACACGAAGATGCAGTACCTGGGTTTCCATGATGACTTTCATCTGGTCATCAATGTCGTAGTCGTATTGACAGTCGCGATGCCAGAAGTCTTTTTGTTGCGGGTTTACTGGGTTGAAGAACAGCTGTGTATTCATGAATGCCGGTTTGTTCGGAATCACCGCATCAACCACGTCCATCACTTGTTTTGAGCTGATGAAGTCGAAAAGCACGCTTCTATCGTCGGCAGGCAAATATTCGCTTCCCGTAATTAAAGACGAGTTAAATGCTTCTTCTTGATAGAATTCTTCGTTGTCTGCTTTCCATGATTCATGGAATTTCAGTACGACTTTTCTAAGCGATGTAATTTGAGCTTCATTGAAATAATTTCTGATAACAAAGTAACCATGTTCGTCGTAACGGTCACTTAATTGTTGGCTGTTTTCTACCACTGACTACCTTCGTTCCCACAGATTTCTTGGGCGCATAATGCCAGACAGTTGTCATTCAACCAAGTAACGAGTGCAGAAGCCTGTAGATTCAGTGATGCTATGAAGCCAAATGGGGGGGAGTTTTACATGCCTATCTACGTCATAGGCTCATGCGACAAAAGTCTCTGCATATGTGATCCATCCCTTACTTTACAAAATGTAAATATTCATATGGTGAATCTTTGTGTGGTTTGCATGATTATTAAGAATGTTGCGATTTGGTTTGCGTATGGAAGATAGAAAATCATGGATGGTTTTTCGCTGGATATGAGAACACTTAATTTTATTATTATTTTGTTCTCTTTCATTTACTGTATTGGCTTATTGTTATTTCAATTCACTCAACAACCAATTAAAGGGCTTTCTAGCTTTTCCTTTTCAATATTTGTTATTGGAACTGGACCGTTGATGTTGAGCCTAAGAGGGGAACTACCGGATTGGATCACTGTTATTGGTGCTAATATGGTCATTGCGCTTGGTTTTCATCTCGCTTTGTATAGTTTATGCCTGTTCCGAGAATACTCCTTAAAATGTACCTACTTCAGCAGTTTGATGATATTGGCTCTTCTGCTAGGTTTTATTCACTTCACGTACTATGAACCTTCCATCAAGGCTCGAATTACTCTCATTAGTTTCTATTTAGCCTTTGTCACTCTTTGCACTGCCTTTGTGGTGTTAAAGGGTCAACGTGATGACTTGAACTTAGCTACTCGGATGATGGCCTTATCATTTTTGATATATGGCGGGTTTATGGCTTTCCGGGTATTGGTGACGCTATTTTCTGCTGAGCTGCAGGATTTCATGACGGCCGCGCTGATTCATCAACTTGCCTTTTTAGTGAGTATTGTTCTTATCGTGTCGATGAGCTTCACAATGCTCTGGTTGATTAATGCAAGATTGCTTAGGTCTATTCATGATCTGTCTTACAGCGATCCTTTAACGGCACTTGGAAACCGCAGAGCATTAGATGAAATGGTTCCAGTTATCATGAAGCAGGCGGGGACTACTCCTGTCAGTGCCATTATGATGGATATTGATAATTTTAAGTCGATCAATGACCAACACGGACACATAGTGGGTGATCTCGTTATCAAGTCTTTTGCTGAAATGGTTCAAAGTGCAATCAAAACATCGCCTACAGCCAGTGCGTTCCGTTTTGGCGGAGACGAGATAATGATTTTATTGCCCAATGTTAATTTCCTACAAGCACAGGCTATTGCTTGCAAGTTGCGGTTGTCTATTTCAGAGATCTCAGCAGTGCAAGGAAATGAGATGTTTCTGACGTCGAGTTTCGGTGTTGCTCAGCTTCACCCGAATGAGAGTTGGAATGGGTTTGTTAGCCGAGCCGATAAAGCGTTGTATCAAGCGAAAACAAACGGTCGTAATATGACTTCAATTTGTCCTAGTCATATTAACGAACTCGTCACTGCCTGATGATGACAGGTCTTTATGCGTTAGTTTGACCCGCCACTATTTTGATAAAGCCATTATATTGTTGGCTGTGGCGCTGAGTCTGCTTTTTGGCTTTGCGTTAACGTCTGTGAGGCAGTGGCTTTAGTTTCTTCCGTAGACGTAAAATGTTTATCAGTTAGCGTCACGGTCATTCCTTCATGCTTCACTGTTGTGCTTGACGCTTCTAATTGGGCTTGGTTTGTTGTCGCGGGCTTTGCGAATGCCATCATTGAGGTTGTAAAAAAGATCGTTGCTAGTGCGATTTGAGTAAGGGTTTTCATTGGGCTGTATCCTATTGGGTAATGATTAATAGCTGATACGTGCACTATAAAAATTATGTGGAGGCCGTTCTTATCATTTTACGCCACCGTAATATTTATGCGGTGGGTGAATATTTCACTGGGGTATGATTTCCAGTCCTCTTTGACCCAACGTCCAAGTATGGCGACGTTCAAATCACTGCCACATCACCAATACCGCTGCGATAGAGAGTAAGATGAGTGCAACAATGTCTTTGCGAGCAATACTTTGCCCCAACCAGAAGTAAGAGATTAACACCATAAAGACCACCTCAACTTGTCCCAACGTTTTCACATAAGGCACGGCTTGAAGTGACATTGCACTAAACCAGCCAAGAGAACCGATCACACTGGCTAGGCTTGTCATCACCACCAATCTCGACTTCTTGAATATCTGGTGTAACGTGTCGCGTTCTCTGAAAAAGAGGTACGTACAGATAATCACTGTTTGAAGAGAAATAACTAGGAACAGCACCCACGCTGCACTATGAGGGAAGGGAAGGCCGATGTTCAAGCTGGCTTCTCGAACCCAAAGAGACGTTAAAGCAAACGCGGTACTGCAAGCCATACCTAACAAAAACACTTTGGGGGAAAGGCTTCGCCAACCTGAAGCGCTACTCATGATGAGCACGCCCAAGGTGCCAATTAATACGCCTACCCAGCCTGTAACGGTCAACGCTGTGCCAAAAAATAACACGGAAAGCACAGCAGAAACCGGAGCTTCACACTTGGCAAGTCCAGCACCAATCGCATAGTTTTCGAGCTTAAATAGCATCACCATCAAGCCTGTTGCAAGGATCTGCATGATTGCCGCAGCAACTATGTAGAAAACAAACTCACCGGAAAAATTAGGCGCGGAGACTGGCTGCCATTGGTACAGCGAATAGAGATAAATAAGTGCGATTGGGCCAGCCCAAATAAAACGAGCCAGCGTAACGCCAGCCACACTCATTGTGCCCGCTAGTTTGCTTTGAAAGGCATTGCGCCAAGATTGGCTGAAGGCAGCAAGCAGGGTAAAGGCGATCCAACTAAAAGACATGACGCTTCCATGTGTGATGTAATTTGATGGTGATACTAACAAAAAATCACATGACAAGAAGTGTCATGATCTGTTTATAGCCACAGGCTCACCTTTATTCTCTATTCAGTATTAGAGCGCTCTTCAGAAGATCGGCTGTTTCTTGTTTTTGAAATAAAACAACGCGCTGATTAACACGAACAGTAAGGCGAAGTAATAGCAGAATGAAGAGAGCGATGCTAAGAAGGCGAGGTTCTGTTCTATTTCTTGCTCGGTGTAATTATTAGAGACCAATTTGTAGTAGTAAGCGTACAAGATCCCGATCAGCCCGTATCCGAGGTTAAACATCAAACCTTTGAAACTAAGAACGGTGGCTCGGTTATGTGACTCGGTCTTTTTGTTTAGGTGGTAGCTGATGAAAATGTTCATCGTCATGATGATAAAGATAAGCACCAGCGCAGGAACTACCCCATAGATGGACCAACCTAAACTGATCCAATAGTAGGTCGCGATACTTGCTAAGCCCATGACAATAATAAAGGTTTTTGGCTCGATACTTTCTGCCAACCTCCGGCTTTGCCCCGCTAAAATGATTTTTAGCAGACTGATTCCCGCGCCAATAAAACCAAAATAAATAATAGGAATATCGATAGCGAGATAGTATTGGCTGTTCATGGTTAAGAACATGCGTGAAGTGTGTTCGAACAAGCTGTAATAGAGCAAGATGAACAGCACGTAAGGCGTAGCAAGTACCCACTTACCTGTATCAGCCGTTAACTTGAGGCTGGCGATGGTCGTTGCTAATTTGCTCTGATCGCTTGGCATCACCTTCTTTTCTTCACGCATGTTTATCGCGGCATAAAGTGCGAGTAACGCGACCAAGAGAGTCGCGAACACAGGGATTCGCATCAGGTCTTTGGTGCTTTCTGGCTCGGCTAGCCCAAGGAAATGAAAGATGTTCGCCATGAAGTTCACGTCGTACATCGCAGCGCCGATCAAGGTGACAAAGATACCGACACTAGAAGCGATACGGAGCTGGATTTGTAACACTCGCGGCCACAGCTCTTCATTGCCTTGTTCTTTTAAGGTGTCGTAAGCCAATGCCTCATCTGCACCACTTGCCAATGCCATTGCTAACCCACTGAGTATTCGGTTGACCAAAAATACCATGAACACCAAGTTAGCGTCTCCGGTCGGTACGAGTGCGATCATGGCTATCTCTATGAACATCACAATCGAAGACAACACTACAAGCTGTTTGCGACCTAAGGTATCGGCGAATGCCCCAGATGGAACTTCTGCAAGTACGATGGTCGCCGCCCAAACTACGTTTAGCATGGCAAACTGAGAGAGGGTTAGTCCGTAATCTAAATAGAGTAGGGTGAATATAGGGTAATAAAAACGCGCAAAGTAGCTGCTTCTAAACATTAATAAGTAGCGGACATTGGGAATTTTAAGAATCTCTTTGAGCGTCATGATAATTTCAGTAATTTAGATAATACATTCTTATGTATAACCCTTTTACTCTTTTAAATCATGGAATTGTTGCATTCTTCAATATCTTTTTGATTTATCGAGAATCTGTTGAATGGGTAAGGCTTGCGGCGTTATGCTTTTATAAGGAAAAATCATACCGGAGAGTGCTTGGTGCTCAATCATTGTCGCGTAATCGACAGTTATTGGCGTGAAACCCTAAATAGTTCTGTTTATTAAGAGATAGATTGAGTTAACGGGAATTAGAAAACTTAAAGAGATAGATGGAATATCTACTTAAGATTGAGCCTATACTTAAAGCTTATCAATAAGATAAAGGATGAAATAATTAATTTGGACGACTATCAAGTCATTGTTAAGCATCATGAATCGCACTACTCAGGCGAGGTACATACTCATGATTATGCTCATTTAGCTTTTATACACCAAGGCTGCCAAATTCTATCAACTGACCAGCACAGTTTACTCTCTATGCCCGGCTCTTTAATTTATATTCCCGCTGGCGTATCACATCGTGCTGACTTTCTAAAGCAATCACATGTTTCCTTACTTCGCCTACCCCAAGCTGCAACTCCTAATATCACTAAAATATGCATATTGGACGTATCTCCCATCGTTGCTCAGCTATTCAGTGTTTGGGAAAATGGAGGACCAGAACAAAAGCTCGTGACTCACTATGTGCACGTTCTAGTCGACCAATGCATCCTTTGTAAGCCAACCAATAACCCCCTAATTGCAAAGGGAGGGATGGACAGACGACTGCTATTGGTAATTGAAGCATTATCAAACAAACCTAACATCAAAATGTCTATCTCAGATTTATCTAAGCAAACAGGGGCTTCCGTTCGTACCTTAAACCGACTTTTTTTGTCGAGTTTCAAAGCATCTTTTCGAGATATCCGACAAAAGGTGGTGATGGAACGTGCTGAAAAAATGATGGCAAAAGGCATTAGCGCAACTGACATTGCATTCGAACTTGAGTACTCAAGCCTGTCTTCATTCTCCACTGCATTTAAAGAACATCAGAAAAAAGCACCCCAGAATTAAACTTGGCGCAATTTGTAAACACAGTGTCGTTTTACCCAAAACCTTAACGTGAGGATCTATTTAACATGATGCTCTGTTCTTAACGTTTATGGGAAAACGAGTGTCCAAAATAACCAATATATTTATCAGCATTTTAATGGCATCGAGCTATTTTTTTGCGTCGAGCATGTATACGCCAAGCTTTCCAGATATACAAAGTGAACTCCACACCTCTGAGGCGTTAGTACAACAGACGTTGAGTCTGTTTTTTATCGCTTTAGCATGCAGCCAGCTTATCTGTGGGCCGTTATCCGAGCGGTATGGGCGAAAGCCCGTTGCTATTCTTTCATCTGCGATTTTTGTCGTTGGTTCAATGACTTGTCTCATGGCTGATAACATAGATATTCTGTTACTGGGTAGGATCATCCAAGGTTTAGGGGTTGGTGGCCTTTACCTGCTCTGCCGAACAATACTCCAAGATGCCTTCGAAAAAACGGAACTCATGGGGATACTTGCTTGGTATGGGATTCTTTTTATGAGCCTACCCGGTTTAACGCTGATTTTAGGGGGATACCTGACTCAACACTTTGGTTGGCAAGGTAATTTTGTCTTCATGGCATCTTTATCGATCGCAACACTATTGATTATCACATTTATGAAACGTGAAACGATCAGCCAGAAGAACCCTGATGCAATTAAGCTTAAACAGATACTAAAAGACTATGCTTTCATCACATCGAACGTAACGTTTCTGTGTTATTTGGCAATGATGTTCAGCGGGACGAGTTGCCTACTGCTTTTCCAAGTAACGGGTTCTTTTGTTGCTCAGAATCAATTTGATTTAACGGCCGCAGATTACGGAATTGGGTCAATGGTTTTGATAGCGAGTAGCGTTGCATCAAGATTAATTTGGAACCAGTTTCTGAAGAATCGTATCAGCGAAAATATGACTCTAGTTTATGGGAGCCTGATTCAAATTGTAGGCTGTGCTGTTATTACTCTGAGCCTTTTCGTACATAGCTACTCACTAGTGTTACTCGGGTTTTCATTGATGGCGTTTGGCTCTGCATTTTTACTTGCGATAGCTGGCGTTTCTGCATTGTATTTGTTTCCTAATCACAAGGGGCAGGTTGGTGCTATCTACGGTGCTTTGCAGATGGTTGGAGCATTTGGTTTTACGTTTTGTTTATCGTTCGTTCCGGCTAATCACGAGGTAATGGTTCTGAGCAGCTGGGTATTGTCACTGATGAGCAGTGCCGCAATTATTGTCATGTACATGTACCAGCGAAAAACGTTGGAAATGCCTGTCGCTTAATCAAGTTTGATTCAGAAAAGTCATCGAATTGATAATTTAGGCTGTTAATTTTGCTAACAAAAAAATCCCCTCAAGGTACGCTCTGAAGGGATTTTTTATTAACCAATAATGCAGTTGTTAGCCATTACCTGCTTGCCATTAGCTATTCATTTTCTGTTTCCTTAGAAGCATTAGACGTTGTGCCTTTTTTCAACCAATTATCAAGCACGTGTTGCAGTGCATTCAAAGAGGTTGGTTTCTCTAGGCGACCATCCATCAACTTGCTGATCATATCTAACTCGTGCTGTCCTGATTCGCCAGATAAAGCAATGATTGGCGTTTGAGGAGAACGTGCCTTGATGATTTGGCTTGCGTCAAAACCATTCATTATTGGCATTTGTACGTCCATTAAGATCAAATCGACCTTATGTGTTTTGAACTGCTCGACGGCATTCTCACCGTTTTTGGCTTGTAAGCTATTTACGCCAAGTCGACTCAGGTACATTTGAACAAGTGTGCGTTGTACTTCTTTATCATCGACGATCAGTACGGTTGGAGCCAAATGATTTCCTGGGTTTAGCGTACTTGTTGGTTCTGAATTTTGCGTTGCCGCTTGGTTATCTGGCTTAGCTTCTACGTTGGTTTTGTTTTCAGTTGTGGTTTGGTTACTTTTCCAATCATTGAAGTAAGGCGTACGAAGTGCGTCTGCTTTGGGTGCATTGGGTACCACAGGGAAGTAAAGGTGGAACTCAGTAAACTCACCAAGCTTAGAGTGGCACTCAACCCGACCGCCAAATGAACGCATCACTCGTTGGCAATAGCCAAGCCCTAGGCCGCTACCACCGCTTTTTTGGTATGAGAAGAAATCATCAAAAATCTTATGCGTAATGGCTTCATCAATGCCGGGGCCGGTATCTCTGAATATTAGAACGTTCTCGTAAGACCCTGTGTTGGTGCTGATCTCAATTTGGCTTTCTGGGTAAGAATCAAAGTAATAGATTGCATTGCGTATCAGGTTGAAAATGACGAAGTTGAATAAGGTTTCATTCAGCTTTGCTACAAAATCAGCGTGTTGTGGCAAACGAATGCGTTCAATGATCTTTTCATTCTCAAAACCATAGTGGCTTACGGCTTGATCCACGGCTTTGTGGATAGAGGTCATCGTCACAGGACCGTGTTCCGGTGTACTGTCACTGACTTCGCGCAGGATGATATCAATCAGTTGTCGCCCGCGTTGAATCGCCGCTTGGCCATTCTCAATATCCTTTAGGATTTTTTTAGCTGGGGCTTGGTTATCAATGTGCTGCTTTAACACCTCAAAATGCAGCTGCACTTGAGCAAGAGGGTTACGCATTTCGTGTGCGATAGAATTAGCAAGGGCGCGACTTTGGCGAATGCGTCTATCGGCTTCAATAGTGCTTTGTACACGAGTTAACAAGGTTTGCAGGGCGGAGATCTCTTCGTTAGAAAACATCTGATCGTTGCTCTTGTGTGACGACACCAATAAGTGCGTGACCGATTTCCCCTGACCAAATAAAGGCATCACCAAGGCGGTGTCGTTTGAACTCATCTTGTCATACAGGGCTTTTATTGAGCGCTTGGCTGGTGCGGTGTAATCAAGCTCCTGAGAAAGTTCGTCAAACACTAAAACAGACTTGTTGGTAGACAGATAATCTTCGTAGAAAGTTTCGTTGTAGTTGCTGTTCACCAGACGCAGCTTGTCTTCTGGAATCTGTAGTAGGCTACCTAATCGACGCATTGCATCATCAATCGACAGCTTGAAATCGTCTTCTAGTGAGAGGATCTGCTGTACTGGCGTTTTCTTGTTTCCGTAGACAAAGAAGGAAGCGTAGTGGCTCACTCGTTTGTAGAGAACATGCCAAGTGATGCCGATAATCGCACAGATTGGGATAGCAACGAGCCATTGACTGTTGTCTGTTAGCGGGATAAATATCGCGCCAAAAGGGATCACCAAAATAGCACAGACCAACAGCGCATTTAGGCTCATGTACGCAAGGTATTTCACGCTGTAGAAGCGCGAGGTCAGCAGGGCATAGCCAACGAACAACATTTCACTGATCGACAAAGCTGGTGGCAGCCAAGTGAGCGAGAAATCACGCAAGAAGTAGGTCATGCCTAGGTGGATTGTCGCAGTGGACAGCATGAATACTAAGATACCTGCGATCATGTAGTTGGTTTTGGCTAAGGTCAGCTTACTACTGTTGGCGCGCATGGCCACGAGGTTGAGTAGTGTTAGGACAACAAAACTTATCATCCCAATGAAGAAGTAAGGTGTTTGAGGGCCGAACTCAATCACGAACTGGCTTGGGCCTGCAATGGTGACGTGTTCAACGGTTAACCCCGGACTTAAATTGATAAAGAAGGAGTAGACGGTTAAGGTGACGAAAATGGCTTGTTGCCATGCGTGAACCTTACCATTGCGTTGTTCGGCGGCGAGCTTACACGAGAAGTAATAGGCAAAGGCAAACGCAAAGAAAGAGGCGAGGTTGGCAAACTTTGCGGCGAACACGGCGGCCGGGGCCCCAAGTTCCGGTAATAAGTCGGTATGGAAATAAGCGTTACTGCTGATCCACGCAACAATGCAGATCGAATACGCGATGTAAGGGGCATGGTGTGTCCCCGCAATCACTTCGTTCTTTTGTTTCAGGCGATAGCAGTAATAGAACAACCACATGACAACCACAGCCACGGTTGCAAGCAGTGTGATTGCTTTTGCATAGATGATCGCCTCTAGGCCGAAATCAAACATGTTCATCCTTTCTTACCGAGCTCGATTTTTCTAATGACTTTCGGCTTTCTCGCACTGCGCGTTTGTAGCTGCGAAAATCGACATTATTGAACGCTTTTACCATTATCTCGAAATTCCAGAACCCACGATAAATTGTTGTGCCATCATTATTTAATTCGCAATACCCAGAATGGAAGTATGCTTTAGAATCAATGGTTTGATAAAACTGAAGCATGAAAGGTTGCTCGATAATAGTAAAACCGATTTTGTAGCCTATTTGATGTAATACACTCATCAGCTCTTTTTGAGCAAGGTAGAGGAAATAGAGTTTTTGTTGGGTATTACCACTGACTGTCAGACGCAGCACTTCACACAGGGCATTCTTATCGGACAATTGTAACTGGAATTGTTGGTCAAATTCTGGGAGAGAGTAACATTTTGACAGTGTAGGCGGTGTCAAAAGTTGTAACCCTGCGAGTTCAGCGTAGCCGTAATTGGGTAAACAGTATTGCCATTGCTCATTGCTGAACGGCGGTGCGTAACTTAGCCAAGTGTCATTCTTAGACCAGTCTTGAATCAGCGCAGAGGAAACCAGTGTTGGAAAGGCTTCATCGACTGGATGTTTGAGCAGAATAAAATGCTTACCTGCCTGAGAAAGGTGTAATAAAGGCAGCATCTCAAACCATTTTTCACCCTTGATGAACACCTCAAGATTGCTCAAAGCAATGGCATCGCTGATGGACATTCCTTGTGGGTGGCTCGGTGTTTGTACCACAAGCGGATCATCTTCTATTCGTTCAATGATTGCACCATAGTAAGCGCTGTCTTTGATAGGGAGTTCAGTGTGAGAGGGCGCACTTGCGTCCAACGGTGATTTTGCTTTGATGGCTGCAATTTCACATTCACACCAAAAATCTAACCAATGCATGTAACACTGACTTGCGGCCGCTTCTAACAGTGCCATCTCTTTCGATAAGGAACTTGGATAGCGTTGAATAAGCTCGCGATAGTCCATCAGTTCAAATAAAACTGAGAGGCTTTTGTGTTGATGTTCGGGGAAGAACGATTCTAATAGTCGTCGACGATAGTCTGTGACGGTTTGGAAAAGAGCGATACGTTCTTGTGGCTGATAAGCGTTGATCGTGAGCTCGATCAGCGCTTGTTGTTTCTTTTCGATAGACAGACTGCTAGCCAATAGTGAGTCTAAAGACGACGTTAATTTCATGGTGTGAACCTAGCCTAGGTTTATATAATTATTTTTATTTGATTTGCACCAGTCAACTCGACACGGATTTATAGTAAGTATTTGAAATAAAGTTACTTTGATGAACAAACGTAACTCTAATTGTGTCTATTGTTTTTAAAAACAAGTTGCATAATCGAGCGCAAGTTTACTACTTGTGCTGACCCTTAACAATATGGGTTAGTCATGTACGAATTAATTAATGATTCCCTAAATTAGAGTGCTCTCAATCACTTATATGGTTTGATCATGTGTGGAAGTTAATTTATTCAATCTGAGAATATCTTTTTGAATTTATAAATTGGTCCTGAGTGTTTATTTTTTGAACCAAGCTCATAAATCATACGCAACTCAATTAACCTTATAGATTGTAAGGAATATAACAGCGTGCTCAATTATATAATTAACTAATGAGTGTGGTATGTCTCATCTCCGTCTATTTCCACGTCATCGCTTGGCGATCGCTTGTATGCTTGCCAGTGCGTCCAGTTTCTCTTTTGCTCAAAATCAGTGTGAGGTGCTTGATCTTCAACAGGCGTCCAATTTTGCACTCGCTGTCTCTTCGGCAAACAACAGTTGCTACAGTTCTTGGTTCTCTGCATCGAATAATTCACTAGATAATATCTATAGCGAAGCAAACCTAAGCCGCATTCAAGTTGCACTGAACTCAGAAATAACTCGTTACCGAGGTGAAGCTGAACAAGCCCGTAAACTTGAAAACCTTGGTGAGTTTGTTCGTGCCGCTTATTACGTTCGCTATAACGCGCAAGCGCAAGACTTCAGCGAAGCGTTGAGTCAGCGTTTTGCTCAGTCGACGATTGCTTTCTTAGCTAACCCTGATGCGTTAGATCAAGGTCGTGAGCAGGTGGGTGCATTGAAAAGCCTGACGCTAATGGTCGATAACGTTAAACAATTGCCACTGACAATGGATGCGCAGCTTGCGGCATTACGTCACTTCAACCAAGAAACGGCGCAAGACTCACAATGGGTCGATGGGTTAAACAATCTGTTTCGAGCAATGGCAGGGCACGCAGCTAGAGATGACTTCTACGATTACATGGCGAGCCATACCCAGCATATCGACACGCTTGCAGCATTCGCCCGTGATAACACGTGGGCTTTAGATACTGATGCGAGCTTCCTTGTTTATAACGCCGTGCGTGAAACTGGTCGTTTGCTGGCAAGCCCGGATAAATTAACGAAAGACAAAGCGCTGCGTTTTATGCAGCAAGTGATGGTACAAAACCCACTTGGCAGTGAGCATGACAAGCTTTGGTTAGCGGCGGTTGAGATGATGGGGTATTACGCGCCAGACGGCTTGAATGGATTGGATCTAGAGCAAGCAAAACGTGATTTAGCAATGCGTGTACTTCCCAATCGTCATGAGTGCCAAGGGCCTGCGATTATTCGCTCTCAAGATTTAACGCAAGCACAATCAATTGAAGCATGTGATGTACTCGCGGCAAAAGAGGCGGACTTTCATCAAGTTGCGAACACAGGCCAACAACCTGTCGCCGACGATAATAACGAGCGAGTTGAAGTCGCGGTGTTTGACAGTAAAGGTAGCTACACCGATTACTCTGCATTCTTGTTTGGAAACACCACCGACAACGGAGGTCAGTATTTAGAAGGTAACCCTGCAGAAGTGGGTAACGTGGCGCGTTTCGTCGCTTACCGTTACGCTAACGGCGATGACCTTTCAATTCTCAATTTAGAGCATGAGTACACTCACTATCTCGATGCGCGCTTTAACCAATACGGCTCCTTTAGCGACAACTTGGCACATGGTCACGTTGTGTGGTGGCTAGAAGGTTTTGCTGAGTTCATGCATTACAAGCAAGGTTACGATGCCGCTGTTGGTTTGATTAGCAGCGGGAAGATGAGTTTATCGGACGTGCTTGCGACCACCTACTCTCATGATTCCAACCGTATCTATCGATGGGGTTACTTGGCGGTGCGCTTTATGATGGAAGAACATCCTCAAGAAGTGCAGAGCTTGTTGGCACTGTCTCGTGCTGGCAAATTTTCAGAATGGGCGCAACAAGTGAAAGTGCTTGGCCAGCAATACAATGGTGAGTTTGATCGTTGGCTAGACACTGTTTCAAGTGAACCAACAGAGCCTACTGATCCCACAGAACCGACTGACCCCACAAATCCGACAGACCAAGCCATAGTGCTTGCAGCAAACCAAGGTGTAGTGTTGAACGGCGAGGCGTACAGTGAGCAGCTGTTCTACGTCGATGTACCTGAGAACACCACGCATTTTGAGGTTTCGATTGAAGGTCATGCTTCAGGTCAAAGCCAAGGTGATGCTGATCTTTACATGAGCTACAACAAAGAAGCGCATTACTATGATTTTGAATTCAGCCAATACGGAAATGGAAGTAATGAGATGGTGACGTTTGAACCAAAGTCATCGGGTTTCATCAAACCGGGTCGTTACTACATGAGTATTGCAGGACGCACCGATTTCAATGACGTAACACTGTTGGCATCACTAGAGACAGAAGCGCCAACGCCGCCATCACAAGAACAAGATGATTTAACGCCAATAATACTGGAATCAGGTCAGCCTCAAATACTCACCGTGCACCAACGACGTTATGCGGCGGTTTATGTTCCACAGGGCGTGCAAGAGGTAAGAGTATGGTTGAATGATAAGAGTGACGTTGCTGAGAGTGGACAGTCGAATGCTGGCAACGTTGATTTATTTGCAAGTCGTTCATACTGGCCTACTTCAGGGCAACACGATTATGCCTCTAATTACCGTGGTAGCAATGAGTACCTGCAAATCCCTGTAACAGAAGAAGGCTATGTGCATTTCTTACTGAGTGCTGAACAGCATGGGGATGATGTCGAGATGTTGGTGTTCTTTCACTAGCAAAACAGGCAGCAATTAAAAAGCACTAACGAAAACGCCACCTAATCTAAATGATCTAAATATCAATTGAATGGACGGGTAAAAAGCCGGGCAGTAGTGTCCGGCTTTGTTTTTCTGACAGTGCTCTGTATTTATAGAGTAGTTACACCATAATCTCTGATGAAGTAATGACATTTAAGGTCTAAGCTTGCCTACATATGAAACATTATTGCGAGTATTCCCTCGTGAATGATTGAGGTAGAGAGAATTTATGAAGAAAGTACGATTAACATCATTACTTGGAGTAGCAACCTTGTTTAGTGTCGCTGCGTTAGCTGGATGTAGTCAGAAATCTGAGGTACCAATTCAGCCACAAGAGAATGCGAACCCTGTCTGTAGCACTAAAAACCTAACTGGTGGTTGGTCGCAAAGCGATATCACACCAGAAGCTAAGCAAGCTTTAGACGCAGTTCTTGGCCAAATGAACACTTCAGCTGAGTTCAAGCAGATCTTGAGTGTTCGAACTCAAGTCGTGGCGGGTTTGAACTATGCTATTGAGTTTGAGATGGATAATGGTGAAGTGTGGAACACCATCGTTTACCGTTCTCTACAAGGTGACATCGAAATGACACGACCTGCACAGAAAGGTCGTTTGTGTTCATAATCTAGAGGCTTCTGTACCTTGTGAGATAGGCTTGATAGCAAATAAAAATGGCTCCGTATCGGGAGCCGTTTTGGTTTTTAAGAAGACTGATTTATTGAACGCTTTTAATCGGCCAGTTCGGGCTCAGCTAACTCTTGAACACAAGCACGGTTGATGTCTTCATCAATATAAGCCATTCCCAGCTTGTTTAAGTAATCCATACGATCAGCGGTGCGAAGTTCAATGTCAGGGCCTGAGATGTTGTTTTCTTGATAAACCTTAGCCATGTGAGTCATGAAATGCTCGCCCACACTCATCATTAACAGGCTCATCGCACCCACGTCCGGTCTTACTTTGGCACGTTGTTTTTCAGACAGATTTACCGCTAACACGATAGGTTGCTCTTCTCCTTCGAAACGAACACTACGCTCACGAACGGTTTGTTGCGCCCAGTAGTACGCCAGTTCTTTACTCTGGGTGAGAAACACTGGTTCAACCGATTCGGTGTAGTTATTGCCGATGGTCGCCATGGTTTTTGAAGCCGCTTCGTTGAGGGCTTTGTCTCCAGAGCGCTTTAGTCCTTGGCCTTGAATAGAAGCGAGTAAAGCTGAAGATGTACCGTGATACCAAGTATCACCCGTCGCGAAACCATTTTCTGATAGCAGCGTTTTTGCATCTTGTAGGTGTTTAGGTATTGAAGTCATAGGCACTCTCAATCAAAAGAAATATCAACAAACAGGAATCTCAAAAAACTTGAATACAGTTAGCTTAAACAGAAGTTGTTTGGTTAACCGTGGTGTGGAACACAAATCTGAGGCTTTGAGATAAAGCTGGCAGTAGTAGCTTTATCTCAAAGCCTTCCCCCGGATCTTACCTAAGTAAAAGAGAAGGACGAGGGAGGCTTTCGTGTTAGCGATTAATCAAATTGGTTCGATGTATTCGCTTCACCTGCTGCTTTTAGTGCGTTCTCACCAGCAAAGTACTCTTTGTGGTCATCACCCATATCTGAACCAGACATGTTTTGGTGTTTAACACATGCGATGCCTTGGCGGATTTCTTTACGTTGAACGTTCGCAACGTAGCCCAACATGCCTTGGTCGCCGAAGTACTCTTTCGCAAGGTTGTCAGTAGACAGCGCTGCAGTGTGGTAAGTAGGCAGTGTAATCAAGTGGTGGAAAATACCCGCTTCACGAGACGCGTCTGCTTGGAATGTGCGAATCTTCTCGTCAGCGCTTGCAGACAGTTCTGATTCGTCGTATTCCGCGCTCATTAGGTTTGCACGGTCGTAAGCTGATACATCCTTACCTTCTGCTACCATCGCATCGTAAGCTTGCTGACGGAAGTTTAGCGTCCAGTTGAATGATGGAGAGTTGTTGTAAACAAGTTTCGCATTAGGGTGTACTTCACGTACGCCATCCATCATCTCTTTGATTTGACCGATGTGTGGTTTCTCAGTCTCAATCCAAAGAAGGTCAGCACCTGCGTTGATTGCTTCAATACAGTCGAATACACAGCGGTCTTCACCTGTACCTTCGCGGAATTGGTATAGGCCTGAAGGTAGACGCTTAGGTCGAACTAGTTTGCCGTCACGGTTGAAGCAAACATCGCCTTCAGCCATATCAGCAACATCAATTTCTTCAACATCTAGGTATGAGTTGTAGATGTCACCTTGGTCGCCCGGCTCTTTCACTACTGCGATTTCTTTTGTTAAACCAGCGCCTTGTGAATCGGTACGAGCAACAATGATGCCGTTGTCGATGCCTAGTTCAAGGAAGGCGTAACGAAGTGCGCGAAGTTTTGCGTGGAAGTCAGCATGTGGAACCGTTACTTTGCCGTCTTGGTGACCGCATTGCTTCTCATCGGCAACTTGGTTTTCAATTTGTAGACAACATGCGCCCGCTTCAATCATCTGCTTAGCCATTAGGTAGGTCGCTTCTGCGTTACCGAAACCTGCATCGATATCTGCAATGATTGGCACCACGTGTGTTACGTGATTGTCGATTTTGTCTTGGATAAGGTCTTGTTGGTTAACATCGCCCGCTTCACGTGCAGCGTCTAGCTCACGGAATAAACCACCCAGTTCACGTGCATCAGCTTGGCGCAGGAATGTGTATAGTTCTTCTACTAGGCCTGCAACCGATGTTTTTTCATGCATTGATTGGTCTGGAAGTGGACCAAAGTCTGAGCGAAGTGCAGCAACCATCCAACCAGAAAGGTATAGGTAGCGGCGATCTGTCTTGCCATCAAAGTGCTTCTTAATAGAAATCAGCTTTTGTTGACCGATAAAACCATGCCAGCAACCTAAAGACTGAGTGTATTGAGAGCTGTCTTTATCGTAAGCCTCCATATCCGCACGCATGATATCTGCCGTGTATTGCGCGATATCTAGACCTGTTTTGAATTTGTTTTGAGCTCGCATACGAGCAGCAGATTCAGCATTGATTGCATCCCATGGAGCACCTGCAGCGCTTTTTGCAACTTCTATCATTTCGATATCTTGTGTAATTTGCGACATAACTATTCCTTAGTTTCACGTGGGGTATGGTTGCCAAATTGGCTTGGATTAAAACTTTGCTATGGACAAAGAATAACCACGCATGTGATAATTTTGTTAATTTATAGTTATTATATTCGGTATTTTTCTTATGAATATTGCTCGTATAGACCTTAATTTGCTTGTGTATTTAGACATGTTGCTACGTGAAAGAAACGTTACACGAGCGGCAAATCAATTAGGCATAACTCAACCAGCCATGAGTAATGGACTGCGCCGATTGCGTGATCTGTTTGAAGATCCACTATTGGTGAGAACCAGTGAAGGGATGGTGCCGACCGAGCGAGCGCAAAAGTTGCAACCGCTTATTAGAAACATCTTGGCGAATGTAGAAAAGACACTCCAGCCGACCACAGAGTTTAATGCAGAAGACAGTGAGCGCGTGTTTCGTATCATGGCGAGTGACTATGCTGAGTCGACCATTATTCAGCCGCTATTGAAAAAACTGAGCGAGATAGCACCGAAAATACGACTGGATATAATGACGCCAAGTGACGTGAGTTATCAGGATGTAGAGCAAGGTACTGTTGATATAATCATCAACCGTTTTGACGACATCCCACAGTCGTTTCACCAGATGAGCCTTTGGCACGACGGCTTCTCTTGCCTATTTAGCTGTGATAATCCAATTGCCGATAACTTTGATATTTTGTCTTATTTAAAGGCGCAACATATCTGGGTAAGTAAGACGGGTATGGGAACCGGAGTGGGAATCAACCCCAGTGAAGCACAAAAGCTCGGTTGGATAGATGAAGCGTTAATGCGCATTGGTAAAACCCGCAATATCACGGTGTTTACTCGACATTACCTGTCTGCGATTCTCTTCGCTCAGCAGAAAAACCTTATCCTTACTATTCCAACCAAAGCCGCGCAATTGCAGCGCAACAACCCTAATTTGTTAATCAAACCAGCCCCATTTGCTATTGAACCCTTTGAGGTAAAGATGGCGTGGAGCCCATTGTTACAAACCAATCCAGACCACCAGTGGATGCGTCGCTTGATCAAAAGTGTCGCCAATGAAATCGAAAGTGGTGTGACGGGATAACACAATTTTTGTGGTATTTCTTTTGTGAATATCCAATATAAGCGGCATAAATTAGCTAAATTTTCGTCAGTTACGTAAATTTATTTAGTAGTCAGCGGTTAATTTGAGAGAGATTTTATGAGCAGTCGTATTCAACAGGGAAGCTTGAGCATTGATAGCACCCTCTACCAATTAATTAATGAGCAGGTCATTCCTGGAACAGGCATTGTCGCAGAGGACTTTTGGCAATCTTTCGCAGCCATCCTTAAAGATCTGGCACCAAAGAACCGTGCTCTGCTTATCAAGCGTGAAGATCTTCAACATCAAATTGATGTGTGGCACCAAGAGCGTGCGGGACAAACGCTAGATGCTGCCGAGTACAAACAGTTCTTACAGCAGATTGGCTACCTAGTTGCTGAGGGCGATGACTTTCAAGTAACGACCGCCAGCGTTGAGCCTGAAATTGCAACACAAGCGGGTCCGCAGCTTGTTGTACCTATTATGAATGCACGTTTTGCGCTTAACGCGGCCAACGCGCGTTGGGGTAGTTTATACGATGCGCTCTATGGAACCGATGTCATCAGTGAAAGTGACGGCGCGGAAAAGAGCGGAAGCTTTAACCCTGTACGCGGTGCTAAAGTGGTGAGCTACGCTCGAGGTTTCCTTGATGACGCTGCACCACTAAACGGTGTCTCTCATAAAGACGTGACCAAATACAGCATCAGTAACGCTAGCGTCGGCAATAAGCTGATAGCGACACTCGATAACGGTGAAGAAGTCACTCTCATAGATAGCAACCAGTTCATTGGCTATCAAGGTGACGCAAGTTCACCTTCGTGCATTCTTCTTAAACACAATAACCTTCATATCGAAATTCAAATCGACCCGAGTGCGCCGATTGGCAGCGTCGATGTGGCGGGTATTAAAGATGTACTGGTGGAATCGGCACTGACCACGATTATGGATTGCGAAGATTCGGTCGCTGCGGTTGACGGTGAAGACAAAGCATTGGCTTACCGAAACTGGTTAGGCCTAATGAAGGGGAACCTTCAAGAGTCGCTAGAGAAAAACGGTAAAACCATTGTTCGTAATCTTAACCCCGATCGTCAATACACCAGTGTGACGGGTGGTGAAATCTCACTTAAAGGTCGCAGCATGTTGTTCATACGCAACGTGGGCCACCTAATGACTAACCCTGCGATTATTGATGCTGAAGGTAATGAAGTGCCTGAAGGTATCATGGATGGCATGGTTACCTCGCTCATCGCGATGCACGATTTAAAGGGTAATAGCCCTTACCAAAACTCGACCGCGAACAGCATCAATATTGTAAAACCTAAAATGCATGGCCCTGAAGAAGTGGCTTTCACCAACGAGTTGTTTGGTCGCATTGAGGATGCACTAGGTTTAGAACGCTTCACCATCAAAGTCGGCATTATGGACGAAGAGCGTCGTACTTCGGTTAACCTTAAAGAATGCATTCGTGCAGCTAAAGATCGTGTTGTGTTCATCAACACAGGTTTCCTAGACCGTACCGGTGATGAGATTCACACCAGCATGGAAGCGGGTCCGTTTGCTCCTAAAACACAGCTTAAAACCATGACTTGGATTGGCGCATACGAAGATCAAAACGTTGATCTTGGCTTAGCTTGTGGCCTGCAAGGTAAAGCCCAGATTGGTAAAGGTATGTGGCCAGAACCAGATAACATGGCGAAGATGATGGACGCGAAAATTGGACACCCACAAGCCGGTGCCAATACCGCTTGGGTTCCTTCTCCAACCGCAGCGACGCTGCATGCCTTGCACTATCACAAAGTGAGTGTTCCTAGCCGTCAGAAAGAGCTTCGTGAGCGTGTGAGAGCAAATGTTGACGATATTCTTACTATCCCATTGTTAGGCAATCAAAAGCTGACTGCTCAAGATATCCAAAACGAACTGGACAACAATACGCAAGGTATTCTTGGTTACGTAGTTCGTTGGATTGACCAAGGCGTAGGTTGTTCGAAAGTGCCTGATATTAACGATGTGGGATTAATGGAAGACCGTGCAACGCTGCGAATTTCAAGTCAACACATCGCTAACTGGTTACGTCACGGCATTTGCGAGGAAGCCCAAGTAATGAAAACCATGAAGCGCATGGCAGCAGTGGTTGATGAACAAAATGCAGGGGATCCAAGCTACCAAAATATGGCGCCTGATTTTGAAAACAGCATTGCGTTTTCAGCAGCGTGCCAGTTGGTATTTGAAGGCTGTGCTCAGCCGAGTGGTTATACCGAGCCAGTGCTGCACGCGATGCGTCTAAAGCTGAAAGCGCAGGAATAGCGAAGCAACCGAATAACAAAAACAGAGAATGTAAAATACTAAAAAAAGAAACCCCCTTTAACCGAGCCCAAGGTGCCGCGCTTTTATAGCGCGGCTTTTTTTTGATTCATTTTTGTGGTGGGAAGGGGGGAGAGTGGGCCAGGTTAGTGCTCACTAAGATTTAAGTGCTTCTGAATCTTGGTTAACGCCGAAACCTACTTGCTACTAAAACCTAGTTACTACCAAAACATAAGTATTTAATGTCCATGTACTCATCGATGCCTTCTTTAGCACCTTCACGGCCAATACCTGATTGTTTAACGCCACCAAAAGGCGCGACCTCGGTTGAGATTAGGCCATCATTAATACCGACCATACCGTATTCAAGTGCTTCTGCTACCTGCCATACGCGGTGGATATTCTGGCTGTAGAAGTAAGACGCCAAACCATAAATAGTATCGTTCGCCATCTCGATGAGTTCCTCGTCTGTGTCGAATTTCATCACAGGTGCGACTGGGCCAAAGATCTCTTGTTGAACAATGTCCATACTGTGTTTCACATCTTTAAGAATGACAGGCTGAAGGAAAAGCCCATCAAGATCCTTAATTGGAGTAACAGGCTCAGCTCCTTGTTCAATCGCTCGGTCTATTAATGCTTGGATGTTGTTCTTGGCATTCTGGCTGACAACAGGGCCAATGGTTACACCTTCATCTAAGCCGTTACCAACCTTAAGTTGTTGAACGGCTTGATCAAATTTAGCCACGAACTCATCGTACACTTTACTGTGAACATAGAATCGGTTTGCACAAACACAAGTTTGGCCAGCGTTGCGGAATTTCGAGACCATTGCGCCTTGAACCGCAGCATCGATGTCTGCATCGTCAAACACAATAAAAGGTGCATTGCCGCCGAGTTCCATAGAGGTACGCTTGATGCCTTTTGCGGCTTGAGCCATCAAAATACTGCCGACACGGGTAGAGCCTGTAAAAGAGATCTTTTTGATTAATGGGTGCGATGTGAATAACTCACCAATCTGTTCTGGGCTATCACCTAATACGACTTGGAGTAAATCCTTAGGAATACCCGCTTGGTAAGCCAGTTCGACCACAGCAAATGCGGAAAGCGGTGTCTCATCTGAAGGTTTCACGACAAAGCTACAACCGGCAGCTAATGCTGGCGCTGCTTTACGAGTGATCATTGCAACAGGGAAGTTCCATGGCGTAATGGCACACGCGACTCCGATAGGTTGCTTGATAGTCACCAAGCGTTTGCCTGCGACTGTGCTAGGAATGGAGTCACCATAAGTGCGCTTGGCTTCTTCTGCGAACCACTCAATGAAGCTCGCACCATATACCACTTCACCTGCCGCTTCTGCTAACGGTTTACCCTGTTCAATCGTCATGATTCGAGCAAGGTCTTCTTTATTCTCAATGATTAGCTGGTGCCAACGGTGCAGTGATGCAGCTCGAGATTTAGCTGGAACCTTTGCCCACTCTTTCTGCGCTACATTAGCTCGTTCAATCGCGCTTGCTAACTCTGTTTCTGATGATACCGGTGCGTGTCCGATGAGTTCACCCGTTGCTGGATTTGTGACTGCAACTGCGTTGTTCGCTTCTGTCACCATAAAAGAGAGTAAGTGCTGGTTCTTAATGTTTAGCATCGTGATTCCTTTGTTGTGATTACTTTAGACGTGTTGCTGATATGCGGGTTGGTGAGTGTTCAGATCATTTCGACCAAATGTTCATTAGTCGCAGATTGTGGTCGTTAATTCGATAGTTTTGAAGTCCTTGTTTGTGAAAGCATTGTTTACCAAAGCAAGGTACACAAAATCATTGTTTATTAAATTCGAGTTTTCGAAATCCATGATCAGCTAAATCATGGACTTCGAAATCTTTTAAGAAAAGTCTATTGCTGACTCCAATTATCAGCTTCGATTTTCGCTAGCGCTTTTGCAGCTTTTTGTAGAGCAGGTAGGAACTTGATCGCTTCGTCCGGCTTTACTCGAATCACAGGTGCTTGGATTGCTAAGCCGAGATTAGATTGGCCGGTTGGCGATGGAATGAGTACCGCAATACACACCAAACCAGGTAGAAACTCTTCATCATCAATCGCAAAGCCTTGGATCTTCGCTTCTTCGATGTCTTGCTCTAACACTGAGTAGTCGGTGATGGTTTTGACTGTGTACTGAGTCAGTGGCACGTTTTCAATCAGTCTTCTGCGCTGTGATTTCGACATATGAGCCAAAAACAGTTTACCTGTCGCAGAGCAGTGCACAGGAACGCGAGAGCCAGGCTGCAGGTGGAAGCGAAGTGGTGCTTCGGTCTCTGCGCGGTCAAGGTAGATGATCTCACCGCTCGATAGTGCGGTTAGGTTGCAGCTCTCGCCGACTTCTGCTCGAAGGTTTTCAAGAATTGTGCGTCTTGCGCTGTGCATGGTGCTGTTGAACAGTAGGTTTTCAGCCAGCTTTCTGAGTCGAATGCCAGAGCTGTAATGCTTTTCATCACCGTCTCTTTGAATGATGCCTGCGGATTCTAATTGTTGCAGCATACGGTGCAAAGTGGGTTTCGGCAGTCCGGTTTCTTCGACGAGCCCTTGAAGGGAAATAAACTCGTCTTTTTGCGCTATCACCTCTAATAGTGCAAAAAGTCGGAGAGTGGGCGTATCTCCTTGAACTTGTGGTGTTTCTGTTTGCATACAGTGATTCATCCTTGCGATATGTCTATTTGTAAGAGTGTACATACCAAATTAATATTCTTCAATTATCTGAATAAAATTTGACCTTTTTTATTATTTCAATAATATAAATATAAATTATGGAACAATTAATCTCAATAAATGGAATTTTAAAATGAAAGCAATTGAACGGATTATTGATAAGGCGCACCTAGATCGTAAGCGTGTGGTTTTGAGCGAAGCTGAAGATCCTCGTGTACTCAAAGCGGCACGATTAGCGATAGATAAACAACTCGCTTATATCACGCTAATAGGGGATGAAAAGGCGATTATCGAAGCCGCTCAGTTGCATCATATTAACCTCGCGGGCATTCATATTGTTTCACCACAAACATCGGCACTTAAAGCCGTGTTGGCTGAACGTCTGTATGAGCTCAGAAAAGCCAAAGGCATGACTTATCAAGATGCATTGGAGAAGGTTACAGACCCACTGATTTTTGCCAATTTGATGGTAAGGGAAGGGCTGGTCGACGGCACGGTCAATGGCGCGGTTTATACCACGTCAGATGTGGTGCGGGCTGCGCTGCAGATCATCGGCCCAGCACCAGACAGTGAATTGGTATCGAGCTTCTTTTTAATGATGTTGTGCGAGCCTTTCCACAATCTCAAAGGTGGCATGATTTTCAGTGATTGTGGTTTGGTGATTAACCCCAATGAAACCGAGCTTGCATCGATAGCAGTGGCCGCATCAAACAGTGCTCAAACGCTGTTAATGGAAGAACCTAAAGTGGCAATGCTGTCGTTTTCTACCAATGGCAGTGCGAAGCATGAATCGGTCGATAAGGTGCGTAATGCCGCCCAGTTAGTGAAGCAACGTTGCCCCGGAATTGCGGTTGATCAGGATGTTCAACTCGACGCAGCGATTGTCACTGAAATTGCTGCGAAAAAGTTGCCCGATTCCGAGGTTAAAGGAGAATCTAACGTGCTGATATTCCCAAACTTAGAAGCTGGCAATATCGGTTACAAGCTTGCTGAAAGGCTAGGAGGCGCGGTCGCGATTGGTCCTTTGTTGCAAGGGTTGAATCAACCAGCCAATGATCTATCCAGAGGTTGTAGTGCCGAAGATATCTTTAATGTAATCGCGGTGACTGCTGTGCAAGCACAACAAGGCAAAACGGCAAATGCAACGACGGATGTTGACGCTGATGCTCAAGAAGCTTCAGAAGATCAAAACGCTAAAGAAAGAGCTGAATCGGAATTTGAGTTTAGGTACTAAGGCTCAAACTTAAAGCCCGCACTCACACTAAGTAAAAACACCTAATTAGGATTGCTAATGGAGTTACCTGTTTTACTCGCCATTCTTGCCACCATTGCGGTCGGTACCTATTTCCAAACCGTCACAGGGTTTGGACTTGGCATTATCGTGATTGGTCTAACGGTCAGCCTTAATTTGGTATCGTTGCCCGTGATTGCTGCCGTAGTCAGTATTGTGACCTTGTTTAATTGTTTGGTCGCGTTGATGGGCAAGCCTCTGCTTGGGGAACTCAAAATTCTGGTGGTGTTAGTGATCGGTATTACCCCCGGCGTGTCGTTGGGAGTGTTTTTACTGGACGAGTTGAGTGAGTCGGCAACACATATCCTGAGAGGGCTACTGGGGGCAATGGTGTTATTCGCAGGTCTGAGCTTTATGTTCAAACCTAAAACCAGAAAAGACCGCTCGGCCACGGTATCCTTCTTGGTGTCTGGCTTTAGTTCTGGTTTAGCGGGCGGGTTGTTTGGGATGGCGGGGCCACCGATTGTTTATCACCTTTATCGGCAGCCTTTTACACTCGATCTGGTACGAAGTACATTGCTGATGGTGTTCGCTTGTACGTCGATGTCCCGTACCGTCAATGTCTACGCAGCAGGTGACATGGAAGCGAGCATATTGTGGTTATCCGCTATTGCTGTTCCCTTGGTAGCGCTTGTTACTATGTTTGCTCGGCGCTTTCCCCCACCGCTTTCGAATGACCAACTCAGAAAGCTGGTATTTATGGTGTTGATGTTGATTGGTGGGTATTTGATGGCTGTCTCTGCATGGTCGTTGCTTGGCTCTTCCTAAAACATTCTCGACAAATGAGGCTAGTGATTCGCTAGCCTAACCCTCTATGTTTAAACACGCTTTAGCATCTCAAAGATACTCCTAGACAACCCAAATAAGCAGCTCTCCTGGACATCTAAAGTGGTGTTACTTCGGTAGTACGGGCTTAAATCGACGCCCATCCCCACACCATGAATTTCGATACTGTTTTTGATCGCCTCGTGCTCAATCACTTGTTTGAGGTGGTTATCCAAATAGAACTGATCATTGGCTGTGCTGGTGGCGGTATCCATCGGGCAGCCGTCTGAGAACACAATCAACACCTTTCGCTGTGCGCTATGTTGCTGCAAGCGCTGGCTAGCGAACTGAACCGCTTCGCCATCAATCCCTTCTTTAAAGATATCCGCTTTGCGAAGGCTAGCAATTCCAAGACGAGATCGTCTCCAATGGGTATCAAAATCCTTAAACACAATGTGTCGAACTTCGTTTAAACGACCTGGGTGTTTCGGTTGACCTTGTTTGAGCCACTGTCGATAAACCTTGCCACCATTCCAGTTGTTGGTGGTGAATCCGATGATCTCGAAAGGGATGTTGGCTAGCCCAACCGATTTGAGAATCGTATCCATCAGTAGACTCAGTTTGTGACTGTGTTTTTGCATTGAACCTGAGCAGTCCATCAAAAATGTGATGGCACATTGATGAGATGCGCCAACCTCTGGCTGATAAAAAACCGTGCGGTCTAAAGGAGAAGTGATGAGTTTGGTGATAGTGGTGGCGTTAACAATGCCTTCTTCTAAATGATCCTGACGTCGATTCCTTTGGGGCGTCGCAACAAAGCGGGTGAGCAGAGCGGCTAAGCGGCGGGTGTTCACTTGTCTCGCCATAATGTCATCAGTGAGCTTTTGCCTCAGCTCGAGTAACAGGGCACGCCTGACGAGCTTATCTGCGGCGACCACTTGGTCAAATTCTGAATTAAAGACCTGATAATTGGCGCCCGACAGTTCAAACACCTTGCTACTGCCTGTGATGTCGGCATCGATGTCTTCATCTTGAATGTCACCATCAACGATAAGTGCCAGTTGCGCGAGGATCTTGATGTCTGCTTCAACGGTAGGTGTCGGCGAGTTGTTACTCTCTTGTTCTTGGTTGATGAGTTCTTGCGCTAAAGAGGCCAGTTCATTGGCGCAGTGAGCAAACTGTAGCTGGTCGGCTCGATGTTCCTTTAAGCGCTTTAGGCTGCTTCCGAAAATAGACACGATGCCCGCACGTGTCGATTCAATGGTTTCGGCAATTAGTTCCGAAACTGGGACACTGGTTAAGCGGGTGTGGATGATTTGCATCAGCGTGAACAGTAACATCCCAATTCGTGATTCAGTAAAGCCATTTTGATGGTACTGATCGCTCCAATACGCAAAGTTGAATTGGATGCTAGTGGTCACGCCTTTTAGATAAGGCGGGACTTGAGATTCAATCCGTACCTGTTCGCAGAAGTCGTAAAGCAGACGTTCGACTTCGTTTTTCGGTCGCAATGAATAATGGAGGTCAGTGTCTGAAAGCAATAGTCGTAGTGCCGATGAATCGATCTTGCCTTGCATCGAAAGCTTGCTGTTTTTCAACTCATGGCGAGAAACAAAGGTGAGATCGTTAGTATGTGCAGACTGATAATAGCAGGGGCTATTGCCGTTATAGAGACGCTCTCCCCGATAATTCAGGTCCAGCTCACCACTGATCGCTCTAGCGACAGACACACCAAGGTCGAGGATCTTTTTCTGCTGAGAAGAAACATTGGCCATGGTTTACGGCTCCGACTGCGCATAACTCTGAGTAGGCATTTCTAGCGCCTCACCAAAGCAGCGGAAATAATATTCGCTCACCAGCTCTTTCTCTTCATCTTCACAACGGTTGAGGAATGAAAGCCTAAATGCAGTCGCTACGTTATCGAATATTCGAATGTTTTCAGCCCATGTAATCACGGTTCTCGGAGACATTACCGTTGACAGATCGCCCGCTCTAAAACCATTTCGCGTTAAACCAGCGGTTGCGATCATTTTCTCAACCAACTGCTGACCACTTTCATTGTTCAGCTCTGGGCGCTTGGATAACACGATCTTAGTTTCATGTTGCGGATCTAAATAGTTAAGCGTGGCGATGATGTTCCATCGGTCAAGCTGGCTATGGTTAAGAACCTGAGTACCGGAATACAACCCCGAGAAATTACCCAACCCCAGTGTGTTACAGGTTGCAAATAGGCGAAAAGAAGGGTGAGGCGTGATCACTCGGTTTTGCTCCAAAGAGGTGTATTTGCCGTCTTGCTCTAAGAGTTGTTGAATCACAAACATTACATCAGGTCGTCCTGCATCGTATTCGTCTAATACCAGAGCGATGGGTTGCTGGATACTTTGCGGAAGAATGCCTTCTTTAAACTCTGTCACCTGCATTCCATCTTTAATGACGATGCTGTCCTTTCCTATGAAATCCAATCGGCTTAAGTGTCCGTCTAGGTTGATCCTCAAACACGGCCAGTTCAATCTCGCAGCAATTTGTTCAATGTGGGAAGACTTGCCTGTTCCGTGTGTACCTTGTATCAACGTGCGGCGATTAGAGGTGAAACCCGCCAATATCGCTAGTGTTACTTCCGGATCAAAACAGTAGTTAGGATCGACCTTGGGTACATACTCGCCAGCATGTTCAAACCCCAATACGGTTAGGTTACTGTCGATGCCAAAACACTCTCTCACACTTACTGGTTGCGTTGGTATCAATTCCGCATCATTCATTTTTCTTCCCTCTCAATAGCTTCCATGACTGCCTCGATGGGCGATATGTCATCGATTATTAACAGCTCACTCTAAGTTAACGGCACTTTTTGTACGAAAAACTATCAATAATGTGATCCAGTTTTATTAATTAGAATGAATTGTTCCAATTTAATATAAAAAGTTGACGCGCAAAAAATCTACTACTAAGGTGAAAATGAATTCGAAAAAGAGACAATTCATTCCGAAAAATGAAATTTTGGTTAACTCAAGGAGAATGGAAGAATGAGTGAGCAAGAAAAACGTACGGTTGTTTCCGGCACAGTAACAATGACACCATCAGAAGCGTTCGTTGAAACTATGGTTGCTAATGATGTTACCGACATGTTCGGCATCATGGGGTCAGCATTTATGGACGCAATGGATATCTTTGCTCCTGCTGGCATTCGATTGGTCCCAGTGGTACACGAGCAAGGTGCTGCTCACATGGCAGATGGTTACTCTCGTGTATCTGGTCGCCATGGCGTGGTTATCGGGCAAAATGGCCCGGGTATTAGTAACTGTGTGACTGCGATTGCAGCGGCGTTCTGGGCACATAGCCCGGTCGTAATTGTGACGCCAGAGACAGGCACTAAAACAATGGGCTTAGGTGGTTTCCAAGAGTGTAACCAGCTTCCAATGTTCCAAGAGTTCACTAAGTATCAAGGACACGTAACGCACCCAGACCGTATGGCGGAATACACGGGTCGATGTTTTGACCGCGCGATGAGTGAAATGGGTCCGACTCAACTGAATATTCCTCGTGACTACTTCTACGGTGAAACTCAAACCGAGATCCCTAAACCTGCGCGTTTAGACCGTGGTCCAGGTGGTGAGAAATCTCTAAATGAAGCGGCAGACCTGATTGCTGAAGCGAAATTCCCAGTCATCATTTCTGGTGGCGGCGTGGTAATGGCAGATGCAGTTCAAGAGTGTGCAGCGTTGGCGGAAAGACTAGGCGCACCCGTAGTGAACAGCTACCTACATAATGACTCTTTCCCTGCGAGTCACCCATTATGGTGTGGTCCTTTAGGCTACCAAGGTTCGAAAGCAGCAATGAAATTGATGGCTCAAGCGGATGTGGTTATCGCTTTGGGTACACGTCTTGGTCCATTTGGTACCTTGCCTCAACATGGCATGGACTACTGGCCGAAGAACGCGAAAATCATTCAGATTGACGCCGACAACAAGATGCTTGGCCTCGTTAAGAAGATCTCTGTTGGTATCTGTGGCGATGCGAAAGCAGCTGCGGTTGCTCTATCTGAAAGATTGGAAGGCCGTGCACTGTTGTGTGATGACAATAAAGGCGCTCGTCAAGATACAGTAGCAACAGAGAAAGCACTGTGGGAAAAAGAGCTTGATGAGTGGACACACGAACGTGACTCGTTCAGCTTGGATATGATTGAAGAAAACTCTCACGAGACTCCGTTCTCTGGTGGCGAATATCTACACCCACGCCAAGTATTGCGTGAGCTAGAAAAAGCGATGCCTGAAGACGTAATGGTCTCGACGGACATCGGTAACATCAACTCAGTGGCAAACAGCTACTTACGCTTTGAAAAACCACGTAGCTTCTTTGCTGCAATGAGTTTCGGTAACTGTGGTTATGCGTTCCCGACCATCATTGGTGCGAAAGCAGCGGCACCTCATCGTCCAGCTATCTCCTATGCAGGTGACGGCGCATGGGGCATGAGCTTGATGGAGACCATGACATGTGTTCGTCATAACATTCCTGTGACAGCCGTGGTATTCCACAACCGTCAATGGGGTGCAGAGAAGAAGAATCAAGTCGACTTCTACAACCGACGCTTTGTTGCTGGTGAACTGGACAACCAAAGCTTTGCGGAAATCGCACGAGCAATGGGCGCTGAAGGTATCACGGTTGATAAGCTAGAAGATGTAGGTCCAACTCTACAGAAAGCCATCGACATGCAAATGAACGAAGGCAAAACAACCATCATTGAAATCATGTGTACTCAGGAATTGGGCGACCCGTTCCGCCGAGATGCACTATCAACGCCGGTTCGTTTCCTAGATAAGTACAAAGACTACGTATAAGTCATAGGAAGTTTGCCCGGCCAAAACAGTCTCATGAACGCTAGATAAAGCGTTATCGAGAATGTGGTCGGGCAAACAAATTAGGATTCAAAACTAGCGATTAATTGCAAATTGGATGATGAAACAGAATGGCTCAACGAGCGAGTTGTTTTCAAAGATTCTTAATAGTACTGATATCTAAGTATTGGGTCATATATTTCTATTATTTCGCTATAAATATTAGAGCCCTAATGAAACAACCAAGAAGAATAGGTGCGCGGTTTCAGTAATAGAGACTTATTAATAATTATTATGAGTAACTTTTAAATAGTAATTATCGATAAGTCGATAGAGTTCTTAGAATTTAGTATGTGTGTTTTATTATATGTCAGTTTTTAACGAATAAATTTCAATTTAGTTATTTATATTATCGAGTGGTTGGAATCAAATATGAACAATAAACGTTATATCAGCACACTCGAAGAACTGTATGAAATAATTGATTCATTAATGACTGAATACAGTGACCAACTTGGTTTGATGTATAACGTTTGTGATTGTGAAAATAATAATCTAATGCCAAGTTTAGGCCGTTCCAATCGTAAGAACATACGCCGTGTCGAACAAGAGTTGCTTTCAACTGTGAGAGTTTACGGTGGTCACTCGCTGAACTCACACGACATAAATGACTGGTTATTGATGTGTTTAGCCAAGAAGCAGGGCTTTCCCACCCGTTTACTGGAATGGACCGATAACCTGTTAAATGCGCTTTGGTCGGTGTGTCACAGCCAAAGTAAAGACTGCATAAATATAATTAAAGCTATTGATTATCATCGGGTTATTGTTTTTAGCTCGCCGTGTGATCTCAACAAAACTCAGATATTTAATGTGGCGGATTGCGATCAGCAAGAGCCACGCAAGGACAAGTGGTATTCCATTCACCCATTTAAGGAAGGTGGCAATGATGCCATTCAGCCTTTGTACGATGAGAAAGAATATTCAAACGGTCTAGTGTCCGTTCATATTCTTCCATCAGTGAAAGTAAACCTGATAAAGGAGTTAATATCCATGAATGTTTTAAATGAACCGACAGAGTATGTCGAAGAGAAACTAACGGATTTAAAAAACGAAGCACATGCAGATAACAACCAAGTCATAAATAAAGGTGACGGCAATATTGAATTGCAAGTTAATACTCATGATCGTCAACTTGAACAGTATGGTCGAAAGTATCATCAAGACTTTGATTTCGACTAAAGGCTAACACGTTCTAATTTAATTATACCTCTTATTTCGTCAGTGAAAAGTTGATTAAATAAAATTAGAACACTAATTAATTTATAAAAAGATGAAATCTGTGAGCTTAGAGATTGTTTATAACCTAACTCGAAGTTAGAGTGATGAGCCTTGTTATCAAGTTGTTAAATTTTCACAAATCTAGTTTAAACACTCTAATAAAAAAGTGGCGCAAAGCTACTGAAATTTAAACCAATAACGAAAACATAAAGGATTCTGGAATATGAATATGCAAACCAATGCGGCGACATTCGTGCTGGAAAACCAAGTCGATACCGCCTTTTTACAGTCTTTCAGTGATGCGTGGAATAACCATGATATTGAAGCACTCATGTCTTTCATGACAGAAGACTGTGTATTCCACACGGTGGCAGGAGAAGGCTTGCTTGGAAACACTATCGAAGGGTACGAAGCGGTTCGAAATAGCTTTGAATTGGTTTGGCAGAACTTTCCAGATGCGGCTTGGAGCGACCCTGTCCACTTTGTATGCGGTGACCGTGCTGTGAGTGAATCAACGTTTTCTGCGACGAACCCGGATGGCAGCGTCATCGAAGCTCGTATGGTTGATGTGTTTACCCTGAAAGACGGAAAAATCAGCGTAAAAAATGCCTTCCGTAAAACACGACCTCTTTTGACTCCCAGCAATACTCCCAAGAGCTAGACACGAAATCGCAACCCGTTCACGTGTTATGACTAGGAGAGTCGAATTATGAGTTTAGTAATGGAACAACCGGCAGCCGATGTGCCGCCAAAGGTGAAAAGCACCCAAGCAAAAGACAAATACGATCCAAAATACGATCCACTTAAAGACAAGAGCCCAGGTCACGGTAAGGAATATGCCCCGACTTATTGGGTAGATACCGCAGGCGCACCACCTGAAGATGATGGCCCAATCACGTCAGACATGGATGTCGATGTGGCTATTATCGGTTCAGGCTACACAGGCCTAAGTACCGCGATACACCTTGCTGAAATGTACGGTATTAAAGCGACTGTGATTGAAGCTAACCGTATGAGTTGGGGCTGCAGTACCCGAAATGGTGGCCAAGCACAGTGTGCTTCTGGGCGTTTGAAGCGTTCTCAGTGGATTGAACGCTGGGGCCTAGATACCGCGCTAAAAATGCACCGCGAGTGTGTGGATGGCATGGAAACGTTCAAGTCACTGATCAAAGACATCGATTGTGACCCACAACCGGGCGGCCACTTATATGTAGCTCATCGTCCAAAAGTGATGGCAACACTCGAGAAAGAAGCCAAGTTGCTGCGTGACACGTTCGATTACGATGCGCAGATCTTAGATGCGGAAACCGTAAAGCGTGATTACGTTGGTGACCAAGAAGCGGCAGGCGCGATGCATGAACCCGAAGGGATTGGTATTCATGCAGGGAAACTGGCGTTTGGTTACCTAAGAAAGGCGCGAGCTCTCGGTGTGAAAGTTCACCCGTCGAGCCCAGTTATGGGTTGGGAAACTCGTGGCGGTGTGCATTACCTGAAAACGCCAGGTGGTGTGGTGAAGGCGCGTTCTGTCGGTGTTTGTACGGGTGGGTATACCAGCCAAGGTTTGCATTCCGAGCTTAAGAATCGCCTTCTGCCAGTGCTTTCTAACTCGATGGTGACACGTCCTTTAACTCAAGACGAGATCGCTGCGTGTAACTTCAAAACCAATCAAGTGATTACTGATACTCGAATTCTGCGCCACTACTACCGTTTGTTACCGGATAACCGAGTACAGATTGGTACACGCAGTGCCATCAGTGGCAAGAACGCGCCTGAAAAGAAATATGAAGACATGCTGAGAGCGGATCTTACTCGAAAATTCCCGTCTCTCGATCAGATAAAAATCGATTATTCATGGTGGGGTTGGGTGGATGTTAGCCACGACATGATGCCGAGAATCTATCAGCCGAATCCAAAGCAATCGATATTCTACGCGCTGGGTTATGGCGGCAATGGCGTGATGTATTCCGCTCAAGCAGGTAAACGCCTTGCTCAGTGGATCGCAGGTGAAGGTCACAAGCTCGACCTACCAATATTTGAATCAAAACTTCCGTTCCCCAACGTGAGAGAAGTGGTGGAATCAGAGATGTTTGCACCGTTTCGAAGAATGGGGCAGCGGTTCCTTTATCAGTGGTATTCGTTAAAGGATGAAAGGCTGTAACTACCCGAACATTGTTTCCAAAATAGGGAAATAGAACTACGACCAGGAAAGTTGTACCAGGTCACCTTGTGAGCAAAGTACAGGCAGGAAGTCTGTATGATAGGAAAGGTTAAGACTATGAAATTGATTAAAAATAAAATTATTGCTGGTGTCACTATTGTAGCAACAGCGGTGTTATCTCATACCGCGGCAGCAGCGAATTTTAAAATGGCTATCGGCGATGCTGCTGGTGGTACGCAGTGGGAATTAGCGACCTCATTCTCTGAACTGATGGAGCAAAAAACAGACGGTAAAGTGAAAATCGATCTGTTTCCGAACGGCCAATTAGGCAATGAGCAAGACACCGTAAACGATGCTGCAATAGGTCTTCTCGACTTCTCTGTACTGGCGATCAACAACGTGACGCCTTTCTCTCCAACCGTTGGTCTATTGACCATGCCTTACGTGATTCAAAGCGCAGAAGAAGCGGTACTACTGACTCAAGGTCAAGTAGGCCAAGACTTAGTTGATAACACGATTCGTGACGCTGGTGTTCGCATCGTAGGTTGGGCTTATTCTGGCTTTAGGGTTTTGACTAACTCGAAAAAGCCCGTTGCTTCACCAGAGGATTTGAAAGGGCTAGTGATTCGTGTTCCTCGTAACGAAATCATGATTGCTTCTTATCAAGCATGGGGTGTAAACCCAACACCAATGGCATGGTCTGAGACTTTCACCGGCCTGCAACAAGGTGTGGTAGATGGTCAAGATAACCCTTACATCACAGTCCACGCGATGAAATTCAACGAAGTGCAAAAGTACGTGACCAACATTCGCTACATTTTCTCTCTAGAACCTCTAATCGTGAGTGAAACGGTCTTCCAACAACAGACACCTGAAATGCAAAAAATCATTCTTGAAGCGGGTCAGGAAGCAACAGAGCACAGCTTTGCTTATCTAGAAAATACGGAAAACAAGATTCGCGAAGAGCTACAAGCGAAAGGCATGGTATTCACAGACCCAGCAGACAACGAGCAAGAGTGGATCAACAAAGTGACTAAGTCAGTTTGGCCTAAGTTCTACTCAAGCATTGGGGGTAAAGACAAGCTAGACGACGTTCTTGAGTTACTAGGTAGAAAGTAACGATTAGATTCGCCCTATCTGCTGTTCTCCGCTACTTAATCACCTAGCGGTAGAACAGTGAGATAGGGCATTTACATGGCTGTACTCGTTGATCTGTTCTGTACCTGATCTTTTAGGACCGTGAGCGACTGGTTGTCATGTGAAAATCAACATTGGAGGTTATATGTCAGTCGCTAAAACAATAAAAAAACACCTGAACAACATTGAGGAATATACCTGTTGTTTGTTGCTTGCAAGCTTTGTCCTATTGCTGTTTACACAAATTATTACTCGTCAGTTTTTTGATTACTCTATCCCTTGGGGTGATGAAGTGGCGACCTACATGTTCGTTTGGTTTGCCTATCTAGGGGCTGTTGTTGCGGCCAAGATGTCGGCGCACAACCGAGTGAGCTTTCACTTTAAATTCTTTCCGCCAATCGTGCAGACCGTGAGTGAAACCATCGCTGACTTCCTATGGCTCTGTTTCAACGGCTACTTCGTTTACCTCAGCTACGACTTCGTGTTCAACAAAATGAATCTGTTTTGGAAGTCTCAAACCACAGGTATCCCGATGAAGTACTTCTACATGATTTTACCTATCGCGTTTTCACTGATGATGATTCGAATTATCTGGAACAACTATGAGCGTTTATTTAAAGGCGCAACCAACGAAGATCCAGAAGTCAAAGAGCTGCGCAAAATGACGGCACAAAAGTCCGCGCAATAGTCATCACAGAGAATAGTCGTAATAGAGAGATGTAATAATGGAATCCTATTTAACTCTAATTTTATTTGGTGGCTTTTTAACGCTGTTAATCCTAGGCGCACCAATCACAGTATCACTGGCCGGCGCTTCGATGGCGGCCTATATGTTGCTCGATAAAAATCCCATCGCCTTAGTACAAATCGCGTTTACCTCGGTGGGCAACTTCCCATTAATGGCGCTGCCAGCCTTTGTTCTTGCGGGTGCATTAATGGAGGCGGCGGGTATCTCCAAACGTCTGGTGGATATCGCAGAAAGCTTAGCTGGTCCCGTAACAGGCGGCCTTGGTGCGGCAACAGTAATGGCGTGTCTTTTCTTTGGTGCTATCTCGGGTTCAGGTCCGGCAACCACCGCAGCAGTAGGCATGTTAATGGTGCCTGCGATGGTTAAACGTGATTACGATAAGAGCTACGCTTCGGCCGTAACGGCTGCATCCGGAGGCTTGGGCATTATCATCCCGCCATCCATTCCTTTGGTTATCTTTGGTATCTCGGCAATGGGCTTAATGGCGCCACCAGAAGCCATTGCTCAACACGGCCAGTTTGCTTCCTTATCGATTCCAAAACTGTTTGTCGCTGGGGTTGTGCCGGGTTTCATTATGGCGTCGACACTAGTAGTCACTAACTATTTTATTGCTAAGCGTGAAGGCTATAAAGGGCTGACCGAAACGTGGTCGTTTGGCGATGTAAGGCACTACTTGCGCCGCGGATTATGGTCGATATTAGCGCCGTTCTTAATTCTTGGCGGTATCTACAGTGGCATGTTCACACCAACAGAATCAGCGGTTGTTGCGATATTCTATTCGTTGTTTGTGGGGCTTTTCATTCACCGAGAACTGTCGTTTAAAAGTGTGATGAAATCTCTGTCGACCACGACATGGATCACTGGGCGTGTGTTGTTGATCCTCTTTGCCGCTACCGTGTTTGGACGTTTGTTGATCGAGCAAAAGATCCCAGTAGTGGTGGCGGAATCGCTACTTAGTTTCACCGATAACATGTACATGGTGTGGGCGCTAACCATTACCTTGTTGTTGTTCATCGGTATGTTCATGGAAACCTTAGCGGCCATCATGATCATCGTGCCAGTGTTACTACCAATCATGTACATGCTAGGTGCTGATCCTACTCACGTGGGAATTGTGGTGGTGTGTACCTTATCGATAGGTTTTGCAACGCCGCCACTTGGAGAGAATATCTTTGTCGCCTCGGGCATAGGGGGCTCAACGGTTGAGCAAATCACCGCGAAGATCCACCCCTTTGTACTTGCTTCTGTTGTGGGTGTTTTCGTTATCGCTTTCTTCCCACAAATTACGCTTTGGCTACCGTCCTTAGTCGGCTATTAGGAGAGAGAACCATGAATTTATCCAGAATCATCCTCATTGGTTGTGCCGTGTTTGCTGTAGTGAGTGGCATTGGTTTACGTGCCGAACATTCTGAAACGGAGAAAGAAGCCAAGCCTGTAAACGTGCTCGATATTTCTGAACCACACGTTGTCAGTGATGCAGAAAGAAGAGCCAAAACTCTCCTTGCTAAAGCGGTGGTCCATGTTCAAAAGGATGGCGATGAAAGCGTTAAAGACTTTATGAGTGACCCTGAATATATCGATGGGGAGCTATATGTGTTTGCTTTGGGCATCGATGGCCAATTCCTTGCCAGTGGCGGATCTTCGATGGTGCTGGTGGGCGACAGTGTGTTGGACACGCAAGACGTTTACGGCAATCCTTTTTTCCGTGAAATGATCACCAAAGCGGTACACAACGGTTTTGGTGAAGTGAAGTATCACTGGACGAATCCGACTGATCGTATGGGTGAACCGAAAACTACGTTCTTTGAGCGAGTAGGCGATGTGATTGTGGCTGTGGGTTATTACCCAGAACGTTCGAGTGCGGCTGAGGCTAAGAGTTTATTGGCGAGAGCGATGACCGCGATAGTGGAGTCAGAACAAGAGAGTTTAACGGAGTTCAATGACGCCGAAGGAAGTTTTGTAGAAGGAGACTTATATGTGTTTGTGATGGATATGAGCTCTGGAAAACTGCTGGCGCACGGGGTTTCTCCTGAGCTTGTCGGGCGTTCACACAACGAAATTCTAAGCCCTGACGATAAGCCAATTCTCACGGAGATGTTGAACCTTGCGAAAGAAAACGGCCGAGGTGTTTACACCTACCGATGGTTAAACCCGCTGTCGAGCAAAGTAGAAACCAAGCATACTTACTATCGAGTGATCGACAATAAGTTGGTTGGAGTGGGTTATTACACAAATTCAAACAACACGTAAACGTGTTCCTACTGAACCCTCAATCCAGTGAAATAAAGGGCTGGGGGCTCGAAATACCGGTTTGTGTAAAAAAGCGATTTAGTAAAATTCACAGTGTGTAATTTTTGTTGTGAAATTGTTTCAAAAATACAAGTAGTATGAAAAACATGGAAACCACACAGTAAAGAACAATTTTGAAAAGGGTCTATTGGGATGTTTGACCTAAATGAAATTTAAAGCCGTACGAGGGATAGACTATGAATATGCTGACACTAGACAAAACAGAACTTCACAGAAACCATTCAACATTTATTGCTGAAGCTGTCTTTGCCGTCGAGATGGTGAAAGCAGACAAGCAACTCGAAAAACAAAAAATGGCGAAACAGCTGCTTGATACTCTATTTCCTCTAGAGACTGGTTCACATGAAGATGTAGTGAGCTACGAGATTGATTACCGACATGTTCAGGTTTATTTCAAAAACGGTGAACACACCGGCCTGAAACGCGCTAAGCATTTTGTAGCTTACACCGGTGACAAGTCTAAGCCTTCAGCAATCCTATTCCGCGATGAAAGCGGTACACACGTTGAAGTGACAATCGGCGCTCGTAAAGGCACAGGCCGTCTGGAGTTAGTTGATATTCAAGATATCCAATTAGAGACGTGCACCACGTTTGGCCAAACTGAGGCTAGCCGTTCTTCAGGTATTCGTCACTGGGTGAGCTTAGTAAAAGGCGATGAAAGCGGCCGCCCGAATGCATCAAGTGAAGACAAAGAGTTCACGGCGAAGAATGGCGAAGACTACAACCTAGGTTTTTGCTTCGCGATCTAATGTGCTGTCTTTGAAATGTGAAGTGCTGCTCTGCTAATCGCAGCACTGACATCCTAACACTGATTTCTCTTTTACCTTTGGTAATTTCCCCGCCCCTATAGCGGGGCTTTTTTGTTAGAGCTATAAATAAATTGGGTGGTTATTAAAATTATCTGTAGAAACTTTGAATGATATTTTACGGTGCGTTATTTTAATTTAATGCGCTGTATTTAAAGGTTTTTATTTGTTTATTTTATTCTGTTTTTATTGTCTCAACTATCATGGTTGACGGTGCTTTGGGTGACTATTGAGCAAAAACTCAGTCAAAATACTTCGTGCTGTGCTATTATGCGCGTCCTGGGATTGAGCCAGTAAGTCCATTTATCACCTTGCTCGGTGGTTTTTATCACGTTTTATTTTTGTGAAATGGCGAGCCAATCAAGTAGTAGTTGGATATGGAGAGCGTCCTTATATTCGTTGATTCGGATATGCGAACATCATAATTTATGAGTTTTAAATCAAAAAAATACAGTATTGATTCTACTGACTATCAAGTTGGTCAAGATAACGTCAGTAAATGGGGCATGGATGTCCATAACACAGTCTTCGTAGCCTCAGTAGGCTTATCTCTTCTCTTTATCATCACTCTTCTTGCTCTTCCTCCTGCAGATGCCAAAGCTGCGATTGATTCTATCAAGGGTGCTGTTTTATCTAAGTTTGACTTCCTCTTTATGTGGGGAGCCAACATCATGTTAGTTTTTGCCGTTATTCTTGCATTCTCACCTTTGGGTAAAGTTCGCTTAGGTGGCGAAGACGCGACTGCGGATTATTCAATGTCATCTTGGATTGCGATGCTATTCGCAGCAGGCATGGGTATTGGACTTATTTTCTGGGGTGTTGCAGAGCCAACGGCGTTCTTCACCAACTGGTTCGGAACGCCACTCGATGCAGAACCTTTCACAGAAGCTGGCCGTGAATTGGCACTGGGTGCGACCGTATTCCACTGGGGTTTCCATGCTTGGGCTATCTATGGCATGACGGCACTTTGTCTTGCGTATTTTGTTTACAACAAAGGCTTACCGCTATCAATGCGTTCCGTGTTCTACCCAATTCTGGGTGAACGAGTATGGGGCAAAACCGGTGATGTGATCGACGTACTTACTGTACTGGTTACGTTGTTTGGTCTTGCGACCTCATTAGGCTTAGGTGGTACACAAGCAGCAAGTGGTATCAGCCACGTGTTTGGCTTGGAAAACAACATCTTCCTTCAGCAATCTATTATCGTTTTGATTATGGGCTTGGCGATCATCTCTGTTATGCGTGGTATGGACGGTGGTGTTAAGTTCCTTAGTAACTTGAACATGGTTATTGCGTTCGTATTCCTTGGTCTTATCGCTGTTCTGAACTTCACAACTGTGCTTGATTCTGTGGTGACTGCGGTAACGGGTTATGTGAAAAACATCGTTGCATTGAGCCAAAGTTCTGGTCGAGAAGACACAACATGGCTACATGGTTGGACTGTGTTCTACTGGGCATGGTGGGTTGCGTATGCACCATTCTTCGGTATGTTCGTAGCGCGTATTTCTAAAGGCCGTACGGTGCGTGAATTCCTACTTTGCGTACTGATTATCCCAACATTGGTAACATCGGCTTGGATGTCTATCTTTGGTGGCGTGGCTATCGAGCAAGTGATCAGTCATGTGGGGCAACTTGGCCTCGACCAAGGCATCACAGATGTATCTCTAAGCTTGTTCTACATGCTAGACGCATACCCGTTTGGTAGCATTCTATCTGTTATCGCTGTAGCACTGATCATCGTATTCTTCGTGACTACGCTAGACTCAGGTTCTATCGTTATCGATGGCATGACGGCGGGTGGTAAGCTTGAAGTACCAGTGAAACAGAAAGTGGTTTGGGCGGTTATCTCAGGCGCTATTGCAATGGTAATGTTGTGGATTGGTGGTACTCAATCTATTCAAGCTCTGCAATCGATCACGATCATTGCTGCACTGCCGTTTACGATCATTCTTCTTATTGGCTGTTTTAGCTTGTTGAAAGGTCTACTGACTGAAGTAGATAAAGGACAAGAAAACGTTAGTGAAACCGCTAAATAAAGTAATCGAGTATGGGGAGTATATAGTTCGCTAATTACTCCTTTTTCAGTGTTATTTCAAAGCTCTCTTGTACTGTGTGCAAGGGAGCTTTTTTATGCCTGAGAAGAAATGGCAGGTAAGAGAAAGAGACAAAAAAAGAGCTAAAAGCGACTCGTCACTTGTGGCTCTTTTTTAGTTTTAGGGATTAGTTCTAAGGGACTAGCTACTAGCTATTGGCTTACGCGTTCAGTTCGTGCTGAATAACGTAATCCAAAGCACCGACTACCGCTGCAACCTGAGCGTCATTACACTCTTCGTCTGTCACTTTATCGCTGTCCGGGTAAACCTCTGTGGTTGTACCGTACTTACAGTCAGTCACACCGCCACATAAGCCAAGCTTCTTCATTGGGTAGTTAATCACACCATGTTGGGTAACTTCAGAACCAATGATCTTGCCGTCTGCATCTGCTGGCGCAATGTGCGTTACTTTTTCTACTGAAGCAATCACCGCCGCTTGGAATTCTGGCTGTGGATTTTCAGTATCGCCAACTGTGTAGAAGCCGTCTGGAATCATACCTTCAATGTACTCAATACCATCACGTGCTGCGAGTGCTGGTCGAAATTCTGTTTCGTCAGAATCTGTCGTTTCGTGTAGATCAACGTGAACCAAGACTTCTGGTAAAGAAGCGACTAACGCACGTAGGTTTGCTGATTCTTCTGCTGGCGTACCGTCATAGAAAGAGCGGTTTGGATCAACAGCATTTGGGTTCCAACGGTTAATCACTTCGTAACCCCAAGGGCTTACACAAGGTGCTACTACAATGTTGAAGTGCGCTACGTATTTCTCTGCTTGGGTCGCTGCAAATTTGATAGCGCCATGCACACCACTGGTTTCGTAACCGTGAACACCACCGGTTACCAGAATCGTCGGCTTTGACTCGTCCCAGTTTTTACTTTTGATTGCAAAAAGCGGGAAGCGAGCTTCATCGTAGCTCAATGCACCGTATTGCTCGATATCAAAGCGGTCTGCTAATGCTTGGATTTTTGGCACGACTTCTTGCTGGTATTCACGCTTAACGGTTCTTTGAGCGAACCATGCTTGACGTTCTGCTTCTTGCCATCTTTGTCCTGGCTTACCAATTGGGTAGGAGTATTCACTTTTCATCTATACTTCTTCTTTTATGTTCGCGAAAGATGAGGACAGACTAGTCCTGTCTAGCTGATCCGGCAATAGAAAACACAACTTGTGACTCTATTTTTTACAGACTCATAACTTTGACGAGTGAATTGATGGTGTTACATTTTATCAATTGTTTAATCCCTTAAAAGAGACCATAAAATGGCTGGAGCAAGTTTATTAACGCTACTGGATGACATTGCAACCGTATTGGATGATGTCGCACTGATGTCTAAGGTCGCAGCGAAAAAAACCGCTGGTGTGTTGGGGGATGATTTAGCGCTGAATGCCCAGCAGGTATCCGGTGTTTCTGCTGAGCGAGAAATCCCAGTGGTATGGGCGGTTGCCAAAGGCTCATTTAAAAACAAGCTGATTTTGGTGCCCGCGGCATTATTGATCAGTGCCTTTATTCCTTGGCTGATCATGCCTTTGCTTTTGATTGGTGGTCTGTTTCTTTGTTTTGAGGGCGCAGAGAAAATCTTAGAGAAGCTCTTTCCTCATGCTCATCATGATGATGAAAAGGGGGAAGATACGAGTACTGGTGAATCCATAGAGGAATACGAGAAGAGAAAGGTCGCTGGCGCGATTCGTACCGACTTCATCTTATCGGCGGAAATCATCGTGATAGCACTGGGTACTGTGACGGGTACAAGTATCCTTACTCAGATTCTTGTCGTGAGTTTGATTGCGGTAGTGATGACGATTGGTGTTTATGGCTTAGTGGCAGGGATCGTTAAGTTGGACGATTTAGGCTTCTATCTGCAGCGAACATCGAATGGAAGTACCATGAAAACTCAATTGGGTAACGGGCTAGTCGCGTTTGCGCCCAAGTTAATGAAGACGCTTGCTGTGGTCGGTACTGCAGCGATGTTCTTGGTTGGCGGTGGCATTGTGGTGCACAACGTTCCTGCGATTCATCACTTAATTGAGCCGATTATTATGGATTTTCGTGGACATACGATAGCGACAGCGGTGGTTCCAACTCTGTTGAACGGTGTTATCGGCGTCTTAGCTGGATTGATCGTCGTTGCTGTTTGGACTGTGATTGGAAAAATTCGCGGTAAGTAATCGCTCATTATTGATCTTAATAAAACCCTCTCTCCACGAGACGAAAAGGGGCACCATAATAATTATGGTGCCCCTTTTAATCTAATGGGTCGTGTTTAATTAACACCACGCTCTTATTTTGCAATATAAGCGCTTATTTACCGACTAAGCGTTTATTTTACAGACCAAGCAATCGTCTCGCCGCCACGGATTGGCACAACGATGTCTGAACCAAAAGGCATCGTTTCAGCAACGTTCCACTCTTCTTTAACAAGAGTGATGGTGTCCGTGTTACGTGGAATACCGTAGAAGTCAGGGCCGTTGTGGCTTGCAAACGCTTCTAGGTTCTCAATCTTACCTTCTAAGTCGAACACTTCTGCGTACAGTTCAACGGCAGCGTGCGCTGTGTAAGAACCCGCACAACCACATGCTGACTCTTTTGCGCCTTTTGCGTGTGGTGCAGAGTCTGTACCCAAGAAGAACTTCTTGCTGCCGCTTGTTGCCGCTTCGATAAGTGCTAACTGGTGAGTGTTGCGCTTCAGGATAGGAAGGCAGTAGAAGTGTGGCTTAATGCCGCCAACCAACATGTGGTTGCGGTTGTAAAGCAAGTGGTGAGCAGTAATGGTTGCCGCTACGTTGTCGTTCGCGTTTTTAACGAAGTTTGCAGCATCAGCAGTTGTGATGTGCTCTAGAACAATCTTCAGGTTAGGGAAGTCGTTCACAATCGGCGCTAGCACGGTGTCTAGGAATTGCTTCTCACGGTCAAAGATATCAACATCGTGAGTGGTTACTTCACCATGAACCAGTAGCAACATATCCACTTCTTGCATGGCTTCTAACACGTGGTAAATCTTTTGAGCCGAAGTTACACCTGAATCCGAGTTAGTCGTCGCGCCTGCTGGGTAAAGCTTTGCAGCGACTACTGCACCAGACTCTTTCGCTTTGCGAATTTCGTCAGGTGTTGTGTTGTCTGTCAGGTAAAGTGCCATTAGAGGCTGGAACTGCTCGCTTGGCTGCTCTGCCATGATGCGTTCACGGTAAGCAAGAGCCATTTCGGTATCGGTTACCGGTGGGATGGTATTTGGCATGATTAACGCTCGACCATTGTAGCGGCTGATATCGCGCACTGTATCTTTTAATACTTCGCCATCGCGTAGATGAACGTGCCAGTCGTCAGGACGAGTAATCGTAAGTTGTGTCATTGAAGGCTCCCACCATTTGAAGTGTTATGTAGTTGGAGCCTAAACTCGGCGAAATCTGTGAAAGCAATCGCTTACGTTTAGGCGACAGGATGATAGTGGAAAAGCACTTTCATTTCATCCTATTTTTAACTCTTCAGGGTTAGGAGCTTGTTTTTCTTCGTATTTTATTCGGTATTTAATTTTGAGGACGAGCTATCGAGTCGCCACCCAAAGCCCGTGGATCATTCCTGGCACCCAGAAGAAGAAGGTCAGGATGATGTTAATCAGCAGATCTTTACCTGCACCACGAGCGAAGAACACACCAACAGGCGGAAGCAGTACACATAAAATGATAATGACGAGTTTGTTCATGATAAATCCTTTTTATTCAATGAAAGTTCAATGCAGTAATTGTGTTCAAAGTATAGAACGTATGGAGAGTGTTACTGCATTGCTGCCTTAATGTATCAAGGTAGAAAGCTAAACATCTCAAGATAATAGCTTAGTATCAAGTGTTTAGTAGCTGCCAGTTTATCTATTTATAACCATTTGTTAGCATTGGGACAAACAACAAAACATTGGAATCGTTATGTCGCAGTCACCTTTAGATCGAAAGGCTTCAGAGCAAGCTCCTTCCTTATCTCAAATCAATGTGTTTCCGGTTAAATCAGTGGGCGGCATTGCGCTTTCTTCTGCTTGGGTTGAAAAACAAGGTCTCACTTTTGACAGACGTTTCATGCTGGCATTGGCTGACGGCTCAATGGTTACAGCGCGCAAGTACCCGAAGATGGTTAAGGTCTCTTCAAGTTTGCAGCCAGACGGTTTGATTTTTACTTATGAAGGTAAAGAGCCACTGCGTCTGAAATATGCAAACTTCAAGATGCAAGAAGCGCCTGCAACGGTGTGGAAAGACAGCTTCACGGCATACACGACATGTGATGAAGCAGATGATTGGTTCAGTGACGTGTTGGGTGTTCGTGTTGAGTTACTGTTCTCTGGCGAGCAATCAAATCGTGTCCGAGAAAAGCTTGGTCAGAATGTCAGTTTCGCTGACGGCTATCCAATGTTGGTGATTAGCCAAGCCTCTCTAGATGAGCTCAATCGCCGCAGTCCTGAAGTCCATTCGATGGATCAGTTCCGTACCAATTTTGTTGTATCCAATACAGAAGCCTTTGCTGAAGATGGTTGGAAGCGTATCCGTATCGGCGAGGTTGAATTCGAAGCGGTGAAACCTTGTGAGCGTTGTATCCTAACGACAGTAGATGTTGAGAGCGGCGAATTCAGAGCGACAAAAGAGCCTCTTAATACCTTCTCTACATTCAGAGCGAATGAGCGTGGTGGCGTATTCTTTGGTCAAAACCTTGTGGCAAAAAACGAGGGTTTGATTAAAGCGGGTGACGTGGTTGAAGTTCTCGAAACCAAAGAGAAAGAGCATTATGAAGACACTTGGGTCGAGTCTTTGCATTTAACCTGTGTTGAACGTGAAGAGATCGCTCGCGACTTTACAACGTTTTGGCTAGAACCAGCGAAAGAGAACCACTCACTACCAAGTTACCAGCCTGGGCAGCATCTACCGATTGAGATGGTGATTGATAGCGAGAAGGTTTCTCGTCGTTATACGTTATCTTCTAGCCCATCACGCGCAGGCCGTTTGGCGATTTCTGTGAAGCGAGTGGACGATGGTCAAATCTCTAACTGGTTAAATGATCACTTCCAAGTGGGTGATACTTTGGTTGCTCAAAATCCAGATGGTGCGTTCTACTTAGAAGCGAATCCAACTCACCCGTTATTGCTTTTGTCTGCAGGCAGCGGTATTACGCCAATGCTGTCGATGCTTCGCTACCTAGCCGACCATGGTCAAATTGATGACGTGGTTTTCTATCATCAATGCAGCAGCGAAGAAGACATCCCTTATCAAGCTGAGATTGACCAGATCGCCAAAGAGCACGAAGGCTTAAGTGTGATTTATTCATTGAGCCAACCAACGAAAGAGTGGGATGGTTTGTCTGGACGTTTGAGCGTGTCTCATGTCGCTAAAATTGAAGATCTACACAAGCGCCAAGCGTTCGTGTGTGGCCCTGACGGTTTTATGGATAATGCAAAGAAACTGCTGATTCAAATGGGACTCAACCCTCAGCATTACCATCAAGAAGCGTTTGGTGTGGCTCAGTCTACCGAAGAGGCGGTGAAGCAGCTGCAGCTAAGTGTCAATGGCTACCTGTTTGAAGGTAATAACCAATCAACCCTGCTAGAGCAAGCTGAGTCGGCCGGTGTGTCTATTGCTTCAAGCTGCCGTGCTGGTTTCTGTGGCGCTTGTAAAGTGACCCTTGAGTCAGGGCAAGTTCATCAACCGGATGTACCAGCATTGCAAGAGCATGAACGTAATATGGGTCAGATACTGGCATGTTGCAGTGTGCCTCAAACCGATATCGAAGTTGTTGATTAATGGCTAATTAAGTCATTCCCTTCATAAAATAGAAAAGGCCGGAAGTTGAACTTCCGGCCTTTTTAATTTGAGATTAACTTAAAGCATTAATCGTAGATCGTCGGGATTGGTTGACGCTTGTGTTGTGTTGCTTTGTAGATGCCCACTAAGCGGTCAGACACGTCTTGAGGCACTTCTTTGCCTTCAAGGAAATCATCAATCTGATCGTAAGAAAGGTTCAAGGCTGCTTCATCGGCTTTTTGTGGATCAAGCTCTTCTAGATCAGCGGTTGGCACTTTTTTAACCAGTAGCTCTGGAGCGCCCAGTGTTGCTGCTAGTTCACGAACTTGACGCTTGTTCAGGCCAAATAAAGGCGCTAAATCACATGCACCGTCACCGTGTTTGGTGTAGAAGCCAGTGATGTTTTCTGCTGAATGGTCAGTACCAATCACAAGGCCGCCAACGTAACCTGCAATTTCGTATTGTGCGATCATGCGAGCGCGAGCTTTCACATTACCTTTCACAAAGTCGATTTTTGCTGAGTCTGTTGGTAGTAAGCCTGTACCTTCAAGCGCAACGTGAGATGCAGCGTGAAGCCCATCAACACCCGCTTTGATGTTTACAGAAACAGATTGAGAAGGCTGAATGAAAGACAGCGCAAGTTGCGCTTCGTCTTCATCTTTTTGTTCACCGTAAGGTAGGCGAACTGCGATGAATTGGTAGTCGTTGCTACCAGCAGTTTCATTAAGGCTATCAACGGCCATTTGTGCCAAGCGGCCACAGGTCGTTGAGTCTACACCGCCACTGATACCAAGGATCAGGGACTTGCAGCCAGACTGTTGAAGTTTCGTTTTGATAAAGTCCACACGACGAGTCACTTCGAAGTGAGGGTCAATTGAAGGTAGTACGCGCATTTCGTCACGAATTAACTGTTCCATTCGTATTCCTTTCCTGCAAGCAAATTAAAAATCTAGTGTTATCATACCTAAATCATTCGATTTAAAAACCTCTTTGCACAAGCTTAGAAAGAGAAGGCAGTAATTAATAATGGAAAAAATAGCCATTTTCGGTAGTGCGTTTAATCCGCCGAGCTTAGGGCATAAAAGTGTGATTGATTCACTGGCTCATTTCGACAAGATTCTTCTGGTTCCAAGTATTGCCCATGCTTGGGGAAAAGAGATGCTAGACTTTGATACGAGATGTCAGTTAGTTAACGCATTTATTAGTGATCTTTCACTGGATCAAGTGGAGCTTTCTTTGATCGAAAAGAGCCTATTTACCCCAGGTGAAAGCGTCACGACTTTTGCAGTGCTCAGTGAACTTCAAAAGTTACATCGTGACGCTGAACTGACGTTTGTGATTGGCCCAGATAACTTCTTTAAGTTCTCATCTTTCTATAAATCAGATGAGATTACCGAGCAGTGGTCTGTAATGGCTTGCCCTGAAAAAGTCAAAATTCGTAGTACAGACATTCGTAATGCGTTGATAAGTGGAAGCGATGTATCAAAACTGAGCACTAAGTCAGTTACAAAGATGTTGCAAGATAGTGGTCTGTATACAATAATGTAGATTCATTAATTCAAGAGGTCTGATGACTATGCTAAAGCGCGCGATACCAGCGACGTTGTTGATAACAGCATGCAGTATGCCTGCATACGCTGAATGTGACTTTTTTAGCTTAGATTCGATCATGCTGACTTCTAGTGACGATAATTGCTTGGACTTTTCTTCGAGTATCGAGTCTTTTGGCCAACGTATGATGGAAATCAGTGGGCTGAGCGATGATGAACCAGAAAGTACACCTGATTATTGGTCTGATTGGGTTCTTCAAAGTAAAGACGCACCACTACTGACACAAAGCATTGAATCAAACTATGTAGGTTTGGGGATGTGGTTTCCCGAAGATCTGGAAGACGAGCAGTATGATATGTCGACGGAAGAGTGGTTGATGAATCATGGTCTTCAACTCAGCATCGGTTTTGGTGAGAAAGTAGAAGGGCAGCCGCGTATGCGCTTTGATTATCGTTGGCATGACTCACGTGACGCCGACCTAATGATGCAGGTTGAATTGCCATTTTAGACAGGTAGTGACATAGATAGATTGCTATCTATGTAAAAACACTAAGAATTAAAAAAGCCGCAAAAACTCAGTTTTTGCGGCTTTTTAGTATCTGGCTTATTAGTTTAAATACCAACTCTCACTTACCGCCAAGCTATAAATCTTCACCAAAAACAAGCATACACAGTTGCTCGAACTCTTCCTCTTTACCTGAGAACAGATCATCAATCACAAGTGAACGTTTTTGGCCTGACTGCATACGTTTCTTTGCTTCTCGCATCACCATCACCAGAGTGTGCTCTTGTGGTAGGTTTGAATCATCAATGTTCCATTGATTGAATCGCTGAGAAAGCGCACTTTCGCAAAGCAGTGGTTTAAACGACAGCACTTCTTGCTTCAATACAGAAAGCATATCTTTAAACGCTTGTTCCGTATTATTGGCATTGGAAGCGCGAGCTTTGGTCTGCTCTAGCTTTTCTAATAGTGCCGAAGAGAGGTTAGTTTGCGTAATGTACCCCGCTTGTCTTGGGAATGAATCCGTCAAACGTACAGAAAAGTCGACACGGCTAATTTGAGTGTTTGGGAAGTAAGTCAACGAAGTTAAGCAGTCAAAGGGAATCCAAACGCTTTGGCCAGGTTCAACAGCGTACTCTTGCTTACCCAGTTTGATCAAAACCAAGCCACTTTGAACCGATACAAGGCTATGTTTTAGTACTTTCTTGCGTGGTGTGATCACCAAGTGTGAAAAGTAAGCCGATGTATATTCAATAGCGAAGTTCATAGATAGTACCTTAATTTTGGGGCGTCAAGATTACCGTTAATCTTAAAGAATGCCAACAATAACAGGGGATTTTCACTGTTTCTGGTCTGACCTTGTCAAAAGTATGGGCTCTGTAGCTGCGAGAAGTCAAAACAACGCGTAGAATGAGCCAGCTTTTTATTATATGAATGAAAAAATGACCTCTCCAACCGATCCATATGTTGATATTCGTCCTTACGGCGATGATGAAATTCCAGCGGCACTAAACCGTCTTATTAATGATGAAGAATTTATCAGTGCAATCTTGCACTATCGTTTTTCAAACCATGCGTCTTGGTTCAAAGCATTAATGAGCCCTATTTTACGTGTGTACTTAAAAATGAAGTGGAGCAAGCTGACCAGCGTTGAATCCATTCAAATTGAAGTGAAAAAGTACTTACGCGATACATTGGCTAAGACGACCCAAGGTGTGACATACACTGGCGTAGAGTCACTGGATGCGGATCAAGCTTACCTGTTTGTATCGAACCATCGTGACATTGCTATGGATCCTGCATTAGTAAACTACGCCCTGCATCAAAACAACCATCAGACTTGTCGTATCGCTATTGGTGATAACCTGCTGAAGAAACCATGTGCGACGGAGTTGATGCGTTTGAACAAGAGCTTCATCGTAAAGCGTTCTTTGAAAGGACCGCGTGAGATGATGAAAGCACTAGGGCAGCTGTCTTCTTACATTAAGCATTCTTTAGAAACGGGCAACTCAATCTGGATCGCTCAAAAGGAAGGTCGCGCTAAAGACGGTAACGATTTTACTGAGCCAGCAATCTTGAAAATGTTTCACGTTGAAGGACGTAAGCAAAAAATTGCTTTCCCTGAATATGTGAAGTCATTGAAGATCGTTCCTGTGGCTATTTCTTACGAGAACGACCCATGTGACACAGCTAAAGCGATAGAGCTTTTCGAAAAAGACGTAAACGGTAGTTACGAAAAGGGTGAGTTTGAAGATATCGAAAGTATCATTCAAGGCATCATCGGTAATAAAGGACGCGTTCACGTCGGCTTCGGTCAGGTTATCGACCAAGATTTTGATACGCCTGAAGCTCTTGCTGAAGAGATCGATCGTCAGATCCACGATAACTACAAGCTGTTCCCAGTTAACTTGCTAGCAGCGGAAAGAGAAGACGAGTCGATTACAGCTGCGGTTAAGCAAGAGTTTGAAGAGAAGTTATCGACTTTGCCACAAGGCGCTCGTCAATACTTGATCGATAGCTATGCGAACCCAGTGAAGAATATCGGCTAACGAGTGTTAGCAAACGAGTTCATTGATGGAACTGAAAAAGGAGCCTTAGGCTCCTTTTTTGTTGCTGACCATCTGCTTTTAAGACCTAAAGTTTGGGTTGAACTATCGAGCGACGGCGCCACCGAGTTCTAGGTTGGTTGGCCATGTGGTTACAGTGTTGCCGCCTAGATAGATGTTGCCTTTGACTGTCATGGTATCGGGAAACGTTGTGATCCCAGAACCACCTATATATAAGTCACCATCAATGATTATCCCGTTTGGTAGTTCTGTTAAAGGCGTACGAATCACGCTCAGATCGCCTTTCACTCTAAAGCCATTAGGTAGCCTCTGAAGTGGAGTATCAGTGAGGTTGATAAAACCACCCACTCTTACGCCTCTTGGCCAGCTGGTGATTTTGCTGCCAATTAAGTCGGCGTAGCCTTTTATCTTAATTCCAGTCGGAACTCGAGAGAGCTGGCTGTTAGAGCCTTTGAGGCTACCGTTAACTTCTAAGCCTTTAGGCAGGCGAGTGATCGCTGTGTTCTCTATATTTAGATTGCCATCAACAATTAACCCAGTGGGTAGTGATGTATAAGGCTTATTTCGTAGATATAAGTTTCCGTAATTGTCGAGATGGTTCAATATTTGATACTGATCGAGTGGTTCTGCAGTCACATTTGTTATGGTTAAAGAACCAATAATAAGTGCAATTATTCGGAGCATAACGAGCTTCTTATTACGATAGACGTTAACACTATAATGAAAAAATTATTCTCGCATAGTGTTTTACTCATTTGTTGGTAGGTAAATAGGAATCAGAGACAATGAAAGGTAAATCTATGATTCGAATAAAGCGTCAAATTCTGACAATTTTTGTGATTTTATCCGCGGTGCTTTGCTCAATATCAGCAAGTGCTAATGAAACAATATCAACGCCAGCAAAGGCGGCAGTCGTCGTCACTCAGAGTGGTTCACAGCAACGAGTTTGTTATTACAATGATAGGGCATATAGTGTCGGTGCTATCGTTGAGGTGTCGGGTGTTGTGATTAAATGTGCGGCTGAAAATGACTTTGAGACTAATGGTGCTCTAGGTTGGGTTGAAATAATAAAAAAAGACGAGCAATAAACTCGTCTTTTAATAGTGTGCGTGTAAGTGCTTATATTAGCGAGCTAGAGAGCGAGTCTTAAGTTCGAAAATAATCTTTTCAGCGCTTACTTCAAATTTAAAGCGTGCATGCAATTCTGTGCTTTCTTCAGTCATCTCTGACGCTTCAAATTCAACATTGCTAGACACTTGCTTTGCTAACTCAACGTACTTAGCGAATTCAGCTTCAATAAGGGCTTTAGAGTTACCGTAAACTGTTACCTCAGCAACATCGTCGCCTTCTTTGATGATGAACCCGATTTCGCCCGCGCAGCCGCAAGCTTCACATACGTCGTTGTTACCAATATCTTGGCTCATAAATAATCCTCTTACAAAATCTGAGGTTATTCTAACGAGCAATTTGAACTGTATCTACAAAAATTAAAATCTTTGAACTAATTTGCATTGGTATGCTATGTTGTTTGTTACGGGGTTAAATGAATATGTACATTCGCGCCGACAAATATGTATGTGATCTATCTCATGTTTTGTTGAAAAGCAGTGTCATTAATTTGTTAGAATATCATTCAGTTAGTTGCGTCGTGACTAATTTTATAAGACTATCTATTGCTTGATAGGTATTTATACAATGAATTTATTGTTGGGTATTTGATATTCTAAGTAGTTATTTTAGATTAACCACTTAGAGCGGTAAGGTTACTTTCGAAGAATAATTAGACAAAGTGCCCAAAGAGGCAGCACTGTAAAGTTGTTTATGCGAAGTACTGGTGGGTATTTTAATGGAAATACTTGCGAAAAAATGCCTTGCTCACATAATGCTGATAACAATTTTCATTCTGACTTCATTTGATTGAGTTAGATGGATTTACAAAGAGAAGAGCCTGAATATGCCAAAGCGTAGTAAAGAAGATACAGAAATCACAATCCAGAAGATCATGGATGCCGTTGTAGACCAGTTACTAAGGTTGGGTTACGACAAGATGTCATACACGACGTTGAGTCAACAAACAGGCGTTTCTCGTACAGGTATTAGTCATCACTTTCCAAAGAAAACGGATTTTACTGCTGCTCTAGACGGTCGTATTTTCAAGATGTTCATGGAACACATTGACTTCGAAAATGGCCTTGACGCATTTTCAGCTAGCTGGGTTGCAGCACTTGAAGACGCTGAGTTCCTAGCAATCTTACGTTTACTTTTCCATCATATCGTTACTGCTGAGAGCGCTCATGAGTTCGCTGCAAACGGTATTGATCGTCTATACAAGCTGACTGAAACTCAGTTTGGCGATTCTAGCGGTAAAGAACTTGAGTGGTTGATTGGTAAATCATTGATTCGAATGAGCCAATAATCAATACACAATGAAAGAAGCTCCTACGGGGGCTTTTTTTGTGCCTGCAATTTCATTTATCTCGCTCTTTTTCTCTTGCTCTCACACCGTTGCCGCTAACTGTATTTAGTTCCAAATGAAGTTATTTCTTTTCTTTTTAAATGCTTACGTTTGCCTCTTATATTCAATCTTAGTTGCAAAAAACTAAGCAACACTAACTGATACTGTTTATTTCTAGAGCCTCAAACGCTCGGAGTGAGACGTTGTGGGGTTCATTGCTATGGTTGCTAATAAAATTGAGTTTCAGGCGAGAGAGAGGCTATGAGCCAATAAAAAGCCTCGAGAAAATCGAGGCTTAGAATGACTTAACTGTTATTAGGAACGAATACTCAAAATGAGTGGGTTCTAAATCGAGTCTATTGGGCGGGGTGAACCTGAGGGAAGCTCATGGTTGGGTGCTTTTCTACTATACTTTTGTAGCCGTATACATCCTCAATCATTGAAGGTTGAAGTGCCTCCCAAGGGCTGCCATCACACACCAAGCTACCGTCTTTTAATACTACGAGTCGATCAGAATATTGAGCGGCTAGGTTTAGGTCGTGCAGAACCACGATAACGGCGGCATTGTGGTTGTCGGCTAGCTCTCTCGCGATCTTTAAGGTGTTGTGCTGGTGGGCAAGATCCAGTGCTGATGTGGGTTCATCAAGCATCAAGATACATTGATCGCCAGAGTGGTGGAGTTGAGTTAATACTCGAGCCAAGTGAACTCGCTGTTTTTCACCGCCAGATAGCGAAGGGTAGAGTCTTTCACTTAGGTGAGTCACATCAGCAACATCCATTTTTTGGCTAGCAATGCTGGTCAGCTTCTTGTTGGATTCTTGCAGAGGTATACCACCAAGCTCAACAACTTCATGTGCCAAAAAAGGGAAGGTCAAGGTACTGTGTTGAGGAAGCATAGCCAAATGTTTCGCCAACTTGCGTGAAGGCCACTTGTCTTTGACATGTCCAAAATACTGGATATCACCCGTGCTCGATATCTCCTGACATAAAGCTTTCAGCAGCGTGCTTTTTCCTGCGCCGTTTGGCCCAAGCAATGTGGTTACCTTTCCTGCTTCAATCTCAATAGAAACGCCATCTAATATCACTTTGCTGCCGAACTTCACTTCGATGTCGGTTGCTTTTAACGCTGCAGGAAACATTAAAGGATTCTCCCTTTCTGTTGGAATAGTAGATACAAGAAGAATGGAGCGCCGATGATAGCTGTGACAATACCCACTGGCAGCTCTGCTGGTGCCAGTACAACGCGTGAGAACATGTCTGCGGCTGTTAACAACAATGCGCCTAGTACCGCAGATAGTGGTAGAAGAACTCGGTGGTCAGGCCCTGCCAACATACGACCTAAATGAGGTATCACTAGGCCAATAAAACCAATCATGCCAGACAGGCTCACCGTGATACCAACGCCTGCGGCAGTCAGTAGAATCAGCTGTCGTTTCAGTTTTTGAACTGGAATGCCTAGGTGTTGCGCTTCTGATTCACCTAAGAGTAAGGCATTCAAAGACATTGCTTGGCGGTAAAAAACGACAAACAGACCAACGAGAGTAACTGCAGCGAGCAAGATACCCGACCACTTGGCACCTGCCAGAGAACCCATCGACCATAGCGACAGGTCACGTAGCATTTGATCATCTGCGATGAAGTTTAAGAAGCCAATCCCTGCACCTGAAAGTGCGCTGATCGCCACACCTGCTAATAGCATGATAGTTACTGAGGTGCCGAATTTGCCAGTACCAAGTTTGTAAACCAGCAATGTGGTTAGAGCGCCGCCCAAAAAGGCAAACACAGGCACTGCGGCAAAGTTCATGAATGCCGGGTATTGAAGTGAAAGCTCAGAAAACAAAACAATAGCTAGCGCTGCCCCTAAGGCCGCACCCGCAGATACGCCAATGATGCCAGGCTCGGCAAGTGGGTTTCTAAATAACCCCTGCATGACCGCGCCACATAAGGCGAGGATTGCACCAATCAACATGCACAAAATGGTTCTAGGTAAGCGGATCTCTTGGATCACTAAGTTGATGTGGGGGGCTAAGTCATTGTTTCGGTTAATTAAGCTTGTAGCGCTGTCCGCCAAGCTGATGTTCATTGGCCCAACAGTGATTGAGTACAGCGCGACAAAGGCTAGGGTTGCACCTAGGCCTAACATCGATGTTTTCAGTGGGACAGATCGTAACAACATAAAGGGCCTCAATATCTATCGCTAACTTTAATTCCTTGTACCAACAACGTGAGTCTGTGGATAAAGGGAAGTGGGATAGCGATAGCAGAAATAGGGTAGTCGAGTTATAGCGGATAGATAAGTGCGTTTAATCGCTTAGCTTCTGAGAGGCTTTCCAGACCAAGTCCGCCAACCAAAGCACTGCCATTTACGGTAATGATTTGCTTGTTCATGCCTGCTGGAGTCGACGCTAACATAGGTAATGATTTAAGGATGGCATCCGCGCCGCCCATTTTTTGGTAGCTACGACCACTGACTAAGATCACATCCGGCTGCATTTCTACCAGTGATTCCATTGAAAGCGGCTTGTAAGACGTTAGGCTCTGAGCGGCAGGGTTGATACCACCAGCTAACTCGATGATTGCGTTTGTCGAAGTCTCACCACCGGCAACGTTCGCAGGGCGACCTTCATGCAACAACAGGAAAAGCACCTTCTTCGTTTCGTTGCTTGATACTTGGTTCGCTTTCAGTGCAGTAATCTTCTGATTTACTTCAGCTTTAACTTGCTGTGACTGTTCTTCGGTATGGGTAATCTTGGCGATTTGGTCGATACGCTTTAACAGCCCTTCAACGTTTGCTTCAGTATTCACAATCTCGACATCAACGCCTGCCGATTTTAATTGAGAGATCGCGTTGTCTGGTCCCATTTCATCAGAACCAATCAGTGTGGTTGGCTCTAGGGCAAGTAAACCTTCCGCAGACAGGTTTCTGTGGTAGCCAATCTTTGGTAGGTTTTCAGACTGAGGGAAGCGACTGGTTACATCAATACCCACCAACTGTTCTTCTGCGCCAAGGGCTAAAACTAATTCTGTAACGGCACTGCCAGCACTGATGATGCGAGGTTGTTCAGCGTCGTTGGCCATTGTGGGTGATGCGCTAAGTGCCAGGCTGATTGCTGCTAATGAAAGGAAGAGTGTCTTGGTCTTTAATTTATTGAGCACGTTTAAGTTGTTCATAATATTTATCTTTATATTTTCTTCTTGTATCGCGAAGATACTCAGTGAGCAGTCCGTTCGCATTGTGAGTTCGAATCGATAGAGAGGTTTAGTTCTGGCTTTTTAGTCTCACCAATCAATAGCTAAACCTTCTGAAAATTGAGTGTTGTTCTAGCCATCGTCAGTGAGCAATTGAGTCGCTGGTATTCCGTTCTCTTGAAGGAATGAAAGCAACTTCACTAGGTTCTCCACGTTGGCAGCTTTATCTGCGCCAATGATGATCGGCTTTTTATCCGCAGAACCTGTCTCTTCTAACAAGGCTATCTTGAAATTTTCCCAGTCGATGTACTCTTGGCCGTTAATCGCCCAGTAGGGTTCGTGGTCTAAAATATTGACACTAATGGAATCTTTGTGGACTTCAGAAACGTTTTTGACATCCGAGCTTGGCAGCTCAACTTCTAGCGATTCCAGCTTTACCGATGCAGTAAGCAATAGGAAAACCATCACGATAAAAATGATGTCGAGTAACGGCGTTAAGTCAGGAGCCAGGCTCTGTGTGTTCGATGAGTGGGGCGTTTTAATCATGCTTGGCTCACATCACCGATAGAGGTTTTGTTGTCAGGCTTACCTTGAGTATCATCGGATTGATTCGTTTGAATCGACATGCCTTCTAGCCACACATTCACATAGTTCAGAGTATGTTCTAACTGAGCAAGCACTCGGTCAGCCCAAAGGCCTAATAGTTGTGCACCTGAAATAGCAGGAAGTGCAATCATCAAGCCTGCGGCAGTCGTTCTCATTGCTAATCCAAGACCGTCTGCCAAATCATTGGGCGTGATGCTGCCTGTTGTCGCGGCAACACCTTTGAACATTTCAATAAGGCCAAGTACCGTGCCAAGCAAGCCGATGAGTGGGCTGATCACGCCGATCAAACCAAGCAGTCTTAAACCTGCATGAAGCTGGTGGCGTTTTTCTTGTAGCCAAATGCCAGCAGCATCTTCACGCAACCCTTTTGAGAAAGAGTGGTGAGCAAGCAACATTGACACGCCCTTGTACAGTAGCGGGCGTTTATCTGAAATCGACTGAGCAAGCGCTTCAATCTCTTTACTGTTGGTTGGTGAGATTTGGTTTAGCTCACGACGAATGGCTCGTTTGCCCACACCAATGCTGAGCATGACTTGGAATACACGCTCTGCGATGATCATTGCTGTTAGTGCTGAACAGATAAGAAGAGGCCAAGCCATTAAGCCCAGCTGATCTTGTAAGTAACTGATTTGTTGCATGATTAATCCAACCTAAAACGAACAGGTATTTGTACTCGGTGAGCAATCGCTCGACCATTGACAGTATGAGGTGAGAATTTCCATTGTTTAATGGCGTCTAAAGCGGCGTTATCGAGCATTAGTGCGCCTGATGAATTTACTAATGCTTGTTTAATTTGTTTGCCTTCTGCGTCTAACCAGATCTCATAAGTTGCAACACCTTCAACGCCACGACGTCTGGCTTGGCGAGGATAATTCGGCGGTGTAGGGCGTGCAGAAAAAGAAGGCTTAGTGATTAGCACTGGCTCTTGGTTTGATACGCCTTGGTTTACTTCCTGAGGTTGGTTGGCAGACTCGTCCATATTCTTATCGACTTTCTTGTCGGCCAACTTCTCTGCTTGAGTGGCTGGTTTCAGCTCTGGGTGTTCTCTTTTAACTACCTTTTTCTCAGTCACTGGTTTCTTTTGAACTAGCTTTTTCTCGACGACCTTCTTCTCAATTACTTTTTTCTCAACTTTCTTTGACTGAGGCTTATTGGTGAGTGCTTTTTTCTTTGGGGTTGGCTTAGCTTGCTTTGGCTCAACCGTTTTTGGTTCGACTGGTTTAGGTTCGGCTTGCGAGACTGTTTCTTTTACTGGCTCTGGTTCAACAGGTTCTGTGATTGTTTTTTGCTGAGCTTGTGAAGGAATGCTCTTAGGAGTGAAGTTGATCGATACCGTGCTCGATTGGCTACCTGCAGGCATCGCAAATACTTTGGATTCTTGAGCGACAAACAACAACGCTGCATGAATCACTAACGATGCTCCGCCTGCAATAACATATCTAGGAACGTTCACAGTCAATCCTTTACCAAATCAAAATTCTGTATCGGATTATTGCTTAGAATCTAAATAAGATCAATTATCAATTGCATTATCATTTGCGTGTATCTATGCTTCTCTCAGTTTTTAGCGAATAGTCTTCCAGGCTTTGCTATGTAAGTGTTTAGAGAGATTATATGAGTCTTGATATTTATAAATTTGACGAATCAATCTTGGGTGTTTCTAGCCCTGATCCGCTTCGTTTTGCGTTTGCCAAAAAGCATTCTGCACACGCCGGAGGAAGTTCAATTCCGGTCGACCCCAGTAAGAAGTTAGAACTCTTTGATGAACTGATGCTAAGCGAAGGGGAAAAACAGGATAAACGTTGCCTGTATATCCACATTCCTTTCTGCCGTGTGCGCTGTACGTTCTGTAACTTCTTCCAAAATGCTGCAAGCCGAAAATTAGTGGATGAGTACTTCGATGCTCTGATGGTTGAGTTAAAGCAGAAAGCCAAAACGCCTTGGGCTCAGTCTGGATTATTTCATGCTGTTTATATCGGCGGGGGAACCCCAACCGATTTATCGCCTAAACAAGTCGAGTTATTAGGCAAGGCTATCCGCCAACACTTCCCACTCGCCAATGATGTGGAAATGACCTTAGAAGGGCGCATCAATCGATTTGGCGACGAGATGTTTGATCGTGCGCTTGAAGGTGGCTTCAATCGTTTCTCATTCGGTATTCAAAGTTTCAATACTCAAGTTCGACGCAGTGCTAAACGCCTAGATGACCGAGAGGTTGTGCTAGAACGTATCAGTTCACTAAGCCGTACTGAGCAAGCACCAATCGTTCTTGATTTGCTATACGGATTACCACACCAATCTATGGAAGTGTTCCAACAAGATTTAGAAGACTACATGTCTACTGGCGCACACGGCATTGACCTCTACCAACTGATTGTTGCGGGCAATGCACCTATGCTTAATCTTGTTGAGAAAGGAAAAATCCCACCGCCTGCGAATACGCCAGATAAGGCGAGTATGTACTTGGCGGGTGTGGAGTTCATGGCAAAAAATAAGGTCAAGCAACTGAGCGTAAACCACTGGACTCGTGATAACCGCGAACGCAGCATTTACAACAGCTTAGCGAAAACTTATGCCGAGGTTCTACCCATTGGTTGTGGCGCTGGTGGCAACATCGGCGGTCATGGTGTGATGCAGCATCGAACTTTAGACAGCTACATGGAGTCTATAAAGCAAGGTCAATTACCTATTGCCATGATGACGAAACAAAGCTCATTAGAGCCTATCTTCTCAACATTAAAGGCAGGTTTCGATTCTGGTGTTGTTAGAAGAAGTACGTTGCCGACCTTTATGGGACAAGACACGTTCGATTACTTGAAGCCTCTGTTCTCACATTGGGAAAAGAATGGCTTGGTTGAGCTTTCGGTAGATTATCTGAGCCTGACTGTTGCTGGCAGCTTCTGGGCAGTAAGCCTCGCTCAGAGTGTGATTCAAGTGCTTAACGCTGAATATCAAGCGATGCACCCAGCGCCGAAAGCGTCAGGTTCGGGCGTTCACCCGCATGCAAGCTTGAAGCACGCTTAATATCGAATTTTAAATTTAAAACTTACGTAAATTACTCGTTTATACGGAAATATATTCAATGACAGATACAACATTAGAAATGACAGAAACTCTAGAACAACGTGTCGCTCGCATTCTAGAAGAAGAACCAAAACTGCTTCCTACTGCGATTGCTGAGAAGCTAGGTGTTTCAGAAGTTGAAGTGGTAGCTGCTTTTCCAAACGACATGGCAGTGATGCTAGATGGCAGCCGTGCTCAAGAAATTCTAGAAGGATTAGTGGGTTGGGGCCCTGTGACCACAATCGTGCATTCATTCGGCTCAATCTTTGAAGTAAAAGCGCCGTTCCCTAAAGGTAAAGTAGCGCGTGGTTACTACAATCTGATGGGCAAAGAAGGCGAGCTTCATGGTCACCTGAAACTCGACAATGTCAAACAGATCGGTTTAGTGAGCAAAGCGTTCATGGGTCGTGAAAGTCATTACTTCGGTTTCTTCAGTGAAACGGGCGAGAATATTTTTAAGATTTACCTAGGCCGCAACGAAAAGCGTGAGCTGATTGCCGACCAAGTAGAACGCTTCAAAGCGCTAAAAGAACAAGCTTAAGCACAGTTAACGGCAAGCTTAACTAAGGTTGCCAACTGGCTTAAACAAGACATCAATGCTCGAGGATCGTTTAGTTCGCTAATGATCGCTCAACCTCGGGCAAAAATAATAAATCAGAGAAAGTGAATAAAGGAATTACCCATGGAACAGCAAGTAAAACAAGAACGTCTACAAGGTCGCCTAGGTCCAGAAATTAAAGAGTTTCGCCAAGAGCGCCGTACCCTTCAACTTGCAACGGTTGATGAAGAAGGCCGCCCAAACGTAAGTTACGCACCTTTCGTTCAGAACCAAGAAGGTTACTTTGTTCTAATTTCTGATATCGCTCGTCATGCTCGTAACTTGAAAGCAAACCCTCAAGTGTCTTTGATGATGATTGAAGACGAAGAGAGCTCGAAGCAGCTTTACGCACGTAAGCGTCTAACGTTTGATGCGCAAGCGAGCGTTGTAGAACGTGAAACGGAGCTTTGGACTCAAGTTATCGGCCAGATGCAAGAGCGTTTCGGCGAGATCATCGATGGTTTGAGCCAGCTTCAAGATTTCTCTCTGTTCAACCTTAAAGCAGATAACGGACTGTTCGTGAAAGGTTTTGGTCAAGCATATCAAGTATCAGGCGACGATTTGGTGGATTTCGTTCACCTGCAAGAAGGCCACAAAAAAGTGTCTAACGAGTAATCTCGTTTAACCTACTTCTTCAGGAGCCCTCCAATGTGAGGGCTTTTTGCTATCTCATTATCAAGCAGGGAAACTGCGGGTCTTTTAGCTAATAAACTCAGACTCAATCAAAGAGTTTGGTATATTGGCGTTTGATGATTATTTATGTGTAAGGATCGGTACGTGAAACCAGTAAGTCGAGATTGGGACGAGTTCTGTTACCCATTTATCTATGAAGACAGTCCTATCTGTGATTTTGAGATTTTGTCGGATGAACTTTGTTGCCGAGTTGGGCTGGTGTTGTCTTTAGAGCTAGAGCCTCAGGTTCGCGAGATCCTGCAACGCTTGCAGCCAAACATCTATCACTTGAATGGCTCTGTGCGCGGTAAGCTTGCCATCACCGAATTTGAATTGGTCGAGCTCAAGCAAGACTATCACCGTATCCGTGAGCAGCTAGAAGGTGGTTTTAAAGGCTTTGTTTTACCCGGTGGGCACCGAGTGTCTAGCGAGCTTCACTTGTGTCGTTGTCAGGCTAAAAAGGTCGTGCGAGCGCTAGTCAGTATTGAGCATCATGAAAGCAAAAAGTCACCAGACCCGATTCTTTTTAAATACGCAAACCTAGTCGCGAACACTCTCTATGCGTTGGCCTCTTTTACCAATCATGTCAATGAAGTCGAGGAAGTGGAATTTGTGAGTAAGAGCTATTCTATGCCAAAGAAGTCTATGCCAGAAAACAAAGACTAACGGTTGGCTCTATTCTCATTCAGGTTGGAATAAATAACAGACAAAGAAGCTAAACAACGAGTTGATACTTGGTTTAGCTTCTAAAACAGAGCCTAAGCAGCCGTAGAGGCGTCGTTTAATACTTTTGCGCCGCGTAACATGGCTTCGATTAATTCGCCCGCGTTAAACTTCTCAAGCGCTTCATGTGCCCCCACCTGATTGGCACGGTCAACACAGATTTCACTGGACAATGATGTGTGCAAAATACAGTAAGCATGACTCAATGCGCTGTCGTTCTGCACTTCAAACGCAAGCTCATAACCATCTAAACCTGGCATCTCGATATCACTCACCAGAAGGTCAATGGCATTGCCAGCGCTGGCTTGGCGTCGCATTAGGTCGATGGCGTCTAAGCCGTTGTTACAAATGCTGTAAGGGATGTTGATGCTGTCTAAGGCATCAGATAACTGTTTACGCGCAATCAAAGAGTCATCCACCAATAAGATGTTCAATGCTTTGAGGCGTTCTCTCTCTACATCGGTCAGCATCGGGATATGCGCATTTTCATAATCTGGGTAGATCTTAGAAAGCAGCAGTTCCACGTCGAGCATTTGTACAATACGGTCTTCAAAACGCGTAATACCCGTTACAAAAACATTGCGACCCACACTGGTGGGTGGAGATTCAATACTCTTCCAGTCGCATTCAATGATCTTATCAATCGAACGAACCAAGAACGCCACAACGGTTCTTAAACAGTCGGTGACGATGAGTACGCAATCTTGGTATTCAGCGGGTGTTATCGGACGGAAGCCAATCGCAGCGGACATATCAATCACAGGAACCGTAAGGTCGCGGATAGTCACTGTACCAATCACGTGATGATGAGAGTAGGGGATCTGAGTCATCGGCTGAAAAGGGACGATCTCTCTGACCTTAAGCGTGCCAATCGCAAAACTTTGAGTGAGGGATAACTTGAACATCAACATTCCCTGTGACTGACTCGCTTTACTGATCGGTTTGGCCATAAGTGGCTCCTACTTAATACGCGCTTAATTTATAAGGATTAATTTAAAGGGAAATGGAAGCCGCAGCAAGTCGCGATGCGGTTTTTAGTGGCCTTTAAGGCAGTTGTTTTCGCTTATAGAGTGAAGAATAGCGGTTCTTGGGTTAAAATCACGCTAAACGCTGGCTGTCGATGGATTTATGTCGATAAGCCGTTAGCGGCAAACAGATTTACAACAGTCAGTTCATTAGCGATGTTCAAAGCAACCGTCGAAAGTAAACTGGCAGCAACAAACTGAGAATTATCATGGCAAGAACAGCAGCAGCGCTTCATATTTTGGTGAAGCATAAAGAACTAGCAGAAGACATCATGACGCAGCTTAAAAAGGGCGCTAAATTTCAAACGCTAGCGAAGAAACATTCAACCTGTCCATCAGGTAAAAAGGGCGGCGACCTAGGCGAGTTCAAAAAAGGTCAAATGGTGCCTCAGTTTGATAAGGTTTGTTTCTCTGGCGAGACGCTAGTACCACACCTTGTGAAAACAAAATTTGGTTGGCATGTGGTTAAGGTTCTTTACAGAACTTAGCAATAAATATGTGATAGATTGAATAAAAGGAGCGTATATACGCTCCTTTTTTGTGACTTTTTTGCGCGTTTTAAAGCAATACGGTTGAGTGTTCATCCCAGACGTTATGCGATAATTAGCGCTACGCCCTTAACTATCCGCCGTGACTAATCGTTGGGAGGAGGAGGGTTTTTAATGAGTAACTCATATAATAAATGCCATTCTTAAGGAAATTTATGCAGCTTTGCCTTTTAGCCTTTGCCTTTTCTAAAAAGCTGTAAACGAGTTTGGTAGGAGAACACCATGGAGAGTTCAGCTATGTTAAGCAACCCAGCGACAGATGTCATATTGCATGCCTTTGACTGGTGCTACGCTGACGTAATGAAGAACGCCCCACTGATCCAAGAGTTGGGTTATAAATCTGTTTTAGTTTCACCAGCAATGAAGTCATTACGTGGTCCTAAAGGCTGCGATCGAGATTCTGGTACTCAATGGTGGCAACGCTATCAGCCGCAAGACTATCGTGTGATTGATAATCAGTTGGGTGACACACAAGATTTTAAAGCGATGGTCGACACGTTAAAGCAACATGGGCTTCGTACCTATGTAGACGTCGTGTTTAACCACATGGCCAACGAATCGGGCATCCGCGGCGATTTAACGTACCCCAACCAGCAAGACATGACGTCTTATCAAAAAGATGCTGACTATTACGAATCGATCCGCTTGTTTGGTGATCTTTCTAAGCCTTTATTTGATGAAAACGACTTCGTGGAAGCGTTTGGTATCAAGAACTGGAAAGACACTTGGGAAGTGCAAAACGGACGTATTACCGGTGGCGCTAGCGATCCTGGCCTGCCAACGCTGTTGGATAACGATAATGTGGTTGCGCAACAGCGAGCGTATCTAAAAGCCTTGAAAGCGATTGGTGTGAAAGGATTTCGCATTGATGCGGCAAAGCACATGACACTAGCACACCTACGTAAGGTGTGGACTGATGACATCTGCGAAGAAATGCACATCTTCGGTGAGATCATTACCGATGGCGGTGCGACAGAAGAAGAGTATGAGCTTTTCCTTGAGCCATACCTTAAACACACTCGTTTAGGGGCGTACGATTTCCCGTTGTTCAACACCATCTTCAAAGCATTTGAAGAGCAGGGCAGCTTTAAGTCTTTGATTAACCCTTACTGTTTTGGTCAAGCTCTGTCGAACATGCGAGCTATCACGTTTGCAGTAACTCATGATATTCCAAACAACGAGGTGTTTTTGGAGCATGTGATGGAGGAAGTGGACGAGCGATTGGCTCATGCTTTCATTCTTGGTCGAGATGGCGGTGTGCCACTGGTTTACAGTGAATTAAGCACCAGCGGTATTTTAGATGAGAATGGTCAGCCTCGTTGGCTTAACGATTGGCAAGCACCTTACATGAAAAACATGATTCAATTTCATAACCATGTTCATGGCGAAGCGATGCGTGTGGTTGAAGCGAATGATGATTTGCTGGTGTTTGTTCGTGGTGATAAAGGCATTGTGGTGATCAACAAGTCGAAACGAAGCAAAACAGCCTCATTAAATTGGACTGGTGCAGTGACCGATTTATTGTCTGGAAAAGTGTTCGACTGTGTTGGTAAGGACTTAACTATTAAGGTTGAACCCAACCAGTGCATGATGTTGACGACGAACGAATTGAAGCCTGTCATGAGTTAACTCGGATAGGCTAGAAAGAGAAGCCCCGCTTACTGGTAATCAGTAAGCGGGGCTTTTTATTTGAAGCTGTTTATTAGTTACTAAACAGAGTGCTAGTTTAACGGTAAGACGGTTAAACCGTAAACTTGTTCAATAGCTCGTCTTGTTGGCGAACATTGTCCGTTTGAACCTGCATTGCTGTGTTCGCTTCTTGAGCCGCGTTTGACACTTGTGTTGAAAGGTCTTTGATCTTAACTGTGTTGTTATTGATCTCTTCCGCTACCAAGCTCTGCTCTTCTGCTGCTGAAGCAATCTGAATGTTCATATCTGAGATGCGTTGAATCGCGTCACGGATGCGGTCAAGTGAAGAGTTGGCTTGCTGAGCGCGTTCAACGGCGTCAGTTGCGGTATCTTTACTTTGGTTCATCGCGTTCGATACCGAACTTGCACCCGCTTGGAGCTGCTCAATCATGTTGCGGATTTCAGTGGTCGATTCTTGAGTACGCTGCGCCAGTGTACGAACTTCATCGGCTACGACTGCGAAACCACGGCCTGATTCACCAGCACGAGCCGCTTCTATCGCTGCGTTCAATGCCAGTAGGTTGGTTTGGTCTGCAATATCATTGATTACCTTGAGAATCGTTTCGATGTTTGCTGTTGCTGATTCAAGTACTTGTACTTCAGCAACTGCTTGGTCGATGCGCTCAGATAGGTTATCAATCGCTTGAGTGGTGTCACTAACTACAGAAGTGCCGTCTAGCGTTGCTTCGTCAGCTTCACGAGCAGCCGCCGCCGCACCTTGAGCATTGTTGGCGACTTCTGTTGCCGTAACTGCCATCTCGTTCATTGCGGTTGCTAGTTGTTCAAGCTCTTGTAGTTGCGTATTCATCGCGTTTGCTGATTCGCCTGCACCTTTAACGGTGATTTCAGTGCCACGCTTAATCTCAACACCAATCGCTTTCGATTGAATGATTTGATTTTGCAGGTTTTCAGTAAAGGTGTTGAAGCCTTTCGCCAGATCAGAGAACTCTTGGTCGGTATTGGTATCTAGGCGCTTAGTTAGGTCGCCTTGTCCGCTCGCGACATCTTGAATTGCTTGGTTAAGCGCATCAAGTGGACGCATTAATACACGAATCAGAACAGTCAGGGCGATGATGCTAAGAATAACGGCAATCAATGAATAGATCATTGAGCTGTTTTTCAAGTCTTCAACGGTTTGGTAAGCGATCTCTTCGTCAAGGATGGCACCTATGTACCAATCTTCACTCGGAATGTGCGTGAAATTAACCAAGAACATTTTACCATCGACTTCAATTTCCTGAGAGCCTTCACGAATAGTCGCTTGAGGCATGTAGCTTGAAAGCGATTCACCGTTGTTTTTCGCATTCGGGTGAGCAATCGTGGTGCCGTCAGCAGTGACTAGGAATAGGTAACCCGCGTCAAACAAGTTTACTTGGTTGACTAAGGTCGCAAGGTTGGTCAGTTCTAGGTCGTAGAACATACCTGCAGTAAAGCGGCCGTTGTCTTTAACTGGCGTACCTACTGAGATGATGACTTTTTTGCTTGATGCATCCACGTAAGGAGCGGTCACGACTAAACTGTTTTTGGATTTAGCATCAATGTACCAAGGACGGATTCGCGGGTCGTAATCTGGACCTGCATCCCAACCATCGTCATTCTCAATAACGAAACCGTTTGCTTCATAACCAAAACCAACCGCTAGGAAGCTGTTTTTAAGCTTTGGCTTTTCTAAGATTTCTTTAACGTAAGCGCGATCTTCAGGGTTGATCTCGATGACTTCAGTCGTCGATTGAGCCAAGGCTTTCTTGGCGTTCATCTCTGATTCGACGGTGTTTTTAACGCCGGAGACCATCTCTTTTAGGCTCGCATTGACGTGGTTTTCTACAGCGCTTCTTACGGTGTAAAGTTGTTGTATTGAAAGCAATGATACTGTCACTAGCAGCAAGGCTGATGATGCAGCAACCACCTTATGGCTAAATTTCATTGAGTTTTCCCCTTCTTACAGGCTTTGCGAAGACTAAAGTTAATTGTGTTTTTGTAATTATATATATCGACTAGATTGAATTTTACTTGAATGTAATTTCACAAAATAGACTACAAAAATACAACAACCTAAACAATACAAAATTCACTAAATCACATATTGGTTACTTTTAGTATTTGGTTCAATGGGTTGAAGAATTGATCTGTCTGGAGGTGGAAGAAATTAATAATGTATTAATTTTGTGTTTATGTATGTAGTTCTCGATTTAAAAGAGGCCGGGGTAAAATTGATATGAAATCGAGTGATATGCCAGCTTTATATATTTCTGAGGTTTTGAGTTGACGTGTGAATGTATTCCGTACAAAAAAAAGCCCCACAAAAGTGAGGCTTATAATTCTTTCTGCTTATTTACTTATATAAGTAGCATCTAATTTAGAATATTAGGTGAGCTACACCAGCGATAACTGGAAGCGTAATTAACGTACGCAGAATAAAGATAATAAACAGTTCCAAGATGTTCACTGGGATCTTACTGCCTAGAAGTAGAGCGCCTACTTCGGACATGTAGATTAGTTGAGTTACCGACATTGCTGCAATAACAAAGCGAGTCATCTCGTTGTCAATAGAAGCTGCAAGGATAGCTGGGATAAACATATCCGCAAAACCAACAACAATAGTCTCCGATGCAGCAACGGCTTCAGGTACACCAAGTAACTCTAGGAATGGAATGAAAGGCTGGCCTAGGAACGAGAATACAGAAGTGTATTCCGCAATCACCAACGCCATGGTACCTAGACCCATAACCACAGGCAGTACACCAAAGACCATATCTACAGCATTGCGAACGCCTTCGCCAAATACAGATTTAGCCGACTTAACTTGTGATGCTTTGTTTACCGCTAGCTCAAGACCCCAAGAGAATGTTGAGTGACCCGCTGGGATTGCATCAGCGTCTTTGTGCGGCTTGCTACCGTCAATGAAGGTGTCTTTCTTCATGCTTAGTGGTGGAAGACGAGGGATGATTACCGCTGCCACAATACCCGCTAGACAGATTGCTGCGTAGAAAGGTAGGAACAAGTGCTCTAACTCTACTTGTGCAATTACCACAAGGCTAAATGTAATCGATACTGCCGAGAAAGTCGTACCAACAACTGCAGCTTCACGCTGAGTGTAGAACTTCTTCTCGTACTGTTTGCTGGTAAGAAGGATCCCAACGCTGCCATCACCTAACCAAGAAGCCATACAGTCGATAGCACTACGACCTGGTAGGTTGAAGATAGGGCGCATGATTTTACTTAATAGGGTGCCAAACAGCTCTAACAAACCGAAGTTAAGCAGCAGTGGCAGTAGTAAGCCAGCAAAAATAAATACTGAAAATAGAGTCGGTAGTAGCCCTTCTAAAACTAAGCCACCAGTGTTCTCTTCCCAAATAAATTCAGGGCCGACTTGGAAGAACGCCATGAACGCGGCTGCACCGCCAATTAAACGAACTAACAACCATAGTGGAGACGGGTTGAAAAGACCGTTTAAGAATGAATTCGATGTAATGAATGCAGGCTTGAAAATGGTGCTTAAAACGGAAGCTACAGACATGAAGGCAACGATTGCAGTGATAATAGCAACTAGAGACTCACCGAAAACCGCTTGAATTGATTTGGCTAGAATAGCGACAGGGATCGTTAGATCACCTTGGTAGCTGATTGGTGCCATGAAAAGGAATAAACCAATCAGAGATGGGATTAAGAAAACCCACAAACTGCCTTTAGATTTCTCTGGTTGAGCAGTATTCGTGTTGTTAGACATGTTAATTGTTCTCGTATTTCTACATGTAAAAAAGCCACATCCTTGGCGTTTTTATTCTCTAAACATCCGTATTTTCTCACTGGCTGCAAGATTACCCAGTATTGATAGCGCTTGCAATACTATTCATCAAATATCGCTAACTATTCACACTGGTTATTCTGCAACTCATTAAGAGTTTAGAATAAAGTGTTGCGAATGTTACGTAGTTTGAGGATATATTGCCAGATATTTATAAATTGATTGAAGTTTCAGTTCGATAAGTCAGGTAGAACCAGTAGCTAAGTGCGATAATGAAGGCGAAAGAGGCAGGGAAGGCCAGTGCCAAAATTTCGAAGCGTTGGAACAGACAAGCGCCACTTAAGCCGCCAAATAGGAAGCCAACGACAATGAACATCAGCAGTTTGGCCTTACGGCGGTCAAAAGGCATTCCTTTTAAGCGAGCGCCAATCATGATCCCAAGATCGGTAATGATCCCACTCATGTGTGTTGTTCGAATGATCGCCCCGCTGTAAGTGGTGATCATCGCGTTCTGCAGACCACACGCGGCTGAAGCGAAATACTGGCCTGAAGTGTAGCCTTGCAACAGTGCCCACAGCGCCAAGAACAGTAATCCACCCTCTATACATAAAGCAACACCGTAACGGCGGCCTAGCTTCAGGGCTTGGTTTTCAATAAAGAACCCACTGAAAGCTGCACCTAACATAAAGCTCATGATCACCAATAGGAGATGAATAGAAGCCGAAGTCGGTGTGAGCAAGCTACTGCCTAGTAAAGACATGGTGCCCGAGATGTGGGAAATGGCTTGATGCTGGAAACCAAGTAACCCAATAGCATTTACGCTACCAGCAAGGCCTGCTAACAGTAAGGCGCCGTATTCAACCCAGCGAGGTAGCTTAGAAATCATGTGGTTCACCCTGGGTTAGAAAGAGGAGCAGATTATAACGCTAGCGAAAAGATACGCTAGCGTTGTGGGGCGTTGATATTTGATCTTAGGCAACAGTATTGCAGTTTGCTCTAATACTGTTGCTATATAAAGATAACGGTCAATAACGAACTAGTTGTAATGGCTCATTTGGTGGTCGAACTTAACCCATCCATGTTTGCGTTCTTCATAAACCGAAAAGCTTGGCAGTGGGAAGTCTTGCTCTTTAAATAATCCGAGCGGGACGATATAAAAATCGGCGGCGGCAACCGACTGCAAAAGCATGGTGGTGCCACACTTGGGGCAAAACTGATAGGTGACTTCATTACCTGTATCGCTAATGCGTGAGAAAGAGGTCACTTCACCGCTGAGTGTGATTTGCTCCATTGGAAACCGAGCCTGAACACCGAATACACTTCCGGTGCGTTTCTGACACTCATAGCAATGACACATAGAGGTGCGTTGAGGTTCGCCTCGGCATACTAGGTTGACTGCTCCACAGCGGCATTCGCAACTTCTGATATTTCTATCTTTAATATGATTGATATCCATCCATGCTCCACTTCTGGTTAACCCTGTATTGATAATTATACTAAAGCCCTTTATGGTCTGCACAACTGGATGAAAACAAAAGAATATAATTGCTCATGAAAAAGAAAATCTTACCTATTCCTCTGATTCTACTGATTCCAATTGTCATGTTGTTTGTGGTGATAGTAGCGGGTATTTATCGCTTTAGCTTAAGTGATGAAGAGATCTTGGCGAAGTTTCCTTCTTCTCAAGTGAGTTATGACCCAGTTGTAGAAAACGTTTTTGATTTGAAGACGACCAACCCATGGACAATTAAAGTTCCAGAAACTAACGCCTACGCTTTTATCAATGAAGTCGATGAACCTAGAGCAATCGCGTTTGGACGCTATGACTCAGGGGTTGAGCGCGGTGTGATAACGGTAGACACCAATAACCTTTCAGCCGTCACGCTGGGCAAAGCGAGTTTCTTTGTCGCGCCGATGTGGATATCTAACCAAGGCAGTGGCGTATTCTATTACCTTGGTTTGTTTAAACATGATCAGCAACGAAGCCGTGTCGTGTTAGTTGACCAGCTTTTCTTAGGCGATCGCGTGCAAATTCAGACTTTGGATGTCACTCAACAGCCACATTCGCAATCACAGAAAAAACTCACAGGGGAAGGTTTTATCGGCTTTACTCAGCATTCTGCGGAACAATCCTTTGCAGAAGCCCCTTCTGAAAAGGTGTTGATGAGCTTTTCTTTTGATACTAAATCAATTGGTAAGCAATAGCGTTTTCGTTAGTGCAAGGATTTGTTGTTTATGTGAGCCAAATTACATATTATCTTAATAAGATGAATGAAATTTAGACACTTTTTTATGCTTGTGTCTGCTTACTTTTACAAATGGAGCTTGCGAATGATTAATAAACGTTTTTTTAAGACGAAAGATGAAGTGGAAGTGACCTTCGAGCTAGAAGCTCAAGAAGCGAACTCTGTATCCATTGTTGCTGACTTCCTTGACTGGAAAGCTACCCCAATGAAAAAACTGGCGAAAGGGAAGGTTTACAAGTTTAAAACTCGTCTACCTAAAGATGGCGAGTTTCAATTCCGCTACCTAGTTGATGATCAACAATGGGTAAACGATTCGAATGCCGACCGTTATATTCCAAATGAATTTGGTGAAGACAACTGCCTAGTGTCGACGGTTAACGCTTAACCACTTTATAATAATTAGCGACTAATTCGCTTTGTGTATTAATTAGTCGAAATGGAATAACGCCAACCTATCGAAAGCAGAAATTAGCCGTTTCTGCTTTTTTATTTTTAAATTTAGCGGTTAATTTTATTTCTCGTTAAATGGTACTACATCTACGGCAACTCAATGACTTAACCTGTTTTGGGCAGATTCACATCATATTATGACAATGCATTGATGATTTATGCGTTTGAAAAGCATATCCTATGCCTTTATATCGTAGAAAGACCTGTTTACCGTGTATTCAAAAATATTTTCCTCTCCGTTTGCCGAGCTTTCACCTGTAAAAAAAGTAGCTATTTTAGGACTGCCGCTTATTGCAGCGATTGGAGTTGCTCTGCAATCTTCACAATCAAATTTGACGAAAACGATCGAGCTTGATCTACCAGACTCAACGGTTATTGAGTCAATTCTGTCACCTTCTTCTGTTACCGTTATTGAGCCGCCGACATTTGAGTATCAAATTCAATCTGGTGATAACTTGAGTAGCATCTTCACTCAACTTGGATTTTCTTATAAATCGATGATGAGCGTGATGGAAACCGATTTGAACTTCCTTGCTTTAGATACGCTTCGTCCGGGTAATACATTACGCTTTTGGCGTGATGAAGCGACCGGCGACCTTTCTAAAATGGAACTTCAATTTAGCGTCGCGGACAAAGTGGTTTATCGACTGCTTGATGACGGCAGCTACGAATTCGAAGACATCTCTATTCCGGGTGAATGGAAGCAAAAGCCTTTAGTCGGTGATATTCAAGGCAGTTTTTCGATGTCAGCGAACAAGGTTGGCCTCAACAGTCTTGAGATTGACCATATTGTGACGCTTCTTAAAGACAAGTTGAACTTTAGCCGAGATCTGCGCGCTGGCGATCAGTTTGAAGTGCTTCAAAAAGCTCAATATGTTGATGGTGTTGCAACCGGCAAACGTGAAATTGAAGCGATTAAAATCATGAATCGTAACCGCGTTGTTTCTGCGTACTTACATACTGATGGGCAATATTACGATGCCAATGGCGATAGCTTACAACGTGCTTTCCAACGTTACCCTGTGAGCAGTGGTTGGCGTCAAAGTTCTCAGTTTAATCCTAAGCGATTACACCCTGTGACAGGTCGAATTTCACCGCACAACGGTACAGATTTTGCGACGCCAGTTGGTACGCCGGTTCAAGCAACGGGTGACGGTAAAGTAATTATGACGCGTAAGCACCCATATGCGGGTAACTACGTGGTAATTCAGCACGGTAGTACTTATAAAACACGTTACCTACATTTGAGTAAAATCCTCGTGCGTAAAGGGCAAACGGTATCTCGTGGGCAGCGTATTGGTTTGTCTGGTAAAACTGGCCGAGTGACAGGCGCGCATTTGCACTATGAGCTGATTGAACGTGGTCGTCCTGTCAATGCAATGACAGCAAATATCCCGATGGCAGATTCTGTGCCTAAAAAGGAAAAAGCGACGTTTGTAGCTGCAAGAGATGAAGCTGACAAGCTGTTAAAGGTCGCTTTAGAAGCCCAACCTAATAACAGCTAGTTAGGCTCTTTGAGATAACCCTGAATAAGGCTGTTATTTATCAAGCGCTAATTAAAACCGCGAGAGCATCACTCGGAGTAGAGTCATGTTCTCGCGGTTTTTTGATCCTAGCTCAATTAAAGGGAGCGCTTTAAGCCAAAGGCTCCGAATGAGTAACATAACTGACGATAGCTTCAGGTCGCATTGGTGGCGAGTAGAGGTATCCTTGGATCTTGTCACATCCCATTGCGTGCAGCTTTTCTAATTGCTCACGCTTCTCTACGCCTTCCGCAACCAATGACACATCGAGCCTATGAGCAAGCTGGATAATCAGCCAAACAACGCTCTCTGAGGTTGAGTTGGTTAACAAATTACGGATAAAGGTGGCATCAATTTTAATGCAATCTATAGGGTAGCTGTGAATGTAATTCAAACTGGAGTAACCCGTACCGAAATCATCGAGCGCAATGGTGAAGCCTTGTCCTCTAAGGAAGTTAAGTGCCGATTTTGTCTCTTGGGTTGGAGATAACAGGACCGTTTCGGTTAACTCAATAACAAACTCATCAGCTTTAAAGTGATGTTGTTCAATGGTTCGAGTCAGATAGGAAATATAGCGCTTAGAGTCGGTAAGCTCATGAGCAGAACAGTTTATCCCAAGCTTAACCTTGTAACCTAAGCCTTGTTCTAATGCGGTTTTCGCGCGGCACACTAATTCAATAATACGCTCACCAAGCTCGACAATTAGCCCAGACTCTTCAGCCACTTGAATGAACTCTACTGGCGATATGTCACCGTGTCTGGCGGTCTTCCAGCGAGTCAGTACCTCGAAATATTCCCATTGCGTCTCGCCTTGGCCCACAATGGGTTGCACAACTACGTACATTCCATTGCTATCGGGGATATAGCTTTGTGAAATCGGATTTTCCAGTTCACTTCGCAGCGCAGCGACTAGCTCGGTTTTTCTTTGGTAGCGAACTCTTAAGTGAGTGTCATAACATTGGATATGGGTATCTTGGCTGTGTTTGCACTCTTTAAGCGCCAAACTGGTGTTGAAAATGATTTGCTCAACGTCCTTGTTATCCCCATCTGAGCGGGCAATGCCGATACTAACGTCGAAATCGATTTTGATATCAACGTTACTATAACCTTGCTTTATCTTGTCCAGTATTTGCTCGCAAACGGCTATCGGGTCTGAATGATAGGTAATGAAAGCGAACTCATTGCCAGCAGTCCGGAAAGTCAGGTTGCTTTCAGGCAAGGTTCGACGCAAAGTCTCTGCTACATATTGGAGAACCTTATCGCCAATATAGTTGCCGTGCATGTCATTGATGGCCTTGAAGCTATTGATGTCGAGCAGAGCGAGTGAGAATGGAGTGACGCTCTGTTGAGTGATCGACTCTAGCGTATCCGATAAACAGCTTCGGTTTAGTAACCCCGTTAAACTGTCGTGTGACACTTCGTAACTGAGTTGATTCACCAGTTGCTCAGAACGGTCGTTGAACCACATTTCACGCAAGGTGTGGATGATGATATCGGCGAATAATTGGTGGTGTTTTATCACGGCTTGTTGTTGGTCTGGACTAAGAGGCGAGCTAAACGTAGAGAACAACACGCCCATCACTTCACCACTTTGGGTACGAGTAGGAATAGCGATCGAGTTCTGCGAGGTTACTTCCTGCCTAAATGCTGATGTCGGTAATGACTGGACGACGTACTGAGCGAAAGAGCAATCTGGGTGTCTTTGATTAACCGCTTGCTGGTAGATATGCCCATGACGAGCATTGATTTTGTCGTGCAGTACATGGTCCGAATGAGCAATTACCAGAGGAACAACTTGGTCTGGAAAGTATTTTTTCTCAATGATACTGGTGTATTGAGTACCAAAGGCTTGGTGCAAAGTAAGTACAGCCGACTCTAAAAGGTCGATACCTTCCAACTTCAGTAAACGTCCGATGCGCTCAGTGTCTATCATGCTGTTGTGCGTATGTTGAGTCATAGTCACCATCCCTAGTTAACCAGATTCAGTGTATAAGCCGTATGTGTATGCTCTTGTTTGTACGATCTTGTAACTGCGCAGTATTAAGTTTTACTATCAATATGCGTCTAGTTTATTATTGGTCGTGTTGTATAACTTTTCAAATTAAAATGTGACTTATTTCACAGAGCCTGAGTGCTGCGCTCTTTGTCCAATCTATCTTTCAAATGGTCCAAAAACAGCTTGGTTCGTGTATGTGAGTAGTCAAGCTTAGGGTAGTACGCGTAAACCATCACTTCGTCGGCTGTTATATTTGGTAATACTGGAACCAGTGTCCCTTGTTTAAGATCCTCTTTGATCATTGCTTTGATGGTTAACAGTACGCCCATTCCTTGCTTCGCGGCATGAAACAAAGCCTCAGGGTTGGTGGTCGCAAAGTTACCGTTCAAAGTGATGCGTTGTCCTTTAGTTAGTGTGACTTCACGGGTTGGACGCTCTCCCCAGATCAAGGAGTTGTGTTGTTCTAAGTCCTGTTCGCTTGTGGGGTAACCATGTTTGGCCAGATAACTCGGCGCAGCATAGAAACTGGCCTTGTGTTCAAACAGCGGTGTCTTCTTGAAGCTTAACGAGTTGAGTTGTTCCAGTTCACGACTGATCACCAGATCTAAGCCCAGTTCTGGTAATTGTCCTGGAGTGGTCGTGATCAGCTGCACCTTAATGTCTGGATACTTTTCTAAGAAGTCGTCCATGTATTGCACGAGAAACTTAGAGCCAACCGCAATTGTCGCACCTATCTTTAATAAGCCTGCAGGGGTTTGGTTAACCGAGCGAGTCTCATCAATAATGGACTGCCAATTGTCGAGCTGATCTTTGGCTCTCAGGTAAAAGAGCGCACCGGCTTCGGTTTGGCTAATTGAGCGTGTGGTGCGCTTTAAAAGTTGAGTGCCAATGCGCTCTTCCAACCAGTTTACTCTTTTGCTGATCGCTGAGCTGGTGGTATTGAGTTTACGTGCAGCGCCATTGAAACTGCCTTCTTCTACAACTCTAACGTAGCTCTTTACGTTGAGGATCCAATCCATATTGTTTCCTGTTAGGACTTAATTAAATTCCAATTTGGTTAATTATCAATTACTAGTTTTGAATATAAACTTATATCATGAATAAATATCACACGAATAGGGAATTTTTTGAGCCAATCGACCTTTAAAAAAACGCCGTTACTCTTAGCAATGATGATTATTGCCACGGGACAGGTGGGTGTGAGCATCTACTTGCCGTCATTGCCGTTAATTGCTGCTGACTTAAGTGTTACCCAAGTGGATGTGCAACTGCTCGTTACGCTGTTTCTTGTGGGTTTTGGCTTGTCTCAGCTATTTTACGGACCGATGTCCGATGCAGTGGGAAGACGACCTATTTTCTTGTTAGGTCAGGGTGTTTATTTGATTGGTACTGTCGTTTGTGTCGTGTTTTCTGACAATATGACGGCGCTAGAGGTTGGCCGCTTGTTGCAAGGTTTAGGGGCGGGCAGTGCCTCGGTGTTAGGACGAAGTGTGCTTCGCGACAGTTATGATGGCTCTCAGCTTACCAAGGCGCTGTCTTATATCTCGATCACCGCTTCGATCATGCCGATCATCGCGCCAGTATTTGGTGGTTGGATTTCATTTCACCTCGGTTGGCAGGCGGTGTTCCTGTTCGTTCTGATGTACTTATTGGCGATATTTACGCTAGGTTACTTTGTTCTTCATGAAACTTTACCATACGGAAAGAGTCGCTTTGATGCCTGCCAAGTGGTGAAGAACTACGGACGTTTGTTGACCAATCGCCAAGTGTTAACCAGCGCCAGTTACAACTGGATGAGCTATATGGCGAGTTTGGTTTCGTTGTCGTTGTTTCCATTCTTAATGCAAGAGCAATTAGGGCTGACCGCCGCTGAATATGGCTCATTGATGATTGTTCCTTCGGCGGGCTTATTGATCGGTAGCGTCGCTTTAAACTTACTCAATCGTAGGTTTAGTACGCCTCAATTGATGAGCCTAGCTATCTTGATCATCTTGGCTTCAGGAGCTTGGCTTCTTACTCATGAATTATCCATTTTTAACTTAGTTTGGGCGTTTACTTGGTTGGCGATAGCACAAGGGATTTCGTTCCCTCTATCGATCAGCATGTTATTAGAGCCTCATAAGAAGCAAGCGGGCGCCGTCTCTGCGTTGTCAGGCTCAATTCAGATGTGTTTGGCGGGTTTACTCGGTGGGTATTTAGTAGAGAGTTGGGTGACGACTCATCTACAGTTAGGCGCGTTCTACCTCATTATTGGTGCAGCTATGGGGGGAGTGCTTTGGTCTTCAACCAAAATGAACAAGAAAGGCGATACTGTTGAAATGAAATATAGCTAAATGTCAAATTCACTATCGTCTAACGCACCATCGTTAATACGTTGTATTTGTGCTGATGGTTTTCTACAATGCTTCGGTCCATTGAATAGGTAAAAACAAAATGCAGCAAAATGAATTTGAAGTACTGGTAAAAGCTATCTGCGCGCTAGATGGCCTGCCTCAAGCGCTTGAGCTATTGAAATCCAATGAGGATACAGAAGTCGCAGAGGCTGCTGCATCACTGACTGGTCAATTTGCACTAGCTGAAGTGGAAGGCGAAAAGCGTATTTACCACGTGACGCTTCAAGAAAATGAACAAGGCGAAGAGCAAGAGTACATCGAACATGTCATGAATGAAGGCGATGACTTAATCAAATTTGCAGCTTGGTTCTTTGAAACGATGTTTGAATTGAAGCAAAAAGACACATACCAAATTGCCGGTAAGACTTACAGACAGCCAAAGCGCAGCTAGGTTTCTCAGTAAAGTATTTTAGAAAGCAGCTCTCTTGAGCTGCTTTTTTTATGACTGTCTAGACCAATGTTTTGGATTGTTCATAGGGATAGAGCATTAAGGCCAAACCGGGCTTCACGTTAACTCATTGATATACTGATATAATCCCGGTCTGCGCAAAGACAAAAACAGGCTCACTGCAACTGCATTGATTATTTTGCAATAAAGTGTGATTTGGATCTTGTTTTTGGGCGTTTTAAGTGTAAAATCCGCGCTAAAGAAAGTTGATTAAGTGCGGAGATAAGCATGAATTACGAACTAGGCCACGCATACTTGGGTCAAATGGCAGCAAAAAACATGATGCACGAAGCAATGTACGGCAAGTCAAAGCCTAAAAAAGCATCATTTATCAAGCGAATGATGAAGAAAATGGCTAAATAAGCATTTTCAGAAACGGAATTTTAAAAGGCCTTAAACTCGATGAAGTTTAAGGCCTTTTTCGTTTTAGCGATTGGTGAAAGGTATCGCTTTGTTTTGTTGTGGATGGACACAAAAAACACAAATTACGCTTCTGACTAATGGCTATTAATTAATTCAGCCTGCAGATTGATTGGACAGGTCGACCACATTATTAGGAATGCTATCTAAGCCATTCTCTTTCATCCATGCTTCCAAGTTATCAGCCCCGCCGATGTACTTACCATCAAGCCAGATTTGAGGAACGGTGACCGGTGTTTTCTCACCGATGTGCGCTTTTACCTCTGGAATCATGCGATACAAAGCTGCGCTGTCTTTTACGACATCGTGGTATTGGTATTCGACACCCGCTTCATCAAGCATTTTCTTCGCCTTAACGCAGAATGGGCAGGTTGCTTTACCATAAACAATATTGCCTTTTAGGCTGTCTCTTTTGGTCCACTCTTTAATGACCGATTGAATCAGAACACCGCGATTTAGAGCTTCGCCTTGGCTTACTACCTTGCCTTCAACAACAAGGATCGGAGCATGCCAAGAACCCAGCTTTAAAGGTTCCCACCAGTGAGATAACCAATCTTTCACTTCTAGTTCGACATCAACGTCAGCCAATTCATTCTCAAAAGTGTCCTTAAGAATGTCTTTGGTAAGGGTACATTCTCCACATGGGATATTTACTTTAAATGGACCCCAGCTGCCTGCCCAACGGTATAGTGTAATCTTGACTGGTTTCTTCATGGTTACGACCTCGCTTAAAATTCTCTTATCAATATAGAACGGACAGTAGAACTATTTATTTCATCGACTCTAAACTTTCTTAACTTTCGCCGGTTTTTTTGTTTCCCAATGGGTAATGAACGCAACTGACGCAATGATAATCGCAGCCCCTAGCCATAAACGACCTGGTGGAACCCAACTGAATACCAGCCAACCAGCCAAGACATTTAGAGGTAATTTCGCGTGATCAAACGGTTGAACGAAAGAGGCATCTGCCACCGAGTATGCTTTTACAATAGCCCACTGAGCCAGTGCTGTCATAATACCGATAACGATTAAGATAGCCCAAATAGTTCCGCCACTTGGCATTTGCCAATCAGGAACGGCCAGCAAGATGTTAAATGGCGTAATCAATAGCAGAAGGTAAACCACCATGGTGGAAGGGCTGTCTTGTGAAGAAAGCTTTTTCACCATCAGTGAGTAGCATGCCCAAAAGAAAGCCGCACCAACGGGTAACAACGTCGCCCAGCTAAAGTCTTCAGCCCATGGCTCTAGAATCACCATAGCACCTGCGAAGCCTGCTAAGGTTGCACCCCAACGAGCTGCGCCCACTTTCTCTTTTAGGAAAAGACCAGAACCTATGGTTGCAAACAGTGGCGAAGTCATAAGAAGGGCTATGCCTTGCCAAATCGGCACAGGGTAAGCCAGCGCCCAAATCCAAAGTTGGATACCAATAACCGATAGGAAGACACGGAATACGTGTAGCTTGAGATTATCAGTTTTTAGTGCTCGTCGAATTCCCAATGTTTTTAGATAAGGAAGAATAGCGAACAATGCAATTGAATACTGAATGACGGCAACGGTAGTAGAAGTCAGTCCGAAATGAATGCTAGCGATTTGAGTTAGGCTGTTGATCAAAGCAAAGGCTAAACCAGCGGTTAGCATCCAGCTAGCGCCTTGAATCGGATGGTGTTGTGACATGATGCTTCTAATTATTTGATGTGGTTCACCTATGATACGGATTTAGCACAATGAAACCAGAAAAAGCATTGATGAAGTTAGTCAGAATATTTGAATATGAAAAAAGGTTGAGCCATTGCCCAACCTTTTTAGCCTTCATCTAAAGTAAATTTAGATTAGAAGTCGTAGCGTACACCTAGGCGAAGCGTATCTTCACCTTCAGTTGTTAGTCCTGTAGTTACGTCTTTCACTTCATCTAAGCCATTGATGTAGTAAGAAAGGTATGTACGGAAGTTGCTGTTTAGTTTGTAGTAGCCAACAAGCTCGATACCATCTACAGAGTCGGCTGTAGAACCGTTTGCCGCTTCATTTTCTTGGTATGTGTATACTGCTGCAGCAGAAACTTGCTTAGTGATTTTATATTGTGCTGCGAATTCCATTGCAGTGAATGACTCAGCGATAGGGCCAACGGCTTTATCGTTTAAGTCACCCGTTGAGTAAGTTGCTGCTAGGTAAAGGTTATCTAGTGAATATGCTAGGCCAGCAAGGATTTGGTTTGCGCTTCCGTTACCTGCACCTAGATCTTGACCAGAGTATGCAAGACCAAGGTCTAGACCGATTGGCAATGAATAAACACCAGAGATGCCGTAGCCATCAGTGTCTTTTGCACTGTTTGCTTGGTAAGTTGCTTCTAACTGAAGAGCATCAAAGCCACCGCGGTATGCAAATACGCTATCTTCTTTATCCGAAGCTGCATCGATTAATTGTTGAACACCAGAGAACTCAGTGATATCTGTAAAGTCAGATACGATGACTGAAGCCATGTCTTGGCGACCTACAGAGACTGCTTGTCCATCGAAATCCACACCAGCGTACATGTAACGGTTATCAAACTCGCTATCGCCAGTGCTTTGCTCTGCTTCGTAGAAACCGAATGCAGTAACAGTATCGGTAAGTTCTGTTTTACCGCCAAGGTTTAAACGGAAACGAGTTTTATCTTCCATTGTACCTTCAACTTCGGCACCACCTGAACCGATGAAGTCGCCACGGAATTCCGCACGACCGCCAATCTTAAGCTCAGTGCCGTCAGAGCTGTAAACTGTTGCTGCTAGAGAAGAACCTGAAACTAGTGCTGCTACCACTGAAGAAGCTAGAACTGCCTTTTTCATAATCACTTACCTTGTATTTTAAAATCCGTGAGCAATGCGCTCTCCGTTTCGATATGAAGCTAATTTAGAGCAGATAAATTAAGCTTTCATTTCCATAAAATTACATTTCCGTGAATAGGGAACTTATTTAGGCGTTGATTTTATTGCACTTCTATTTCATTTGGCTGAGAGGTTTTTGAATGATTATCTAAATTGGAAGTTTTAGAACAGCTATCTGTACGAGTTTTACTTTGAAAGAGATGAGGAAGTTATGAGTGAGTTCTATGGGCCGAACTGCAGCTGTTAAATCGATTAACTGCTTGTACTGGTTAAGATATCCTCTATGATGCAAAAACTTACGAGAGAATAGATTGTGCTCAACAAGATGGAGTGGTTGGATGAAAACAGAGTACTTAGGCGATGTTTTACAAGGTAGGCAGGTTATTGGCTCCTTGAATGTTGAAGACTTACAGGTAGGAGAGCATCAGTTTTGGTTTCAAGTGACCAGTGATGGACTCGGACAACCTAAAAACATGCCAGTTTCTGTTTTCAAAGGCAGCCAAGATGGTCCTAAGTTGATGATCACGGCCGGTATTCATGGCGATGAACTGAACGGTGTATTGGCTGCTCAGCAAATTATCAGAGACTTAGTCGGTAAAACTCTCAAAGGCACAGTAACCATTGTGCCCACAGTGAATCTGTCTGGTTTGCTAAACCATAGCCGTGACTTTATTTCTTCGGATCCGGGTTCTTGTCCTGCCAATCTCAATCGACTCTTTCCGGGTGATGAGAATGGTTTAGCGGCGGAACGCTTTGTTTCGTCTTTGTGGGAGCGTTTGCTTAAGCATAATGCCACCTTCGCCGTTGACCTCCACACTCAAACTCGTGGCGCAGTCTACCCACTTTATGTATTTGCTGATTATCGCATAGAGCAATGTTTGGATATGGCGAGGCTGATGCAACCCGATTGTGTGCTTAATGATCCTGGCGATCCTGGGATTCTTGAAACGGTTTGGAATCGCAGTGGTATACCGAGCATCACTGTCGAAGTAGGGATGGGTAAGTTTACTCAACCTGACATGATTCAAAGAGCGGTAGACGGTGTTTTGAACATGCTTTCCTATTATGAAATGCTTGAGGTCGATGGACAAGATCCGTTAGAAGTAAAGCAACTGCCAAGCATGGATTGGATTGAAGGCAACAACGTCGTGTCTATTCGTGCTGATATTGGTGGTTTTGTTCTGCCTCAGGTCGAGCTTTTGCAAAGCGTGGAGCAAGGTGATTTGTTAGCCATCCAATATGATGCTTTTGGTAATGAATGCCGCCGTTATCACGCACCGTCTGCTGGACGTGTCCTTAGCTATAACGTGGATGCGTTAAGGGAACCGGGTGCACTTGTTTGTCGCTTGCTAAGTTAGGGGGGCAGTCGGTTGGACGTTTCCGTATTAATACAGCGTGTCACCATCTAAAACACGCAAAAAAAGACCGAGCAGGGCTCGGTCAAAGGACAGTTGTCTAGAGTAAGCACGTCTTGGACTCATCGAGAAAACTGCTTTTAGAGTAGCGAGGCTAGATTAAGAATCTATTGCAAGATAGTGACACTTCGACTGCTTTTCTGTTTCAAAAATAATATTGAAAACATTATCTTAAGCTCATGAAAAAGCCTACTTCGAGTTTGCGTGAGTAGGCAATATAAACTTCACTTAAGAGGTTCTATTTCTTTCTAAGCTCGATTAAAAGGCGTCATCTACGATGTCTTTTAGTCGGTCGTAAGGTACATAACCTGGTAAAACATTTCCATTCATCATCATGGTTGGAGTGCCCGTTAAGCCGAGTGCACTGAACGTTTGATGGTTAGTGGTTAGAACTTGGTTTTGTTCTTGAGTTGTTTTTAGTTCCGTCTCTGTTCCTGTCTTCTTGGCAACCGCTTCTAATGAACTCTTTGTGTGAATACCGCTTTTTGCCATCAATAATCTATTAACCTCAGGGAACGCTTCTGGCTTGTCTTGCCATACTTTCATCGCATATAAAGCGGCATTGGTGTTGAGGCCGTCGACTTGCTGCTGTTTAAATGATAAGTACACATTGATCACTTTAATGTCGCTATTTTCAGAGACTAATTGAGCCAAACCTTTCTCTAAGCGCTTACAGTAAGGACAGTTATAGTCGGTGAAATTGATGATTACCGACTTGCCATCCGGGTTTCCTGTTATTGGATGAGCGTCATTGTTGTATAACCAATCATGGCTTTCTGCTTGGGCTTTCTTTGCTTGAGCTTGGCCCGCTACATATTGCTCTAAGCTGGTGTGTAACCCCGAAATACTTGAAGGGTTCTCTTTCAGAAACTGGTTAATTTCCTCAAGTTGTTGGGTTTGTTCTTTGCTTAGTTCTGCGAAGGCGTTGGTGCTCATTAGTGAGCCTAAAATTAGTGTGCTTATCAGAAGCTTTTTCATGTTATTTATCTCGAATTCTTAGTAATGGTGAGCGATAATTTGGTGGCGCTCGCACTAGTGTTCTTTGTTTAGTGGATTTGAAACGACTTACTTGCCCTGTTTTCCAATAGGCTAGGCAAAGTAAGTTCTCAACCACAGCCCTATAGGAGAAGTAACGCCTGTCGCGATACTGCTTATCTCTCCATCTTTAATGATGACAATGCTGGGTGTGACATTGATTCCCCAGTCTCTACTGATATGCCCTGAAAGATCATTGATCACCGGGAAGTCATACTCTTTGGCGTCCAAGTAGCGTTGCACTCGCTCATCTGGTCCTGATGAAAGGGCGACCGTAACGACTTGGTGAGAGTCATTGAAGCTATTGATGGTTGGGCTCACGAATTTGCACGCACCACACCAAGTTGCCCAAAAATAGACAATGACAGGCTTACCGTTTTTACTGAGCTCGATAACATCAATATCTTCGCCTTGTATTGACTGTCCAACGATTGGAACCGCATCTCCTTGAGGCATGCTTCTGCTGTGATAAAAATCCATCGCAAATGAAACCACACCAACGATCAGTATCATTGAAACGAGTTCCTTTCCCCATTTTTTAAGGCGACTTGGCTTTTTAGCCTCACCCTTTATAGAGTGCTCTTTGGTCGTGTTGGGCTTCTCTTCATTGTTGGGAGTCTTCATTAGTTATCTCGCAGCATCGATGGCTTGAACGACAGTGTCACTGTTGAGAATGACAGGCAGTGGAATACCACTTTTATAGCTCGGACCGTAGACGATATTAAATGGCACACCAAATCGTCCATTACTTTGTAAGTATTGAGTGACACTTTCACTTGGAGTGGTCCAATCGCCTTTCATTAGAACGATATTCTCTTGTTGCAGATGGCTATAAACAGGGTCTTGAAGAATGACGCCGATTTTGTTGGCTTTACAGGTGATGCACCAATCAGCAGTTACATCGACAAATACTGTTTTGCCTTCATCGATCAATTTTGGAATTTGTTTCGCATCCAGCTTTTGCCAAGCAAGGTCATCAACGATAGGTGTCGCCCAGTTATCTGCAGTGACACTACCTACGATAAGCGCTGCGCCAAATACTATTGTGGTGGTTGCCAAGATAGGAGCCAGCACCTTGGTGCCGAGCTTCTTGCCAATCCAAATCAATACTGTTGCTAGGATCAAAACAGAAAGCACGATCGTTGGGAACTTTCCAATGAATGGGCTCAGCAGACTCGTTAACCATAAGCTGGTAGCGAACATCATCAAGCCGAAAATCAACTTAACAGTGAACATCCAAGGGCCTGGCTTAGGCATTAGCTTGGTTAGGCGTGGGAAGGCAGAAAAAACCAGCCAAGGTGCACTCATACCTATGCCGAGTGCGATGAAGATAGCCCATAACTCTTGATAGCTAGCACCAAGTGCATAAGCGACGGCGGTTCCTAGGAATGGTGCGCTACACGGCGTTGCCAATAGCGTCGCAAACATACCTTGAACAAAGTGGCCTGAATGTGAATCATCCCCTTTAGTTGCCATCCAAGTGTTTAAACCTGAAGGCAGTCTGAATTCGAATAGCCCAAGCAGGTTAATCGAGAACAGCAAAGTGATGATCAGCATGAATCCGATGAACCAAACATTTTGGAACTGGATTCCCCAACCAATCGCATTGCCACCCATTTTTAGAATGGTCATACCAAGGGCTAACAGAGCAAATGACGTAATGACACCAGAAGCAGACGCTAAGAATGAGAGTCGGATATGACGATTAGATGCCCCTTGGTTTTGAATGATGCTGTTTAACTTCATTCCCAATACTGGCAACACACATGGCATGATGTTGAGGATCAAACCACCAATTAAGGCAAAACCGATCATCGCAGTAAAACCGTTACTGTTTTCTTGATAAGCGATTGGTTTTGACCCAACTTGAGCTGTCATCTCTTCGGCAAAGTTTGTGTCCGATACTGTAACACTCACCGTGCGATCGGTTAGATCGACCTCGCCAAGCCAGTTACTGACATCGAATACAGCAGTCATTGTATTGTCTGTTATGTGGACGCTTGGTTGAGAGAAGAAGTCATCAATCACTTCTTGCCCGTCAATCAACACCATTGGCTTATCCCAACCATCTTTGCTTGTCAGCTGAGTAACCAATTGCTGCTTGCTCTTATCCCAAAACAAACCGTTCACCGAAGTGCGGTTAGCTTCTCGTGGCGACTGGCTCATGCCTTGGTTGAACAAGAACATCGCTTCTTCATCAAGCGCTAAAGTTTTTGGGTCAATCGGCAGTTCGATATCGTAATCGGTTAACACACAGATATTGGTACACGACGGAAAGGTAAACGAGGCCCTGAATATTGCAGGCTTTGTGTTGTCTTTCAGGGTTAACGTGACAGGAAAGCTGACGTGCTTTTTGTAACCTAACGTCATGACGTCAAGCTGCTCGTAGTACTTAGGTATCGGCCAATGCCAATCTACTGACTCAATGTTTGTTGAACCAGACCAGTCCCAGCTTGGTGGTATGCCACCTTCACCAGGGCTGCGCCAATAGGTTTTCCAGTCGCCGTCGAGCACGACATCGAGCACGGTTTGAATCTTAGAACCGTCATCTGACTGTTCACCTGTCGACATCATTCGCATTTTGACTGGCGGGTGTTCAGGCACGCTGAGCCAACCTGTAGTCTGTGCTAAAGCAGTAAATGATGTCATGACCAAAAGGGCTGTGACTAGAGTTTTAGCGCATGTACGCATGCAGAATGCCAAAGAATCGACAAACTTAGTTAGTAGTGTGTTGTACACAAATGTATCTCCAAAAAATAAATAAAAGGGTGGAATAGCCCGGTTATTTACTCTCTAAATATACAGTGCTTTAGGTGTAAGCGGTGTTTTGTTGGTCGAGTAGAGCGATGGTTGTCTCTAGATAATCTCGATATGTGGGGAGGTAAGTTAAATGCAACCGCAATAATAAGTACGAATGGGATCATCCAGCCGGTTTTTGGGGCGGCAAAGGTCAGCATTTTCGAACTCAGACTGCATGAACTTGAATTGGGTGACGTTAACATTTTTGAGGCTTCTAAGCCGAAAACACTGGCGTATAGAGTGACCATTTTTTCTGAAGAAGCGATGTCAGTTTGAGGATTACTGTTTTCTGTATGAGTTTGCGCGCCAACTAGGACTGATTGACCATTAGCGGATGCAGATAACGATACTTTCTTTACGGCCAGAGTACTCGCCAGACAAGTTACGATAACCAGTCCGGTCAGGAAGAGCGCCCAAAGCGAATGCTTTTGTCGACGATTCTGTGTAGATAAGAAAAGTAGCGGTGTGTTCAGAAAATTAGTCCGTAATTAAATCAGTTAGTCGTTAAAACGAGCTCGTTGAATTGTGGCTAGCTTAGATAAGTTCTCTTCGCGCCACAAGTCATAAAATTGTTAAAGTGAAACTAGGTATAAACGAGGGAAACCGTAGGTATACGATAAACGACGCATAAACACTAATTCTCGCGAATACGACATTGCTCTGTCACTAAAGTTCACAATAACTGGAAGTTGCCACTAATTTATTCTGTATCGAGTAGTTTATTCATTATCAGGCTATACAAAAAAGCCCAATAGCTCGTCGATGAACGTATTGGGCTTTAACCATTGGCGCTATTGAAAAGGCTTAGTGAGTGCGGCGAGGGCCGTTACGTACCAAGTCTTTACCGTTATCAAACACTTCTTTGGTGATCCAGCGAGCAAGTAGAACTTTGTGGCTGCTGTTGAATACAGCAACGAAGTGACGACCATCTGAATTATTGGTTGCCATGCCTACACCTTCAACGCCTTCAAGGCCTAAACCGCCAGCTTCCACTGAAATTAGGAATTGCTCTAGTTCTTCTAGAGACTCAATGATGTCAAGTTCGTTGTTCATTTTTATGCTCTCTTGCAGTGAACCAACATCGTACTTAAGGCGCTTTAGTGCTTACCCTAAAATTAAGATATTGGCCGTTATTCTTTGTTGGATGCGTACTCTACAGGTCATAAGAGGGGATTGGAACTCTCAAATATTAGAAGCAGGCTGATAATTTGCGAATTTTTAACATAACATACGTTTAAATGCTTGTTATCCATGTTCTTTTTACTACTATTTATAGGGTCAATTTAGACAGTAATAGGAATTAATATGATGAAGGTTTGGCGTTGTCTATTGTTAATGTTGGCGTTTGTCGCATTTGGAAGTTATGCGCAGAGCGTTGAGAAAATCGCAGAAGTACAAGATCAGTTAATGATCGATCTAACAACATTAGAAACGGCGCATGATGCTGAGAAACCCTTTCTTGAAGATATATTAAGGCGTAAGAATCAAGGGCTACGTGAGGAGATTTTTACACAACTCTCTTCAGAGAAGAAGGAAGGGCTAGATGCCATTCTGGCTCAGCAGGTTGAACTTTTACAAAAATTGCTGACATTGAATGAAGGCAAAATCGTTTCAATGAGTAAAGAAAACCGTTCAGCTGAGGGTGACGCTAAGAAACGTCTTGAATTACGCATTCAAAAACGAATCGGAATGATGGATGTTTATTATCAACAACTAGCAAAGACACTCACTTGGTCGAAAGATCGTGGGGTCGATGTCGCTGTACCTGAAACAGCTCTAAAAGTAGACTTGGTGTCTCGCTCTAAATACTTGACTAATGCCATTCTTTACACAGACACACAGCGACAAGATCTAGAAGCGCGTTTGTCTTTCGTGAATGAAGAAGAGAAAGCGACCATTAAAAAGGAGCTTGAGCGTTTCAGCGAGCGTACTAGTGTAATGGTGGCGAGCTTAGAAGAAACCATCACACTAATGGAACCGTTTGGCGTAGATGTGACTTCATACAAACGTGTTTTGCTAGCGACGACAGGCGACATTAATGCCGATGTGTTGGATGTTGATGTTGCACTGGAACTGTTGGATGGTTGGCTTCGTTCGTTCAGTTCATGGGCTTTTGAAAATACGCCTTCTTTTATCGTTAAACTCGCTCTTTTTCTCGGTATTTTGTATGTCACTCGCCTTATTGCTAACGTGGCTCGTAAGACCGTTCGTAAGAGTGTTTCGCACTCTAAAATGGACTTCAGCGTATTGATGCAGGACTTCTTTGTATCCATCGCATCGAAAGCAGTCGTGTTTATTGGTTTGCTTATTGCGCTGTCGCAAATCGGGATAGAACTAGCACCGCTATTAACTGGTTTCGGTGTCGCGGGTGTGATCATTGGTTTTGCATTGCAGGATACGCTGTCTAACTTCGCCTCGGGCTTGATGATCTTGATTTACCGTCCTTATGATGTTGGTGACATGGTTAAAGTGGCGGGCGTGCAAGGCACGGTAAAAGACATGAGCTTAGTGTCGACCACGGTACAAACTATCGATAACCAACGTTTAGTGATCCCAAACAACAAGATCTGGGGTGACGTGATCAACAATATCACGGCAGAACGTGTAAGACGTGTTGATATGGTTTTCGGTATTGGTTACTCAGATGATATCGATAAAGCGAAAGCGGTATTGAATGACATCATTGTCGCGCACCCTCTAGTACTGAAAAAACCAGAGCACATGATCAAGCTTCATACCTTGAATACGTCTTCTGTAGATTTTGTCGTAAGACCTTGGGTTAAGACAGACGATTACTGGGATGTGTATTGGGATGTGACGGAAACCGTGAAGAAACGCTTCGATGAAGAAGGCATCACGATTCCATTCCCGCAACGAGATGTGCATATTTACAATCACGAAGATAACTAAGCGAAAGAGCTAATACGAAAAAGCTAATACGAAAAAGCTAAGTGTGGCTTCGAGCCATCATTCTTAATGTGATATTAAATGGACGCTGAACAAGCGTCCATTTTTTTGGCTGCGGTTTATATTGAGCTTCATTCCTTATATCACTCCACCCATCTTAGAATTACGTTATCATGGGGCAGGCTCAGTCTGGATAGTTGAAATCGAATGGATGATTCACAGCAAAACCCAAAAACGAGAAATACAACGGTAAGAAAAGCGACGCGAATCGAAAGTGTCATGAACTCTGCGATGTGGCATTTAACCCAGAGGGACATGACGGAAAGCGAGTTGATTGCGAAGTTGAAAGTGAAAACGGACAATCAAGATTGGATCAATGAAACCTTGAGCAACTTGAAAGGTTACGGCTATCTCAAATCCGACCAAGATTTTGCTGAGCAATTCGCAGAACAAGCCTTCTTTGGCGAATTTGGCTCGCGATACATCATTGAAAAGTTGAAGAAGAAAGGGCTAACCGACTCGGTCATTTCCGATGCGATTCATAAGGTATCTGCTGATAAAAACATCGATGAACAAATGATACTGATCGATCGAATCAATCATTACTATTCAGGCTTTACTATGAGCCGTGAAAAGCTTGTCGCGACACTGCAAAAACGTGGCTTCAGCTATCAACAAGTCAAAATCGCGATCGATCAGCATCCGCAAGCTCATGAGCTTAAGAGTAATATTCAGATCAAGGCCGAGAAAGCTGATTTGGAGAAGGAAGTGCTCAAGTACGCTCGTAAAGGGAAAGGCTTAACCGCTATCCAACAAGAACTAAAACAGCGACAAATCGATACCACTGAGCTTTCATCGTTGATTGACCGATTGATCAATGAAGAGCAATTGGACTTTTACGCTTCTTGTTTAGAACAGCTTCAGAAAAAATCTTATGACCTGAACGATCACAAGGAACGCTCTAAGGCTTACGCCATGTTGAGTCGCAAAGGCTTTTCTTCAGATGAGATAAAGTTCGCTTTAAGTGAAGGTAACGAGTAGGTTACGTGCTGAATCATAAGGATGAACAGGGCTATCGAATGGTGTTTTCATCCTCAGCAATACCTAACCCATTACGTAAAGCGAACTGAACAAGCTCATTGTGATTGTTTAAATCCTCTTACACGCAGGCCAGTATATGGGCTCATACGGAAGCCTACTCTCTAGACTACTACCAAAACCAATTCAATATTGCGGTTGAGTGGCAAGCGTCTCCCATCTGGAAAACAGAGCTGGATTATCGTGTAGTCACGGCAAAAGATAATGGTTTAGACAGCTTTGTAATGGGCTTTCATGATCTTTTTAGCATTGGGCAAAACGGTCGTGATGAGGTAGCAGAAGATCAATTCATCATGGACTTTCATAATGCTGGCGTTCATGCCTCTGATTTTGAAGGTGATGACTTAACCAATGCGCTGACTTTTTACAATGAATTGTTGTTGTATTCCAGGGGGCCTATATCGCTCTCTGCTGGTGGTTCTTTGTATTACAACAACGTAAGAAGTGGACAATTTGCGAGAACAAGTTTTGAGCAAGTCGTTCAACTTAACTACAGCTTTATCACACCCAAACACAGTATTTTTTCAACCGTCGGTTTAGTGCATCGACATGGCGATAACTCCTTTGTTGGCCTAGAAGACTTAAGTTTTGAAAACGTAAGCGCGAGTTGGGCGATAGGGTATGAGTATCGACTGAATCAGCGTCATAGTTTGCTTATTGAATCTCTCAACTATCAAGGTTGGGCGAGCAACGATCCCGATTTTTCTGAACCTTCCCATGAAGTGGTCGTGGGTTACCGTTATCGCCTACATCAACTTGCGATTGAGGCCCTAATGATCGAAAACATCCGTAACATGGACAACAGTACCGACATCGGGTTTACGCTCGGCTTGCGCTTCTCAATATAAAAGCCATATCAACATATCATTATGTAATTTAATTCATCAAAGCTATAAAGTTTCAGTAAATTTACGGTATATCAATAACGTGATTTTTTGAACAATAGCGCCACTCCAAAAGGCCGGACTAACAAGGCCGAATCAATATATAGGTAGTGGTAACCATGAAAAAAACATTAGTAGCACTTGCGATTGCAAGCATTTCAACTTCAGCATTCGCTGTAAACACAAGCAGCCAAAACAGCCAGAATGAAGAGATGTTTGCTTTTGATTCTATGCACAAAGATCAATTCTCAGTAGCAGGTTCTTTCGGTGTTGGTGGTTACTACGACACAGGTTCAAAAGCATTTTACGATGACTGGGCTACTGGTCTAACACTTGCGGTAAGCTACCGTAACAACCGTTTTGTTGGTTACTTCGAAACTGACATGATGGTGAACTACACAACTGACAATAACGTTGCAGCGAACGACGCAGCAACATCTGGTTGGGTGAATGGCATTGATACAGGCCCTGCGACAGACGTTGATAAAGCGTGGTTAGGTTTCGACACTGGTTACGGTATCGCTTCATTCGGTTGGGAAAACGATACAGCACTAGATAAAGTTGATGGCGCAGGTGACAACACATACGAGTTTGGTGCTTCTGCAGGCGATGCTTCTGATGCATTCAACGTGGTTAAGTTCCAAGGCGCAACCAACGGTATTGCTTACGCAATCTCTTACTTTGAGACTGATGACGACCATAACGATGCAGAGAAAGGCGTTAACGGTTACATCGGTATCGAGCAAGAAGTATTTAGCGTATACGCTGGTTACGAAGGTCGTGACGATGAGAAAGATTACGAAGTATACACAGTAACTGGCAGCATGCAGTTAGGTTCAATGAAGCTAGGTCTTAACTCTTGGATCGATCAAAACGATGAGATGAAGAATACAGGTTTCTACTTCTCTGGTGGTTACACATTGTCTGATGATCTAACCATTGCTGCAGGTTACGCTTTCAATACTAACGAAGAAGATAACCTATCAGATGTAGATTCTTCATACATCAACGTTGCAGCTATGTACCGTATTGCTGATAACGCAGACATGGGTATTGATATTAAGCAAGATATCGAAGGTGCACGCTCAATCGGTAACACGCAATACGACGAAGAAACACACGTATTCGCAGCAGCTTACTACTACTTCTAAGAGTAGTGTCGAGGCTTAGGTGCGCATAGAGCCTGAGCCTTTGAAACTCAAATATCGAAACTGAACATAATGGTGTAATTGCTGCCCGGTCTTTACACCATATTCTCTTCTTTGCGCAGCTTAAGCATCCACTGTTCGACATGTGGTATGCCACTCAAGCGGTACGAGTGGATTATTATCTGGAGAAACAAAATGGTTAAGAGCATATCTGGCAAGGGGGTCATTTATGGCAATGAGACTCTGTTTACGTGCAAACCTAATCGAAATGGATTGTTCGAATTGGCACGTAAACATGGAAGAGCTGCTGGTACTCGTCCACAAGACTCACAAAACAAAGTCTACGCAGAATCTTTAGATGAAGCATGGAATTTACTGAAAACTGAAAAGTTTTATATTGTTTTGACGGGGCAGGTATTCGGCATTCATCGAAAATCACTAAGAAGTGTTGATTCTGTTGATGTTGAGTTTAATAGCAAAATTCGCTCAGCATGTTTCACTATATAGATCCTAAGCTGAATCTAAAAAGGACGATAACTTATCGTCCTTTTTTCATTTTAGTTTTGAACTCAATTTTTGTTACAGAGGCTCAAACACAATCTATCGACCGTATTGCCCAACGATAAAGTGCTCAAACTCATCACACATCTGATGGTTTGATTTATCATTATTCGCCAACTCGGTTGACCCATCAACGATCGATATCTTCGCATTCAAATCAGCAACTGGTGCACGCTCTCTTGTCGACAGTTGTTTGATTTTTTGCTCTTCAATAGCCCATGCTTCCTCTGGCGATAAGTTGCACTCGTCAGCGAGGTATTTAGCATTAAAACCTTCTCCAGTAAGGCTTTCGATTGTCCCATTATGATTCACGCTATTGCCTTGGTACCAATAGTGCTTAGCTAACAAAGGGCCGATCTCTGGGTTATCCGTTAAGTAGCCAAATTTATCGGTAAAAAACGCACGAGTTTGATACACCGCCATATGAGCCAACAGGTAACCTTGATACGCGCAAGACGCTTCATCCGACAATAGATGTGGGATTGCCATTAATGGGCGAGGGCTACAAGCCAATCCAAGAATCGTTTTCTCACTATTACGAGCGAGAGCGGTGATCTTTTCAGGCGTCAGATCTTCATCTGCCAATTCGTAAAGTGCTCGCTCGAAATAGGGAACCACTAAAATGCTGCGTTCTTGATAAGCTCTGAAGGGTTGCTTGTTATCGATGATTGCTTTGATTAACTCGTCAGGTACTGCTTGGCCATCAGCATTAAGCGCGTATTGTTTGAGCCAGTCTGCGTCATTCAACAAGCTGTCACAGAACATAGACTGGGTTTCCGCATAAGCCATCGACGTAGGTGCAAACTCTTGAGAGAAACACGGCGCGTTCATTTTCACGTTAGCAAAGTGCGCAGCGTGACCACCTTCGTGAAACAGTGTGTTGATCCCATCATAGCCGCTGCCTACTTGATCGGGCTTAGCATTACTTGTGAAGTTGACTTGAGCAGGCACCCAAGTGTTTTGATCGTAGAAAGAAGGAATAGGGCCGTGACAAAAACCATTTGGGTATTTTCCTTTGCGATCAAGCAGATCCAACTTCAGTGTGGCTTGAGAGTATTCGATGTTGAGGCGACCAAAGGATTCAATCCAGCGTCTCAATGACTTTGAGAATGGAACATAAGGGTCCAAGTCATTCATCACGTCACCTGCAAAAGAGTAGGTAAAGTTATGGGCTTGGAGCGCATTCTCGCCTTTCTGCTCTGCCAAATGGGTTAGGCTTTGCTGATGGCTATCACGTGTACGTGCTTCGAAGTCGTCCAGAATCGTGAACAGTTGCTCTGTCGTCATCTGTTCGGTTTTAACCACCGAGTAATCAAAGAAGGTTTTAAAACCCAGTGATTGAGCAAATTGATTACGTTTTTTGATGAGCTCAATAAATCCGTTAGCCAGTAGCCATTGCTCTAAATCTAATAGTGCTTGGTGTGCAGAAAGCCTGACTTGTTCGTTGTTATTGCTTCTTACTGCTGAACCTAAAACTGGCAGTGATCCTTCTGTTTCATCACCCGTTTCATTTACGTAAGTCATCACATGGTTTTGTTTTTTCTCAAACAGTTCAGCTTCAAACTTGATGAGGTCTGCTTTTAGCGCCTGAGATTGTTGGGATTCGATAGCGTGAGATTTAAAGGTCGCTAACCAGCCATTTAGCCCTGTTAACGTGCTCTCTTTTTCTTGAGGATCTTGAATCTGGTCGATGGTATCTAATTGAGCTTCGATTGCCGCAATCTGTTCAGCTGAACTTAAAAACTCGGTCCACTGAGTTTGCGCTAGGGTTGAACCATCGTGGTCGTCACTGATGCCCATGTAGGTATCCCAAAAGAAGTCTTCTTTGGTTTTGTGAGTTACAAGATACTTGTGATTCAGTTGGTTGAGGTAGTTCGTTGCCGTCATGACATTCCTTGAAAATTAACCAGTAATTTCAACATTATGACACATTCACTAAATGTATTTTGTGACGTTAAATATAACTGAATGAAAGTCACAGCTTATCGGTTTACTTTACAGCGTATCAATGGTAGTTAATTAACTGTTAATGATTTGTTGTTTGCTAGTATTTATTAGAGTTTTTCTGCTGATTTTTTAGTCTTTTATTGAGCGTGTTGATGCCCTCAATGTCAGCGTTTTGTGAGGAAGAGGTTTAGGATGGATCCTATTTTATATATCGAAGTTGGCGGGGTAACTTGGCAGGTATTTCCTGACGGTACTTGGCAGCCATTACCTGCTACGCAAGCGAAGGTCGATGGTGTGCAAGTTGTGAGTATTGAACCTCAGAGCTTGGAGCAGACTCAACCTCTGACAGAACCGCAAATAGAAGCGGTAGAACAACAGTTGGAAGAGGTTGTTCAACAGCTTGTAAACAACATTGAAAGCTCGCCAGAACAGCCGAGTGCTTCAAACGGCCAACCTAGCGCTAGTGCCTCTTTTATTGCCTATGTCCGATCTACACTCGACGAAACCCTGGCAGAAGCCGGTTTTGATACTCGACCAACAGAATATTTTGAAGACGACACAACTTCCAATGAAGGCAACCTCGACATACTTTTACCGAGTGCCGCGTTAACCGTAGATATTTTAGATGGTGGTGATGGTTACGAAAACCAGTTCGAAGTACCTTCAGTCACGATAACGGGGACCGCTGTTGATGTTCGAGACGGACGTACCGTTCTTCTAACGATCACTGACATTAATGGTAATACGGTAACCACAACGGCAATCACAAGCGATGAAACTTATGTGGTAAACGGAGTCGATCTCTCTTCACTGGCTGAGGGGGATCTTAACGTCGACGCGATCATCGCCGATGACTTTGGTAACAGCATTGCGGCCAACGACTCTACAATCAAAGACACCCTAGCCACAATCGATGTCGACTTTGATGGTTTTGGTGACGAGTTTTACAACCAATTTGAAATTGCCAACGGAGCGCTAGTCGGCACCGTTGCCAATGTTGAAGATGGTCAGACGATAAGCATTTCCATTACTGATAGCCAAGGCCTCACCCAAGAATACACAACGACCGTATCGGGTGGTACATGGACACTAGTTTCTCAAGATTATTCTAGCTTTGCAGAAGGTGATCTCACTGTCGTTGCTAGTACTGTTGATATTGCAGGAAACCCTACAACAGCGACCGATACCATCGTTAAGGACACGCTGGCGAGTATTACAGCAAGTGTTGATGATGGCGGGGATGGTGTTCTCAACAGTTTCGAAATCCAATCTGCAAAATTCTTTGGTACTGTACAAAATGTTGAGGATGGCCAAACGGTCAACATCCGAATTTCAGATAGCACCACCAACGTGATCGTTCTAACGGCAACGGTTGTGAATGGTGCTTGGTCTGTCGAAGGCGTCGATTTAACGAGCTTTGCAGATGGCAGTATTTCCATTGAGGCTGACACTATTGATATCGCAGGTAACCCAGCGAATGCAGTAAATAGTGCAGGGGGCATTGTTATTGATACTGTTTCGCCAGTTATTGATATTGATACGTTAGATGGCTTTAGTATTTTGGCATTCCGTAGTGGCCAACTTACCACCATGCAGGGTACAACCAATGTTGCAGAAGGGCTCCCAGTTTACATTGAAGTAAGCGATGGGACTCAGACCCTAGTCTTTGAAGGTATTGTTGATTCTGCGGGTAACTGGCTGGTAGAGAATATTGATATTTCTGCCCTAGATTCATCTTCGGAATGGATGATTGACGCAAAAGTTTTCAATACCGTCGGCAACGAAGCCATCGATGACATGCCAACGATTATTCTTCCTGAGTCTGTAGTGTTTTCGGAAAACGTCATCGGTATTTTTGGCGATGAAACACAAACATCCGATATCCGTATCGATTTTGCAGATTTGTCATTTGGTGATGATCAAAGTTTAGCTGAGTCATTAACTTCTCAAGGCTTAACGATCACTGTCGTGGTATCGGCTGACAAGCAAAGCTTGGTTGGAACACGAAGCGATGGCCAAGTTGTATTTGATGCCGCGATTTCCGGCAGTAACGTAAACATCAACTTCTATCAGGCGATCGATCAAGAGGCTGGTTTAGACTCAATTCAGACCGCTCTGGTCATTGAGGGTTTACAAACGGATGCGGATGGTACCACAGAGCTCGTTATTGGCCATTTACCTATTGTTATTAAAGATTCTGACCCACTCATTTTTGATGAATCTTATGAAGTTATTGAAGGTGAAGTGGTATCTGGCAATGTACTCAATAACGACATCGATCTTGATACACAGCTAACCATAAAAAGCGTTGAAGTTGATGGGTTGACACAAACAATATCAGGCAGTGCCCCTGTATCATTTACTCTTGATGAAGGTGTTTTAACCGTCTTTGCAAATGGTCACTGGACGTTTGTCGCCAACAGAAACTTAGATCACACCGTAGCTCAAAACATCACTTTCAACTATGTCGCAGGCGATAGCAGTAATGATTTCGGAACTGGTACGGCAGTCATCGATATTTTTGATGGTGATGCGGGGTTAGTTGTCGATGGGACAACGACCAGCTCTGAAGGTGACGTATCTGATGGAGTCCAAACTGTCGTCGGTCAGTTTACTGTTTCCGCAGGCTCAGATAATCCAGATCCCGCCTCGATTGTCTTTAATACCAATACCTTAGTGCAGCTAGACGCCTTGGGCTTAACGACTGGAGATGAGGAGTTCCCACTAACTTACACGTTAGCCAATGATGGTAAAACGATTACCGCACAAGCAAATGGTGAAACGATATTCACACTAACGTTGAGTGCGGTTGCTAGTGGTATTGATGTTCTCGCAGATGTCACATTAGTTCTAGAGCAGCCTATAAACCACCTGATCAGCAACGATTCTATTACCCTGCCACTTATCATTGATGGAGAAGACTTAGATGGTACTGCTTTAGAACAAGGGCAGTTTGATTGGATTATCCAGGATGGGGTCGATCCGGTACTAACTTCAACTAGCAATGCTGCTGTGGACGAATCTGATCTTATTAATGGCAGTGTTTCTGATACTGGTATGTTTAATCTCAACGTCGGGAGTGACTTTGTCGAGTCCGTATTTTTCGGTGCTGCAGATCAGCCGCAGTTATTTAGTGGCGGTGTACAGATCATTTATGTGGTCTCTGCGGATGGAAGTGAACTTACTGGCTATGTTGGTTCTGAAAGTGCTGACAATAAAGCATTCACCTTGAGCTTTATCTCTCCTTCAGGTGAGGCGGATACTGATGTTACTTATACTTTTGAACTCTTTAAGGGGCTTGACCAAGATAACATTACAGACCAACTTCCATTCGTTGTTACCGCCAAAGATGATGACAATGATGTAACCAAATTAACCTTGAATGTATCAGTGACTGATGGCGGTGAACCAACGATTGGTTCAGGAACGGTTGAACTGAGTGAAATTCCTGTTGCTGATAGCACACCGTCGGGAGTTGGCTCAATAGCAAACGTGAGCTTAGCCGTTACCGCAGGGAATGATCCACTGGTTTTCTTAGGTTTGGATGTGACTACGGGCCAAGCTGTTCTTGATAGCGATGGTATAGCGGTAACCAGCAATGGTGAAGCGCTGACTTGGCGTGATAACGGTAATGGTACCTTTGATGCGGTTCTTGGCAATGGTGATGCTGTTTTCAGAGTCAAATTACCAGATAGCTTCAGCCTTGAAGCCAATGGCTCAACAAGCGTTGATGTCGTTATTGAGCTGTATCAGTCCATTGATCATGGCTCAGGTTCTAAAGACACCGAGCTGACGATTCCAGCTTCTATCGTCACCATTGATTCCGATGGTTCTAGAGACTCGCAAGCGTCTGATATAAAAATCTATGACGGTAAAGATCCTGAAATTTCGGTGACTGGAGGCATCTCAGTTGATGAAGATGGTTTGCTAGGAGATGGTCAGCAAGTTGGAGTAGAAGATAGCAGCCCATCTTTGGGTATTATTGAGGGCTCTGATGATGTTGTCTCTGTCACTGTTAACACCGCTGCATTTGATGCACTAAGCTACACTAGCGCTGGGAAAGCGATCTCTCTTCAAGCTGTTGATTCTGATGGTTGGTATTACGGGCAAGATACTGACGGCAATAACGTATTTAGGATTCGCTTTAATACTGACGGGACCACTGAATTTGATCTCTATGCGCCACTAGATCATGCATATGGTAATAATGGTGAGAATAACTTAGCTCTTAATTTTGAGTTAGTGGTGAACGATGCGGATGGAGACAGCTCAGATCCTGCTACTTATTCCGTCAACGTAAAAGATGATGTGCCGACTGCTCGAGATGGTTCTATTGAAATGGTTGAGGGTGACAACCTTACTGGGCAATTCTTAACCGAAGAGTTCGCAGGTGCAGACGGCGCCGTCATTATTAGTTTTGACTATCGAGATGATACCTACACTTTTACCGATTCAATTACGTCAATCGAGATTGATTTGATTAATAGTTTTGATGGTTCCGTGTATGGTCAATTTACGCTTTATTCAGATGGCCGCTATGAATTAACTACAAACCCTGATGTAGCTACGAATCCAGATGATCCTAAGCTAGTAGATGAGATTAAGTATCGAGTCCGAGATACCGATGGTGATGAAGTCGATAGTACTGCGACACTTGTCCTCGATGATAACGAAGGTTTTATTCGTTATGAAGATTCTGAAACCACAGAAGATAACGATGCGATTATTGTAGTCAGTGTCTCAACGGGTGATATTGACCAAAGTGAAACCGTTACCGCTATCGAGTTTTCTGAAGCATCATTAAATGGCGGTAGTTTGTATCTTGATGGGGTATTGCTTCAAGTTGTAGACGGCAAGGTCACCTTATCTGGAAGCCAGCTGACGATGATTGATAGTCAGTTTACGGGGCCGAACGGGCAGTTAACCTATCGCCCTGCGCTTCATGAATCTAATACTACGTCGACGGTTATTTTGGCAATCAATGCCATCATTAGTACCGACACGGTACCAAAAGAGCTTACCGCTGATATTGCTGTTTCTGTTTTGCCTGTAGCCGATGCGCCGGATTGGTCAGACTCGGTCTTCACTTATCAATCTGTAGAAGATGACGCTGACCCTATTAAGCTTGATATTACCGCTCAACTCGTCGACCAAGACTCCTCTGAAGCACTGTCCTACACCATTAGTGGTATTCCCGATGGGTTAAATATCACCTTGAATGGAGCCTCAATTAAAGAGGGTAAAGCGTACACGCAGAACCAAATCGATAAAATGGAAATCAGAGCCGATGAAAACCTAGCGGGTCGATTTGAATTCGAAATTACTGCGATTGCCACTGAATCCGGAAACTCCTTCGCTGATCCTGCCGATAAAACGGCTGATAATGTTCATACTGTCATCGTAGAGATCTCTCCTGATGCGGATAAACCGATTCTATCTGTTAAAGATTACAAAGGTCTTGAAGATCAAAACATCTTCTTAAAGAATGTAATCAGTGGTGCGTTGACTGATGATTCTGAGTCGTTAAGTTATCAAATTGAAGTACAAGACGGGTGGGCGATTCAAGGTGGATTATTTGATCTAATTGGTCCCAACACATACCTGGTATCCGCTGAAGCGATCGAGAACGGTACTGCTTATCTAATACCAAAAGAAGACATCAGTTCATTTACAGAAGACCTATTCATTAACGTGACTGCTGTTTCTTATGAGTCGACCATTGACTCGTTAGACCCTGTTAATGTGACTGCGCTTAGCGATACTAAAACCATCAATATATTCCTTAGAGGTGTGGTGGATGAGCCGATCGTTGTGGATGGGGGCAATGCGCACTGGGAATACGATAGCGATACTAAAGTTATCAGCAATCAATCGGTGCTTAACGAAGATGGTTTAATTCGACTGGATTTTGTGGTCCAAACTTCGGACGACGATGTGTCAGAAGAGATCAACATACTGCTCACTAACATCCCTGAAGGCACTTTGCTGGTGGATGCGTTGGGTCAGCCCGTATCGCTAACGATTGCGTATGTGGATGATGTCACTGGGCCGGTATTCCAAGTCTCTAACGCCCAACTGAATGGCTTGTATCTCAAGCCAGTACCTGACTTCAGTGGTGAATTGGAGCTCACTGTTATTGCTATCTCAACGGAACCTGATGGTGATTCGGGCGAATTCCCGATGACCTTAAAGGTAGAGTTAGCACCTGTCGTTGATCAAGAAGATGGTCAAGTCGTTAGCACTCAAGGCATTGAGGATAGCCAAATTGGATTGAATCTAGAGCCATCAGTGAATCAAGATGTTGATGGAAGTGAGTCTTTAACGGGTTATGTGATTGACAGCCTTCCTGCTGATCTGACTCTTTATTTTGATGGCAGTGTAATTGATGTGCCGGTTTCAGGGTTAGATTTAGAAAGCTTATTAGACTCTACGACGCCAACACTGTCCGAGCTTTTAAGTAGCGGAAGACTGTCAGTCACCGCTACTGAAGATTTGAGCGGTACATTTTCGATCCCAATTACCTATGAAGTTACCGATACTTCGCCGACAGGCGCGACTGATGTAAAGGATATTTCAGGATCAATCAGTGTCACCGTAGATGCAAGGGTCGAGTCAGATACTCGTTTGGAGAGTTCTGGTCAGCTATACATTAGTGATGACGGTTCTCCAGTCAACGTGTCGGATGCGGTTACTTTTGTTGACGCAGATATGGATGGCTCAGAGTACTTGGATTATATCTTGATCGATGTGCCTGATGGCTATTCGCTGATTATCGACCACCCGAACGGAGCCGCTCAAGATATTTCAGGAAACTGGATTATCTCTGCAAACGGCCTGACGAGTGATTCTATCCAAGAACTGGCTCAAGAAATCTTAAGTGGCATGACGATCTCCAGCCCAAGCGACACCCCTGTGTTAGATATTGTGGTGCGTGCTCGTGTTATTGATGGCGAAGATTCGAAATATATTGATACCTCATTCCAAATTCAGATTACAGGCCATGACGGCGGGGGCGGTTCTTGTGACCCTGTTGGGCCTCCAAGTCCAATCCAACCAGATGGTGATATTAAAACGCCAGAAGGTGAAGATATCGACTTAACGGGCTTGCTAAATACCGATGTGGCGAGTGACCCTGACAATGAAATTTCTTTCTATATTCCAGCAGACTCACTGCCAGAAGGCGTAGAAATTTCTGGTGATGGTGTGATTGCAGAATACGACGCATCAGGTGAAATTGTTGGTTACTCGATTACTGCTGATGGCTTGTCAAAGTTAACCTTAACCGGGTTAGATGAAGATTTTGCTGGGTGCATCGACTTTACGATAGAGACTATTGAAACCTCGCCATGTAACGGTCAGACCGTCACCACAGAACAGACCATTAGCATTCAAGTTCTACCTGTTGTTGATGACATTACGGTGGAAGCTGACTCCACTACAATTAAAGAAGATACAGCGACAGACCTTAACCTTGAGCTTGTGTTAGGTGACAGTGTCGAAGACGGTCAGCTAATCACTGGTGAGGGCAACAGTGCGACCGGTAAAGAGACCGTTAACTCTTTAACCATTACGGTATCAAACGGAGGAACTCTATCGGAGAGCCCTTCCGATACAGGTTTGTTGGTTGATAATGGTAACGGTACATGGACGGTTACAGACCCTAGCCGATTGAGTGATGTGTTAGTCACACCTCCTGAACATTACAGTGGTGAGATTACCCTGACTGTGACAGCCAATATTACCGATGAGGCTGATTGTGTTACTGAAACCGATACGCAAGATAAAACCACAGTGGTGACTATCACTGTTGAGCCAGTCGCGGATGAGGCTAATTTGGTCACACAAGACATTATTGGTGATGAAGACACTTATATCTCATTGTCCTCACTCAGTGCAGAACTGATTGACCAAGATGGCTCTGAAAATATGTCTTTGGCACTAAAAGGTGTGCCTGAAGGGGCTGTCGTTGCGATAAAAGTGGGGGACTCATATGAGTTGGTTCCAAATAACGGCGCAGATGGCGGTACCTTCAACGGCAACCCTACTTATGAGTGGCAATTAGATCCAAGCCAGTTGGCTAACTTAGTGATTATGCCGCCAAGAGATTTCAGTGGTGATATGGACCTTGTGCTTGAGGCCATCACTCAAGAAATCGGCACCACTGAAATCCGCTATACCGAATCTGACTTTACCGTTGGTGTGAACCCAATTGGTGATAAGGTGGAATTCTTCGACTTACCTGAACAGATGACTGGCAGTGAAGATGAAGGCATTGTTATTCCACTTGATGCTAATAGCTTCGAGACCAACAGTGATGAGTTCTTATTAATTACAGTCACAGTGAATGGGACTTCTGATCCTTCGGGTTTAATTGGGCTTGATAGAATTCGTATTGGCTCTGAAACAAGCTCTTTCACTAATGTTGGCGGCATCATACAGGCTACGATCCTCGTTAAAGCAAGTTCTGTTGATGAGCTTGAGTTCTTTGCCGGAGACGCTTGGGGTAACCTCGATATTACGATCACTGGTCAAACGGTTGACCAAAATACGGTGCTTGGTAATTTGGTCACAGATACTGGCGAACCAAGTTCACAAGATATGACTTTGGTAATTACACCTGAGCCCGATGCTCCTTTGCTAAGCCTTGAATACCCATCAATTGTCGCTGAAGCGAGCGGCTCGATTCCTCTTGGTTTAGACCTTTCTCTCGTTAATCCTGCTGATTCCGAAGAGGGTTTTATTACCATCTATGACATCCCAGCAGGTTTAACTTTCTCGCATGGTTCTATGGTCGATGGTCAGTATGTCGTGGAATTAGCGGATGTGCCTAATTTAGCGATTACCGGGGGCTACAACAGTGGTGATCAGTTTGATCTAACGATTGAGCCATCAGCCGAAATCGGCAATAACCAAGCAGTAGGGCTCCCGCAAACCGTATCGGTTGAATTTGTGGCGGAAGGTGACTCTACGATTACCGCGACAGACGATAACGACTTGTTGATTGGCGGTACCGGCTCTGACAATTTTGTGTTTGAATCATCAGGTTTGGGCAGTGCTGGGGCACCAAGTTACGATGTGATTCAAGATTTTGATGCGTCGCCAGACACTGATGCGATTGACCTGACGAGTATTCTAGGTAGCTTGGATCTTAGTACTGGAGTACAAGCTCGCAATTACTTAGACCTTGAGGAGTCGGGCGAAGGCGTAACCATTTCTATCAAGCCTAATGGTGACGAAGATGTTCAACAAAACACCTTGTTGGCTGATGTCACGTACGACGATTTGTATCAAGGTGATAGCAGCAGTGTTTTAGAAGCACAAATTTTACAAAAAATGATAGATGACAACAACTTAACGCTGTAAGTTAGATGTACGGTCTATAAAAGGATGTTTAGATTGGTAGAACAAAAAGACAGCTGGCTAGGTTGTGTAGAGTGGTTATGTGAGCATTTTAATGTTCGAAGCCATCCTTCCAAAATAGTGTCTGGCCTACCTTTAGTCGAAGGAAGGCTCAATGAGTCCCTTTTCCCAAGAGCGATTGAGAAATCAGGCTTGACTCTGAGTCATGTAAAAAAAGAGTTGCTGACTCAATGTCAGTTTCCGGTTGTTGCCGTTAATTCTGCGACAGGGATGCCTCTTGTCGTCACCCAAAGTTCCGGTGTTGACTTTCATGTATTGGATTGCGGAACCAATTCAAGCCAACAAACCCTCTTAAAAGATTTGGTTACTCAAGTGGAACCGTATGTGTGGCAAGTGGGTGCTCAAGCGCTTGATGATGCTCGTGTACAATCCCATGAACGCAGTGACAGTAAATCCAACACTCGTTGGTTATGGCGTGTCGTCAAAGAAGTGAAACCTTGGTACCGAGACCTGTTTATCGCTTCGTTCTTGATTAACGTATTGGCGCTAGTCGTTCCGCTCTTTACCATGAACGTATACGACCGTGTGGTACCAAACCAAGCGTTCAACACTCTTTGGGTACTGGCCGCCGGTGTGGGTATTGTTGTTGTTTTTGATTGGGTATTGAGAAGCTCACGAAGCTCTGTGACTGATATGGCGGGGCGCTATATAGACAACAAGTTGTCTTCTCAACTGTTCTCTAAAGTACTCGGTATGAAGTTGGAAAATCGACCTCAATCGGTAGGTGCATTTGCCAGACAGCTTCAAGACTTCGACAGCGTGAAAGACTTCTTCACTTCCATCTCTTTGGTCACGTTAGTCGACTTACCGTTCACCTTGTTGTTCCTGTTCCTTATCGGTTGGCTCGGTGGGGCGATGATGTTCATCCCAGTTGCCATCATGTTGGTGCTGATTGTGTTGAGCATAGCGATGAAAGGCAAAGTCGAGAAAACATTCGATGAAACCGCGCGTTTATCAACACAAAGACAAGCGCAGCTGTTTGATTGTTTAACGACCCTTCCGGACATCAAACAAAACAACGCGGAAGGTATTACTCAAAAGCGTTGGGAGCAGACTATTTCATCGCTTTCTCAATGGCAGACTCAATCTCGTCATTACTCAAATATCGTGACGCACTCTATTCAATCCAGTCAGCAGATTGTCACCATTACTCTGATCATCTTCGGTGTGTATCAAATCTCAGAGGGCTTGCTAAGTATGGGTGGGTTAATTGCTGTCGTGATGTTGAGTGGACGCGCTGCAAGCTCGGTGAATCAACTTTCTCTTTTAATGCTGAGATTCCAACAAACACGATCGGCTGTTGAAGGCCTAAATCAGATCATGGAGCTACCTCAGGAAGAGTCTAAGCACCAAGTGATCGATAAGGGCGACTTTGATGGCGGGGTTAGGTTGGATGAAGTCACATTTACCTATCCAGAAACTCAAAGCCCAGCGTTAAAGGAAATCTCTCTTGAGATAAAACCAGGTGAACGTGTTGGCCTTGTTGGTGCAGCAGGTGCGGGCAAAACAACCCTACTATCGATTGTTGCTCGTCAGTATTTACCCACAACAGGTCAAGCTTTCTATCAAGAAATCGATGGGCAATTATGGCCAACCAGTGTCTTGCGCAGTGGCATGGGCTGGGTAGGGCAAACCACTAATCTTATCTTTGGCAGTGTTTACGACAACGTCACGCTTGGTGCGACTAACGTTGATGAAGAGAAGCTAAGGCAAGCTCTACAACAGTCGGGTTTGAATGGTTATATGGGACGCTTAAGCAATGGCTTAGAAACGCCAGTTGGTGAAGGTGGCCGATTGCTTTCAGGAGGCCAACGCCAAGCTGTGGCTATCGCAAGGGCGCTTTATCGTTGTCCAAAGCTATTGATCATGGATGAGCCGACCAGCGCACTTGATAATCAAGCCGAGATACAGTTCTTCAATGCACTACAAAGCATGCCTAGAGAAACTTCAATGTTAATCAGTTCGCATAAATCTTCGTTCTTGATGATGTGTGATCGAGTGGTTGTGTTGGATAAAGGTCAGATCGTAGCTGAGGGGGAACCAAAAGATATCCTCTCTCTACAGAAGAAAAGCGCTCCCAAAGGAACAAGTCGTTTTAAGACGGTTTCAGTGGTGAAGGGAGGTCGTCATGAGTAATGATATTCAGTGGACCAACAATCACTTGGCATTCCGTTCTCGTAAGCTGATCTGGCTCAGTGCATTATTGATTGTGTCTATCATCGGTTGGGCGACATGGGCAACCCTTGAAGAGGTCGTAATCGGTGAAGGCAAAGTTGTACCTAGCCTATCAGTACAAACCATTCAGAGCTTAGAAGGCGGCCTTGTTCAAGAGATCATGGTAAGGCAAGGTCAATCTGTGGTGAAAGGTCAGCCTCTGGCTAAGTTGGAAGACACGCGTTTTAAAGCCGCTTTTTTAGAGTCGGCTCAACAAGCGGATACCTTGCTTGCTCAGCAATTAAGGTTAAAGGCTGAATTGTCGACGGTTGTTTTAAATAACGATGCGAAAGAGTGGTATGAGCGAGTGGTCTTGGTGCCACAAGATATCGCTGTTGATGTATCAAGTCATCCCGCGTTAATGAACGCAAAAGCGAACTACCGAGAGCGTTTAGGTCAGTTGAAATCGGAGCTCGAAGAGGCAGCACTTCGCATCGAGCAACAAGACCAAGCGCGTGTCGATACGCTAAATAATATCCAGACCTTAGAAAGTAGTCTCGATATCGTTATTCGTGAGCGCAACATGCTCAAAGACGTGGTCGCGAGCGGTGCGGTTGCTGAGGTTGAACTGCTGAAATTGAACCGCGATGTGGTGAAGCTAAAGGGTGATATAGCCAGCTCAAAAGTAGCGGCTCAAAAACAGATAGCCGCTTACTCAGAATCGATAGCTGACCATCGCAGCATCGCACTCGATTTTCGTGCCAAGGTACAAGGTCAATTAAATGAGGTGGCCAGTAAAATCGCGCAATTGAATGAAAGCCAACAGGCTATTGCCGACCAGCTGAAACGAACGGAAATTTTAGCGCCCGTCGATGGCACGGTGAAAGAAATATTTGTTCGCACTATTGGCGGTGTGGTGAGGCCGGGTGAACCAATTATTGAGCTAATTCCGTCGAACAGTCAGTTGATTGTTGAAGCCAGAATCTCGCCACAGGATATTGCATTTGTGCATAAAGGTTTGGGCGCCACGATTAAATTCTCAGCTTATGATTTTGTCATTTATGGCGGGCTTAAAGGCGAGGTGACTTATGTCAGTGCTGATGCTCTGCAAACAGAAGATGGTAACGCCTATTACCGAGCCCATATTCAGTTAAACGAAGACCAGCAACAAAACTCTGCCTTTAGCATTATCCCAGGGATGCAAGTCGCGGTTGATATCTTGACCGGCGAAAAAACAGTATTGAGTTATTGGTTAAAACCTATTTTACGAGCTAAGGAAAACTCACTTCGCGAGCGATGAAGTGGGTTAAAGCATAAATATAAAAGGAAGTGTAATGCATTCAAAATTCTTACTCTCTTCTTGCTTACTGATGAGCGGGCTGTCTCAAGCAGCCTCATTGGAAGAGTCCGTGGCCTTTGCCATAGACTATAGCCCAGAGATCTTGGCGCAGTACTCCCGATACCAATCGGTGATAAGAGACGGTGACGCTGCAGGCGGTTTGTATATGCCGCAAGTCAATTTGTACGCGGCGGCAGGTTATGAAGAGACGCGTTATAACAGTGGTAGCAAACTCGACACCGATGACCGTGGTCTAACGCGAACGGAAATCGGCGTTAAAGTTTCCCAGTTACTATTCGATGGTTTTAAAACAACGTCGAATGTTGACCGACTCACGTTCGAAGCCGAAGCAGAACGTTTAACCCTGATTTCACGTGCTGAAAATGTTTCGTTAGATGTGGTGAGAAACTACCTCGAAATTCTGAAAGCTGAGACGCTGCTTGAACTGTCTAAGCGTAACGTAAAAGAGCACCAAGAAATCTATCAAGACATCCAAGACAAAAAGAGCAAAGGCCTGAGTAGTAACTCGGATCTGGCTCAAATATCTGCTCGTGTTGCGACGGCGCAATCTTCATTGATAGCAGCTCAGAACAACCTGTTTGATTTGCAAACTCAGTACCTACGTTTAGTGGGCAAGCCTGCTGTGAACTTGGTTTATCCCCGTTTTGATTACGCTCTATTACCAAGCTCAGCACAGGTCGCACTTGAACAAGCTGTCGAGAATCACCCAGAAATCAAAGCCTCTTTGCTTGATATCGATGCCGCTCGTAAAGAGATGCGTAGAGAAAAAGGTGATTACTATCCAGAAGTAAAACTGGAACTTCATGCTAATAAAAATGACAACGTGTCTAACCCACCGGGTGGTGTTGATGAAGACGCGAAAATCATGCTCACCATGGATTATGATCTGTTTAACGGCTTCTCTACCGACTCTCGAGTGGAGTCGTCAGCGTGGCGTGTTGAAGAGGCAAGAGCGATTCGCGTGAGAACCGAGCGTGAAGTGAAAGAGGGTACCCAACTTGCTTGGAACGCCTACAAGATGCTTGAACAACAAAAGTCTCTACTTCAACAGAATGTGGACGCGGCCAAAATTGCAGAACTGGGTTACATCCAACAATTTAATGTAGGCAGACGAAGCCTATTGGATGTGCTGGATGCAAAAGTGGAAGTGTTCTTAGCTCGAAGAAACTTCATCAGCACAGAATATGATCAAACGTTAGCAGCATACCGCGTACTGAACGCGATGGGCATGTTGACCTACGCATTAAGGGTTGAACACCCAGAAGAGTGGCAAGGGGAGAACAAGTAATGAGATATTTTAAACTAGCGCTACTTAGTTCTATCTTGCTAATGGGTTGTGCAGAAACGCCCGACACGACAATGACTCGCCATCAAATTGATGATCTAGCGGATGATGACCGTGATGGGGTGATTAACCAACGCGATCTTTGTGCTGATACTCCAGAAGGCGTGACGGTAGACATTAAAGGCTGTGCCAATTGGAAAATCGTCGAAGATGTTGAAGTGTTAAGCGTGGCATTTGATTTCGATAAGCATGACCTTAAACCTGAACATACTGCGGTACTCAATGAACTTGTTCGTTTACTGGGTGAACAGCCAGATGCATCGGTGACTTTAGTTGGCGATACCAGTTCAGAAGGTACAAACACTTATAACAAGGCACTGGCGAAGAAAAGGACTGGCGTGATTCGAGATGCACTGATCGACAGAGGCATCGATGGTGAGCGAATTTTCGAACAAGAATTTACTCAGATAACCAGCTTAACTCAGCATCTTCATAAGCGTAAGCGCAGGACCATTGCAGTGTTAAAAACAGAAAGCATGGAAGTGAATCCATCTTGGAATATCTTCACCTCAGAGATGCAGCTCGACAGTAACAGCGATGTGGAATCCAAGACATCGATTGATCCAGTAGGAGGCCAGTAATGAAACGTCTATCTAATAAACCGGGCTTACTGCTTGCTGCTGTACCTATGTTGTTCTCGGCATCGACGTTTGCGAATGATGCCAGTGAAATTGGTTTGGTCGCGATTGAGCCGAATATGCAGGGTCTTGTTGAAGACTTACTCAAGAGCCAAGAGATTGACCTAGAGATCTTGTTGAGTGACAGCGTACCAGAGCAGATGATCATGCAACGCTCACGTGTTGGTATTACTTCCAAAAAGTGGACTGACAAAGAAATGGCTAGGTTCGACATGCGCTACGGCTATAGACCGACAGAGCTGATGTTTACCGCTGACGTGATTGCGATTCTAGCGAATGAGAATAACCCAGCAACATCCATCAGTGTTGCCGAACTTATCGATGTGTTTGGTTGTTCTAACGACCCTAAACATCCCAAATGGTCACCAAGCAGTGATATCCGTAATGGTGAAAGCCTAGATACTCATATGCTGCCCTTCGCAATTGATCATAACCTGAAGGGGCATAACACCTTTTCAAGTTGGGTCGAGTGTGGAACGGAGGGAGAATATGCCCATACTCAGTTCTTAGCGGATTTACCTGATCTGATTAACAAGATTGAAGACGAAGATGCCGCGATTGGTTACACCGTCTACTCAGATCAAATCTCGGATGTGAAATGGCTGAGTGTGGTTGATAATCTTGGGGTGAACTACGACTTAAACAAAGAGACGATTCTCTCTGGTCGTTACCCATTAGCCACGGTTTATTACATGTACCTGAATATTCCAGCGCATCGTAAAGGGTTTACTGAGCAAGAGAAGTTCTTTGTTGGACTGACTTTGTCGGAAGAGCATCAAAGCGTGTTGAACCAATACGGCTTCATCAGTTTGCCGCCAGAAGCCATTCAACGTAATAAAGTAAGACTATCGCTTGAAGAGCCTGTAATAGAAGGTGGCTATAAATAATTGGTATGATGTGTTGTATGTAAATCGTCGGGATGGTACTGTTAGTCCCGTAATGGTTCTCGACGTGACGGATTACGTTATTCGGCGATAGAATTTATCTAGCGGGCATGTATGCCCGTTTTTTTTCGCCTAAAATTTGTCGGTCAGGCGTTTGTTTGTTGATTGGTCACGTATAATGAACGCCTCATGTCGCACGAGATAAGCACAATTAATGAGAACTCTTCCTGTCTTAATCCTACCTTTTTTATTGGTTTTGAATGCCATTGCATTTTCTACGCAAGCAACCGAAAGCTGGTGGCTCCGAACGGTATTCAACACAAGTTCAGATCAACCAAGTTCTCAAAACTATATCAACGATGTCGATCTTATGGATTGTGGTGATGTAGAAGGTACTCTGCTGTGCAGTGACCAAACCAAATATTACGATCTGGATGTTTATGTTGAATTGGAGCTAGGTGAATCAAGCATTGAAGTGGTTCGCTTAACCTTGCCATATTCGAACTTAAGTTATACCAAGCTTCAGGCTTACCTTCGTCAAGATGGCTTTGCTCTGAGTTCAATTCGTATTGGGGAAGATGAGTTCGATGTCGTCGCTCAACTCGAACACGCAAAACGTGAGGGCGTTGGTTTTGATGAGGTAGATAAGCAGCTCGTAGAATTTATTAATGCACCACACCATTCATCTGATCAAGTGAGTTTATGGAACGTTCCTAACTCATCATCTGCTAGTTCGTCTTCTCCTTGGGTTCAGTTACAGAGTGATGGTGATAACTTAACGGTTGAACTAAATCGCTTTTAATTGCTCAAATTTATAGATGCTTTCGTAATTCATTAGAGAGAACAAGCCTTTTGGAATAACGGTTCACGGGCAGACAGCAAGTTATTATTCATTTAAGTGTTCGTTTTTCTGTGGCTCTCACATTTTTGGCAAGCGTTTACTTTTGCCATTTGTTATACGTTGAGCCTTCGGCAAAACGAGCTTAGGATACGTTCAGTATTGATAAAGGAGACAACCCATGGTTGCAAGAGTAACGACAGCGCCACAAGGCCCAGAACTTTCTGAGTTGGTGCAAGGATACTGGCGTACAGCTGAATGGGGCATGACCCCGCAACAACGCCTGACTTTCCTTAAGCAGCACATTGATCTTGGCATCACAACTGTTGATCACGCGGATATCTACGGTAACTACCAATGTGAAAAGTTGTTTGGTGAAGCATTAGCGCTTGAGCCAAGCCTTCGTGATGATATTCAAATTGTCACCAAGTGCGATATCAACTTGTGTGGTGACCACACTCCTGATCGTAAGATCAATCACTATGACACCAGCGCACACCACATTTACCAATCAGTAAATAACTCACTAGAGCGTTTAGGTGTAGCCGAACTGGATGTATTGCTTATTCACCGTCCAGATGTACTGATGGATGCGGATGAAGTGGCAGAAGCGTTCGCAGAATTACACAAAGTCGGTAAAGTTAAGCACTTTGGTGTTTCTAACTTTTCACCGCGTCAGTTCGAGTTGCTTCAATCTCGCCTAGGTAAGCCACTCGTCACCAACCAAGTTGAAATTAACCCACTGAACTTCGAAGTTGCCCATGATGGTACGTTAGATCAACTGCAGATGAACCGCATTCGCCCAATGGCGTGGTCTTGTCTCGGTGGTGGTAGCATCTTTAGTGGCGATTCAGCGCAAGCGATTCGCGTTCGTGATGAGCTAGAAGCGATTCGTCAAGAAGTGGGGGCCGACAGTATTGATCAAGTGATTTACGCTTGGGTTCGCCGTTTACCGTCTAATCCAATTGCCATTATTGGCTCTGGTAAGATTGAGCGCGTTAAGACAGCTGTTGATGCACTGAAAATTGAACTGACTCGCGAGCAGTGGTACCGCGTATGGGTTGCATCTAAAGGTCACGGTGTGCCATAGAAAGCAATTCTTATAGAAGTAAAAGCCAGCTAACAAAGCTGGCTTTTTTGTGTTCGCCTAACCTATTTCTTCAAAACTGTGATTAAGGTGGAATAATTTTCAAAAACACTCATAATGCACTCTGTTTTTCACCAGTTGGATATTTCCATTGAGCACTTCAAAATTCTCTTCAATCGCCCTTAAACCAGAGCTTCTAAATACGTTAGATTCTCTTGGTTATACTGAAATGACGCCGATCCAAGCGTTAAGTCTTCCTACTATCCTAAATGGCAAGGACGTTATCGGTCAGGGTAAAACGGGTTCAGGTAAAACAGCTGCTTTTGGTTTAGGCGTGCTGCAGAACCTACGCGTTAAGCGTTTCCGTGTTCAGTCTTTAGTGTTATGTCCGACTCGTGAGCTTGCAGACCAAGTAGCAAAAGAGATCCGTACTCTTGCTCGTGGTATTCACAATATTAAAGTGCTGACACTATGTGGCGGTATGCCAATGGGCCCACAGATTGGTTCATTAGAGCATGGCGCACACATTCTTGTGGGCACTCCTGGTCGTATTCTTGACCACCTAGAGAAAGGCCGTATTGACCTGTCTGAGCTGAACACACTTGTGTTAGATGAAGCGGATCGCATGCTAGAGATGGGTTTTCAAGACGCTTTGGACGCAGTGATTGAAGCGGCGCCAAAAGAACGCCAAACTCTGCTATTCAGTGCAACTTTCCCCAAACAGATCAAATCTGTTGCAGACCGCATTATGCGCAACCCAGAAATGGTGAAGGTTGAGTCAACGCACGACCACTCAAGCATCCAGCAACACTTCTACAAGCTAGAAGGTTCTGAAGCTCGTGATGATGCTCTAGAGTTGCTGCTACTTCATCACCAACCGGAATCTGCGGTTGTGTTCTGTAACACTAAGAAAGAAGTGCAGAACGTAAACGATGAGCTAAGCCACCGTGGTTTCAGTGTTATCGAACTTCATGGCGACATGGAACAGCGTGAACGTGACCAAGCTTTGGTTCAGTTCTCAAATAAAACCATCTCGATTCTAGTGGCGACAGACGTTGCGGCTCGTGGTCTTGATGTTGATAACCTAGATGCTGTATTCAACTTTGAATTGTCTCGTGACCCTGAAGTTCACGTACACCGCATTGGTCGTACTGGCCGTGCAGGAAGCAAGGGCGTTGCTATCAGCTTCTTTAGTGAGAAAGAGATGTACCGTGTTGCTCAAATTGATGAGTACATGGATATGCCGATTGAGCCATCTGAGCTTCCAGCAAAACCCATTGCTAAGCCGTACTACTCAAACATGGTAACCATTCAGATTGATGGCGGTAAGAAAGCTAAGCTTCGTGCAGGTGATATTCTTGGTGCATTGACTGGTCAAGGTGGTATTGATGGTAAATCAGTAGGTAAGATCAACTTGTTCGCAATGCGCGCTTACGTTGCTGTAGAACGCTCTGTCGCTAAGAAAGCACTGAACAAGATCGAATCAGGTAAAATGAAGGGTCGTCAATTCCGCGCCCGAATCTTGAAGTAATTCGAGATTGAACCCCTTTGCTGCGATATGTCTAATTAATGATATTGCTAACTAATGACATTGCAGTAAAGGGTGTTCCACAAAATGCCACTCAAGTTTCTTTGTTTAGGTTTATCGACCTAGTCCTCTATATCAAAGCATTATTCATCGGGTCTTATCGAATAAAGATCGTTGATATGTTTTCCTTCGTTAATATACCAATTCATCGCTTCCTGTCGATTGTGAACGAATATCGTAATTGTGGTTATTGAACCATCGTCAAAATAACAAAGCTCATATTCTAAATCGCTTGGGTGCTCAGGAATAGCGGCCATAGCTTGCCTCCCAAATATCAATCATTTGAAAACACGCTACCCCGTTTCTTTTATAGAGTTCGTATTAGGTCAAATGAGTAATAAAAATCAAGTTATATCACTGCCGTTAATTATTTTTAGTTTAATCATTTGCCTAAATAGACGGTTTAGCAAGGTGAAGTCTCAATTTATCTGAAAGTTTTTACGATCAGCTGCTTTTATAGCTAATGTTATAAGATCAAGGGTGAATCTGATAAATCTGTTTACAGGTTCGCTGATCAGTAAAGGGTTGTGAGAGGGTGAAATGAGAAAATGCCGTTGGTTAGTGACATTGGTGTGCTTTCTATTTGCTGGGTGTGGGACGAAATTCGCCTATAACAATATCAGTTGGTTTGCGGTCAGCTATATCGAGGACTTTGTTTCGTTATCCAATAACCAAGAGTCCGAGTTAGAAGCCCGTTTAGACTCATTGCAAGCTTGGCATAAAGAAACTCAACTTCCTCAGTATATTTCTCAATTAGAAGCGATTCAAAGTATTGCTCGTGCCGATATGAATTCTGCGTTTATCGTCGACCAAAGTGAGCAAATTAAGAATCATATTCGTGCGATCGTTAATAAGTTTGCACCCGATGTTTACGCGTTAAGTATGCAACTTAGCCCTAAGCAAGATAGCGAGTTCTTAAAAAACTTTAGAGAAAAACAGCAACACTATTACGAAGAAAGATTGTCGTTGAATGACGAAGACTCCAGAGAGCGATATCGAAATCGCATAGAAGAGAGACTAGAGCGATGGCTAGGATCGGTGTCGAAACAACAAAAGCAGATTATTTATACTTGGTCTCAAGAGTGGGTAAACACCAACGATAACTGGCGCCAATATCAAAATAATACCTACCAAGATCTCACAACACTGATGGAAAAGAAGAGTGATCTACATATCGCTCAGCCAATTATTATGAACTTGCTTATGAATAACGAAGCTTATTATCCAGACGAATTGGAATCTGAGCTTAATAAGAATATGCAGACATCAGCCAAATTTTTGGTGGATATCGCCGCAATCAGTAGTGATAAGCAATGGTCTTATTTCCTGAATGAATTAGACAGTCTCAAGTCAACGCTAGTGACACTGCAGGAGTAGGGCACGAGTAAGCTTCGTTAATAACTAAAAAGGCTGATTGTGTTAAACCAATCAGCCTTTCAAACATTATCGTATGGTAAGGATTTTAACCTCGATTACTCATCAGCAACTTTGGAATAGAGCCTTTCGCTGTCTTCGATATTTTTTGCATCAGTTGAAAGCTTGGTTGCTGAATACCGTGGTCGCTTTGCAGCTCATCAATCATCAATAACCACAGTCTAGCTGTCATTTCTGAATCGGCTAACGCTCTGTGGAAGGTGCCGTCGTTGTCGATATTCTTGAAACGCACAAGGTCGCCTAGCTTATGAGTCGGTGCGTCTTGGATTAGGCGGCGAGCAATCAGCATTGAGCAGGCAAATTGTCCATTGTAATCACGACCAATGTTATCTAACTCTGCATCAAGAAAGCGTTTATCAAATGAGGCATTGTGAGCGACAAGTTGGCTGTCTTGAATGAAGTCTGCAAATTCATCCATCACTTCACTGCAACTGGCCGCTGTGCTTAACATGCGGTTACTGATTCCGGTATAGCCTTCAATGAATCCACTGACACGAAACCCTGGGTTCATGAGTTGTTGGAAGGTGTCGACGACTTCGCCATTAACGAGTTTCACCGCACCGATTTCAATCGCTCGGTCACCCATATTTGGTGATAAGCCTGTGGTTTCGAAATCGAGAACGATAACGGAGTCTGCGGAGTGTGTAGCCATCGTGTTTCCTAATTGCTATTGGGTGGTATCGTTTTATATGAGGCGTTTGGTGCTGCTATTAATAAGTTATTGATTATTGCTGCTGATAGTGAGCTCAGTGTAACCCGTCGAATCATCATGCTCTCTGTGGAAGGTCAAAGTATCGTAACGGTGAACAATCAATTCAGCGGTGGTGGCGATAATCGTTCCCTCCAGCAGATGCCCGCCAATCACATCGCCATTCTCATCAGCAACGGATATATGAACGTGCTGATGGTTAGGCGTTAACGTTGCCATCACAGATACGATTTCGAACGGAGCTTGAACTAGCTTGGTGTTGTTGGCATTAGCTAAGCGAATATTGAGTTGAGAAACACATCCTACACAAGACGCAATAGAGCCCGCGGAGATATTGTGTGCTGTCACTAGCCTCTGGATCTCAAGCTTTAGGTCTTGGCCTCGGGTTAATCTCGTTGCGATAGGAGTAATCATCTCAATACCTCTGTTTTATCTGTGTATCAAAGAACAAAACGAAGCCACAGAGGGCTTCGTTTAAGTAATACGCCGGCTAACACGTTATCGCTGCTAGTTAAGCTTTGATAGTTACTTGCCTTCTTTCTCTTGCTGTTCTCTTTTCTTCTTAGGAACGAAGTTCAATACTGAAATTGGTACTTCTTTGCGTGGTTCGAAACCTTCAACAACGCGACGTTCAATCAAGTGACCGAGACGCTTTTCAATAATGCACAGGTTCTTGAAGTTATCTTTCGATAGGAAAGAGATCGCTTCGCCAGACGCATCAGCACGGCCTGTACGACCAATACGGTGAACATAGTCATCAGCAGGGAAAGGCATGTCGTAGTTTACCACGCGGCTTAGGTTGTCGATATCGATACCACGAGCAGCAACGCCAGTCGCTACCAAGTACTTTAGACGACCTTTCTTGAAGTCAGCCAAGATCTTTTCACGGATCGCTTGGCTGCGTCCACTGTGGAAAGCTTCTGCCTGAATGCCACGCTTTTCAAGTTGAGCCACTAACTTAGCCGCGCCATGTTTAGTTTCGATAAAGATAAGCGCTTGATCCCAATTACCTTCGGTAATCATGTGGCTCAATAGTGCTGACTTACGGTCTTTATCTACCGTTACCAACCATTGCTCAATGTTCGCTTTAGACGCGTCAGTTTTCGCAATTGAAATCTCTTCCGCTTCACTGATAGCACTTTTCGCTAGCGCACGAACTGGCGTTGAAAGCGTTGCCGAGAACAGTAGGTTTTGGATGTCTTGTGGTAAACGCGCAATGATCTTGTTGATGTCTTCAATGAAACCCATGTCTAGCATGCGGTCTGCTTCATCAAGAACCAATACTTCAACTTCATCAAAGTGAACGGCACGTTGTCCGTACATGTCGATCAAACGACCTGGAGTTGCAACCAGAATATCAACACCTTCAATCAGACGATCTTTTTGATGTTGGTAAGACACGCCACCGTACATCGCTAATGAAGTTAGGTTTAGGAACTTAGCGTACTTAGTGATGTTCTGTTCAACCTGAACAGCCAGCTCACGAGTCGGTGTAAGAATCACGGCGCGAATACGTTTTTTACGCTGCGTTTCACCTTTGCTTAGCATTTCTAAGATAGGGAGAACAAAGCTCGCAGTTTTACCTGTACCCGTTTGTGCTGCCGCAATAAGGTTCTTACCAGAAAGTACAATCGGAATTGCTTTTTCTTGAATAGAGGTTGGCTTTTCATAGCCTTGTTTTGCAACGGCTTTAACAATAGGTGAGCTTAATCCAAGCTTGGAAAATGGCATAAGTTTCTCGGTATGATTTGGCTAAATAGCGATGGAAAGGTTTAACAATCTTATACAAGGATAAGATTAATGGCGGCATTCTACCATGTTGCTTGTGTACTGCTAGTCACATGCAATAAAAAATCCAGTGTCGACAAGACACTGGATTTTAGTTTTGGTTGATTGCGATCTAGCTTTGCTTTATTGAAAATGCTTAAGCGATCTCAATCTTCTCAGCTTGGTTCAGCTCTACCATTGATAGTGCTAGCGCTTCTGCAGCCTTAATCCCATCAATACCAGCAGAAAGGATACCGCCTGCGTAGCCCGCACCTTCACCTGCAGGGAAGAAGCCCTTTAAGTTGATGCTTTGGAAGTCTTTGCCACGTTTGATGCATACAGGAGAAGAGGTACGAGTCTCAACACCGGTTAGTAGGCCGTCTGGCGTAGAGAAACCTTTGATCTTCTTCTCGAACGCTGGGATTGCTTCACGAATCGCTTCGATAGCAAAATCAGGCAGCGCTTTTGAAATGTCTGTTAGGTGGATACCCGGCGTGAAAGACGGTTGTACTTCACCGATTGCACTTGGATCGCGACCTTTCAGGAAGTCACCGATTTTCTGTGCTGGTGCATCGTAGTTTTCGCCACCAAGAACATAAGCACCGCTTTCTAGTTCTCGCTGTAAACGGATACCAGCCAGTGCATCACCTGGGTAATCACGTTCTGGGTCGATACCTACAACGATTGCGCTGTTTGCGTTACGTTCTGCACGAGAGTATTGGCTCATGCCGTTAGTTACTACGCGACCTTCTTCAGATGTTGCAGCTACTACAGTGCCACCTGGGCACATACAGAAGCTGTACACAGTGCGGCCATTCTTACAGTGGTGAACGAGTTTGTAGTCCGCAGCACCTAGGATTGGGTTGCCTGCGTTCTTACCGAAACGAGCTTCATCGATCATCGATTGCTTGTGTTCGATACGGAAACCAACAGAGAAAGGCTTCGCTTCCATGTAAACGCCACGATCGTACAGCATTTCAAACGTGTCACGAGCACTGTGGCCAACAGCCAATACCACGTGACGAGATTTGATCTCTTCACCGTTAGAAAGCGTTAGGCCAGTGATTTGACCGTCTTCCATGTGAACGTCGTCTACACGAGTGCTGAAGCGGATTTCGCCACCTAGTTCAATGATAGAAGCACGCATCTTTTCGATCATGGTAACCAGTTTGAAGGTACCGATGTGCGGCTTGCTTACGTATAGAATTTCTTCTGGTGCGCCAGCTGCAACGAACTCTTCGATTACTTTACGGCCGTAGTGTTTTGGATCTTTCACTTGGCTGTATAGCTTACCGTCAGAGAAGGTACCTGCGCCGCCTTCACCAAACTGCACGTTTGATTCAGTGTTTAGAGTGCGCTTACGCCAGAAACCAAAGGTATCTTTCGTACGTTCACGAACTTCTTTACCACGCTCAACAATGATTGGGTTGAAGCCCATTTGAGCAAGTACTAGGCCAGCGAACAGACCACAAGGGCCAAAACCGATAACCACAGGGCGCTCAGTTTGGTTCTCAACCGCTTTAGCAACAAACTTGTACTCCATATCAGGAGTCACTTTTACGTGCGGGTCGCTGATGAATTGTTCTAACAACTCAGCTTCGTTTTCAACGAGAACATCAAGCGTGTAGATAAGTAAGATCTTTGATTTCTTACGAGCATCGTAGCCACGTTTAAAGATATTAAAAGAGAGTACCTGATCAGAGTTAATACTAAGTTTCGCTTCAATAGCGTCTTGAATAGCAGACTCTTCATGGTCTAGTGGGAGTTTAATTTCGGTTAAACGTATCATTTCGATGTCTCGTTTTTTATAGGTGTCTTAGCTAGATCGTTTATTAGTACAGAGTTTGATGAAAACGCTGATGCTCAAAGAAACGATAAGCTCACAATGGCGCGCATTTTACGAGAAATTGATTTATCTGTCATACTAATTTGGAAACATGGAGCAAATAGACACAATATTAGAGCCGTATGATGTTGAATTTTGCTTTGGGATGAGTATTATCCCCATTCTTCAATTTTGACTAACTTATAGAGCAGAGCATCATGGCATTTGTCGTAGGCGATAATTGTATTCAATGTAAATACACAGACTGTGTGGCCGTGTGCCCCGCAGATGCGTTCCATGAAGGCCCAAATTTCATGGTAATCAACCCAATCGAATGTATTGATTGTGGCTTGTGTGTACCTGAATGTGATGCTCAAGCGATCTTCCAAGAAGATGAGTTACCAGAAGACCAAAAGATCTTCATTGAAGTGAACGCAGAGCTCGCTGAGATTTGGCCTGTGCAAACGGAAGTAAAAGCACCAATGGATGACGCTGAAAAGTGGAATGGTGTTGCTGACAAGTTGGCAATGCTAGAAAAGTAATTGCTAAAAAGAACTCAAATAAAAAGGCGTACTGATTTAATCAATACGCCTTTTTTAATATTTGAACGCTGTCGACTGGATTGCTAGCTTATGAGATCTAGCTATGCTGACGACGCATGTTATCGAGGATGATACCTGTCGCCATCGCCACGTTTAAAGATTCTGCGCCACCGAATGCTGGAATCGTAATCTTGTCTGTCACGAATTTAGCCGCATGTTCACGGATACCGTGAGACTCGCTACCCATCAGCAAAATGCCGTTGGCAGTGAAATCAGTCTTATGAACACTTTCACCTTCTAAAAACGCGCCGTAAACCGGCAGGTTCGCTTGCTCTAAGTAAGCAGGTAAGTCCGTTTGGCTTACGTGTACTCGGCCAAAGCTACCCATAGTCGCGCTGATCGTTTTAGGGTTGTATGGGTCTGCGCAATCGCTGCTCGCGACAATATGCTTGATACCATACCAGTCTGCTACGCGAATGATCGTACCTAGGTTGCCCGGGTCAGATACGCCATCAAGCGCGATCATCAAACCTGTCGCTTCCGGTAATTCAACCTTTGGAATCTCAACCACGGCAATTGCCGCATTGTTACTGACCAAAGTACTCGCTTTGGTTAGATCATCCTGCGAGGCTTCAACACAATCAAACTCAATCAGTGAAGCGTGATTTTCAGATAAGAAATCAGCGGTAGCAAAGACGTTCTTCACGACTAAGTCACTATTGAACAGCTCAAGAACGTTCTTTTCACCTTGAACTAGAAACAGGCCGTGGGCTTTACGTTGTTTCTTTTGGCCCAAAGCACGAAGGAGTTTTAATTGGTTTTTTGAAATCATGTTTTTATCCTAGATATAAGCCCGCGCATTATAGAGCAAAGGTTAGATAACCAAAAGCGTGATGACTCAATGCTATCCATATAAAAAGCAAAAGCGACCCACTTAAAAAACAAAAGCGCACTAAATAGCGCGCTCTTATAGGATTTACTCAAGCTGAACAGAGCTGGTAAAGCTCAACCAAAGATCAATACGGCACAGGATAGCGCTTAAAGACGGTATTGATATCAGTCAGGATCTCTTCTGACAGCGGTTTGCTGAATGCGGCTACGTTCTCTTTTAGCTGCTCCATAGTGGTTGCACCAATGATGGTGGAAGTCACCCCATCAACTTGATTACACCAAGCCAATGCCAGCTGGCTCGGAGTGAACCCGTGATCATTTGCCACTTCAACATAGCCTTTAACCGCTTCGTTGGCAGATTCTGTGTCACGGAAAATGCCTTTGCGCTGCATGTAAGTCCAACGACTGCCTTCTGGTCTTGCGCCATCGATGTACTTTCCACTCAACATGCCTGCAGCCAAAGGCGACCATGGCAGGTAAGCGACATCTTCATGCACACAGTTCTCAATCAGATATGGCCAGTCTTTTGCGTGCAGTAGGCTAAATTCATTCTGAATAGAGACCATGCGTGGCAAATCGTGCATCTCACTCAGCTTAAGGTACGTGTTAATGCCCCAAGTGGTGTCATCAGAAAGGCCTACATGACGAATCTTACCCAACTTAATGCAACTCGCTAATGCTTGAAGGATCTCCAACATCTCAGCTTCATGCTGTTGTCGGTCGATGTCGCTAAAACGAATCTGATTAGGGAAATGTTTACCGAAGTGAGGTGTTGTGCGATTTGGCCAGTGAAGTTGGTACAGATCGATGTAATCCGTTTGCAAGCGCTTTAGTGATGCATCAACAGCGGCGATCACCGCTTCACCTGTGATAGGGCCACCGTTACGAACCCAAGGCAATCCAGGACCAGCAATCTTACTGGCAATGATCAACTCTTGGCGACGCTGTGGATTGCGTGACAACCAGTTACCGATAATCGCTTCGGTTTTGCCATAGGTATCTGGAGAAGGCGGAACCGCGTACATTTCTGCCGTATCAATAAAGTTAATACCTTGGCTTAGTGCGTATTCGATCTGTTGGTCGGCTTGCTGTTGCGTATTTTGCAGCCCCCAAGTCATGCTACCAAGACAGATTCGGGAAACGGGAATTTGACTACTTCCTAACTTTGAATATTCCATTGAATTCAGGATTCCTGTTGTTGGGTTCTCTGGTACTCGCATTATAGTTTTGAAAAGAGGGCGAGTGAGGAATGAAAACGAATATGAATTATTAGCACAAAATGGTAAGACAAGGTATGGCTTGAGGTACTTTAATGAGTCATTTCTCAGCGCTGTGATCAGCAAGCATTAGTTGTGAAAATGGTATGCAAGAAGGGATTAGTGGAAAAGGTAATGTAACCACAGTTTTAGCGCATTCGAACGCCGAATAATGAGTACTGCATTAGAAATAAAAAAGCTCTACCGGATAGTGAGTAGAGCGTTTTTATAGGGGTCTTAATGGTACTAGAGATCCATTCAGTTACTAGGCTGCGTTTGTATCGAACCCACCTTGGGTCTGCGCCTGCTTTAGAGCTTCCTGCCTTTGAACTTCTTTCTCAGTTAATACTGGCTGAAGTGTTTCCTCAGAGGCTTGAGGATAGAAAATGAAATATTTATTAATCGTCATAACTATATCTCCGTGTAACGTATGACAGATTCTGCATCAAGGATAAACTGTGATCATCATCCACTTTGTACTTTTTTTAGGCTGAGAGCGAAGGGCGTAGAATGCGTACAAAGCGACCGCTTATCATCCGTATGCAATATTGGAACTGACGAAACCCTCTGTTTTCAAGTATAGGAAGCCTATCTAATTTCACACAATAATGATTTAGAGCAAATACATAGATGGTCAGGGGCGTAAGATGAAAAACCTCGCTACTGACTTAGCATAGGTAATTCTCTAACAATAAATTACTTATCTATATTACATATTAAGTCAGTAAATTAATTACTTAATCCATGGTGAGATGAATTATGGAAAAGCTAGTAGAACGTTTTCTGAATTACGTTACTTTTGATACCAAATCCGATCCTTCTAACCAGCAATGCCCAAGTTCACCGGGTCAAATCACCTTTGCTGAAGCCTTAAAGTCAGAATTGATCGCATTAGAGTTAGTTGATGTCTCTTTAGATGAAAATGGATATTTGATGGCGAAACTGCCGTCGAACGTCGACTACCCAGTACCTGCGATTGGCTTTGTCGCACACATGGATACCGCTCCTGACGCATCAGGTACCAACGTGAAACCACAAGTGATTAAAGATTACCGAGGTGGAACGATTGAATTAGGTGAAAGTGGCGAGAGTTTGAGCCCAAGCCAATACCCAGACCTTGATTCTTTACATGGTCACGACCTTATTACGACTGACGGCACGACTTTGCTTGGTGCCGACAACAAAGCGGGCATCGCTGAAATCATCAGCGCGATTGCTTACCTGAGAGCGAATCCATACATCAAACACGGCGACATCTGCATTGGTTTCACACCGGATGAAGAGATTGGCCGCGGGGCGAACCTGTTTGACGTTGAAAAGTTTGGTGCCGAGTGGGCGTACACCATCGATGGTGGTCCAGTAGGGGAGTTGGAATTTGAGAACTTCAATGCCACAAGTGCTGACGTTATTTGCCATGGCGTCAACGTTCACCCGGGTACCGCAAAAGGTAAAATGGTGAACTCGATGAATATTGCGGCGCAATTCCAATTGATGATGCCTGCGCAAGAAACACCAGAGTGCACAGAAGGTTATGAAGGCTTTTACCACCTGAAGTCGGCTGAAATGGGTGTAGCTCGCTCTGAATTGGGTTACATCATCCGTGATTTTGAACGTGAATGTGTAGAAGCGCGTAAGGCATTCATGCAACAGAAAGTGGATGAGTTGAATGAGCGTCTTGAGAAAGGCCGTGTTGAGTTGGTGTTAACTGATAGCTACTTCAACATGAAGGAGATGGTTGAACCGCATCAACATATTATTGAATTAGCAAAGCAAGCGATGATTGAGTGCGATGTTGAGCCAATGATCAAGCCTATCCGAGGTGGTACAGATGGTGCTCGCCTATCGTTCATGGGGCTACCATGTCCGAATATCTTTACTGGTGGCTACAACTTCCACGGTATTCATGAGTTCATTACCATTCAAGGCATGGAGCAAGCGGTAAAAGTGATTGTCGAATTGTCTCAACGTACAGCGACGCATTACCAAAAATAGAACATCAGAGCGTTATATCTCTTTGTATTTTTGAGAGTATTCAATAATACTCTCTTTAAGCATAAGGGAGTACGCGATGAAAAAGTTAGTTTTACTTTGCACCCACATAGCCGTGGGTGCTTTTGGTTTTGGGCTTGGTGTCTATTCATTACCTATCTTGATTGAACCTGATTCCCCATCTTCGAGTTCAGTTGAAGCGGTCTCACAACAGGCTATTTATACGGGCAAGTTCAGCAAAGATCGCCAAGACAGTGATTTCTTACATTGGGGCGAGGGCATCGTATCTGTGTCTGAAAGTGCGATAGCTTTTGAAGGTGAGTTGGCGCCGGGACCTGATTACAAGGTTTACCTCTCGCCTAAGTTTATTGAAACCGAGCAAGCTTTCAATGACAGCAAGAACGAGTTACTGAGAGTCGGAGATGTGAAAACATTCGACCGTTTTATGGTTGCTCTTCCCGAAGGCACTGATCTTAATCGATTTAATACCGTTGTGATTTGGTGTGAAACTTTTGGTCAATTTATTACTTCAGCCAAGATAAAATGATAGCCTTAGCTAGGTTAATATCAGAATGAACACGAGCGCTCAGGAGTTGAGCGCTTTTTCATAGCACTGATATTAGCGGCTTTCTTGTAAAGCTAACCGTTGTAAAGCTAACTGTTGTAATGCTAAGGAATAAGTAATGGAAAAGTTGTGGCAAGTAATTGATTTTCTACTCGCTCATAAGTTTATTTTTAGTGCGTTGATTATCACTATTATCTTAATCATTCGCCGAATCACCTTGTCTCAAATAAGAGGTGATGTTGCTTTCCTTAGCGAAGACCAACGTAACTGGATGTCACGAACCAAAAACGGCACGTTTGCGATTATTGTTGTGACGTTATTTGTGTTGTGGAAATCCGAAATCAGCGAATTTGCACTGTCAGTTACGGCTATTGCTGTTGCTATCGTCGTTGCGTCTAAAGAGATCATTTTGTGTTTCACTGGTTCTATTCAACGTGCGAGTTCTCGCTCATTTAGAATTGGTGACTGGATTGAGGTGGGTAAAATCAGCGGTGAGGTGATTGAGCACAATTTGATGGCGACTGTGATACAAGAAATCGATTTGTATCATGGGCAGTATCACTTCACTGGCAAGACTGCCACGCTGCCCAACAGCATGTTCTTCACTTATCCGGTAAAGAACCTAAACTTCATGAAGCGCTATGTTTATCATAACTTTTTTGTGACGGTGAAAGACTTTGTAAACCTATACCCTATGGTTCCGAGTCTTATTGTAAAAATTGAAGAGCATTGCGAAGAGTTTATCGATGTTGCCCGCCGTTACAACGGCGTGATCGAAAAGCACGCTGGCGTTGACTTACCGGGTTCTGAGCCTCACATCCATATCACGAGCAGTTCGACGGGTGAGCAAGAAGTACATTTTATGATTTTCTGCCCGACCGAAAAAGCGATTCATTTAGAGCAAGACATTCGCAAAGACTTTATGGAAGCATACGCTGAAGCGTTTCCTGCCAGCACTTAATTCTGCAGTCCGCTGAGTCCTAAACAAAAGAAAGCCGAGAGCGATAATATCGACTCTCGGCTTTTTTGTTCTTGTTATCTATTTCTGAGATTAGTCTAGATCAGCGAGTGGTAACCAATCCACTTGTACACCCGCTTGCTCAAACATATCTTGGCTAACTTTAATTTTGTCGCCCCAGCGAGAAAGGAAGTCTTCACTTTGCTCTGGGCAGTGAACCGCAGAAATACCGGTTTGGATGATTTTCGCTGCGCAGTTTGGACAAGGGAAGTGAGTTACCCAGATTTCACAACTGTCCAAATCACGCTTGGCGAATAAAATTGCATTTTCTTCAGCGTGAAGCGTCTTGAGGTACTTCATTTCTCTGTCATCAGTATCCGCACTATCAGACACGCCATGTGGGTAGCCATTAAAACCAACGGAAACAATACGGTTGTGCTTAGTGATTACGGCGCCGACTTGAGTTGAAGGATCTTTACTCCAAGAACCGACCAATTCCGCCATTTGATAGAAACGTTTAGCCCATTTTGAAATCATGAGAATTCCTTAACAATTAAATGTGAATGCTTATCTGTCTGACAATACATTATGTTAGACAATATCCATAGAGAACAAAAGCTGAGAGATTGATTTACTTAGGAATTGTAGCGTGTTTGTAATGACTTTATAAGCACTTGGTTTCAATTAACATATTGATACACTTTTGCGAGTTATAATTGATATTCCTCGGACATTTGAAGCAATTGTGTTACGTAACTTTTATGCTGTTCAATTTCTCATAAGTGACGGTATAACCATGCGTAAAAAGTTAATCCTTACGGCTCTTGCAAGCTCTCTTATTCTTGCTGGATGTGGGCAAGATGCTCAAAATACTAAGCAAGCGCCTTTACCTCTCGTAGCTGTACAGGATGTTAGCGTTGTTTCTCACCAACAAAGTAAGTCGTACATCGGTCGTATTGAAGCCGTTGAAGACACGGCTATCACAGCGCAAGTTTCAGGCTATTTACAAAGCCGTCATTTCAATGAAGGTCAAATGGTCGAAAAGGGCCAGTTACTTTACTCCATTGAACCATCTTCATTTGAAGCAGAAGTAGCAAGCGCGAAAGCGGCTGTTGCTCAAGCGAATGCCAACCTTAAAAAAGCCGAACTTGATTTTAACCGCGGTAAGAACCTGCTTCCAAAGGGCAGTATTTCGCAGTCGGAGTTTGATGCATTGACGGCAAACTTATTAGGTTCGCAAGCACAGCTTGAAGCAAGCCAAGCACAGCTAAATGCCGCGAATGTTCAGCTTTCTCATACCAAAATCATCGCGCCTTTCTCTGGAAGAATCAGTGACACGAAAGTAAGTAAAGGTGACCTAGTTTCACCGTCTTCAGGTGTGTTGACAACTTTGGTTAGCCTAGACCCAATCCATGCGTCGTTTAGTATCAGTGAGCGTGAGCGTATTGAGTTAGGTATGGACCGCATTGAAGGTGACGGCAGCAGTGATTCTGATCGTGTTGAAGTTCAGATCATGCTTGAGAATGGTGAAGCATTCGAACACCTAGGCCAACTGGATTTCTTAGGTAACCGAATCAATCTTAATACAGGCACAATCGCAATGCGTGCGATTGCCGATAATCCAGATCAGCAACTACTTCCGGGCCAGCACGTTCGTGTGGACCTAAGAGAGAAGCAATCTATTGATGTTGTGACTATCCCGCGCCGCGCGGTTCAAACTGACCTTGAAGGTGACTTTGTGATGGTTTTGGTTGAAGGCGAGAGTGCGCCTGTCGCTGAGCGTAGAAACATCGAGATGGGTAGACAAGTTGAAGGTGGTGTGATTGTTCACTCTGGACTAGAGAAGGATGACGCAGTTATCACTCAAGGCTTACAGCGTGTGCGTAATGGTATGTCTGTTCGCATTCAACCTACTGCTGAACAAGCTGAGTAAGGGGCTTATTTATGTTGAGTCGTTTCTTTATTCAAAGGCCTAAGTTTGCCCTTGTAATATCCATAATTTTAACGCTGGCGGGGGCTATCTCTCTCGCTATCTTGCCAGTGGCGGAATATCCAAAAATTAGTCCGCCTTCTGTTAGTGTTACCGCGTTCTATACTGGTGCAAGTGCTGAAGTAGTAGAGCAGGCGATAGCCGACCCCATAGAAACGTCGGTTAACGGCGTTGAAGATATGATTTACATGTCTTCTAAGAGTGCTAATGATGGTTCCTACAACCTTAATGTGACCTTTGATGTTGGAACTGATCCAGATATGGCTCAGGTCAACGTTCAGAACCGAGTTGCTCAAATCGAATCAAAGCTTCCTCAGGAAGTTAGAATGGTGGGCGTCACCGTTAAAAAGCGCTCACCTGACCTTTTGATGGTATTGAACTTCTATTCGCCAAACGGTGAGTACGACGATCAATTCCTGATCAACTACGTGAACTTAAACATTAAAGACCAATTGGCTCGTGTAAAGGGCATTAGTGAAGTTAACGTTTTGGGTGGTGGTGAATACGCGATGCGTGTTTGGTTAGATCCCGAGAAAATGGCTAACCTGAATATAACCACCTCTGACGTGAATCGCGCGTTGGCGGAGCAGAACGTTCAAGTTGCTGCAGGTCGTATTGGAGCAGCACCTTATAACGACGCACAAGAGGTACAGTTCAACTTGGTAACAAAAGGTCGACTAGAAACGGCTGATGAGTTTGAAAATGTTGTGCTTCGTGCAAATCAAGACGGTTCAACGGTTTACCTAAAAGACATTGCACGTGTTGAGCTTGGTAAAAAGTTCTACGATGGTAATGGCAAATACCGTGGTCAAGACGCTTCAATCGTAACGCTGTCACTTCAGTCAGACGCTAACGCGCTGGAAAGTGGTAAAGCGGTCATGGCGATGCTCGACAACCTAAGCAAGAACTTCCCTGAAGGCGTTGCTTATGAAGCGAGTTATGACACCACACTCTTCGTTGCAGAGTCGATCAAAGGCGTAGTAAAAACGCTAATCGAAGCTATTTTGCTGGTTATCGCAGTTACCTACTTGTTCTTGGGTAGTGCACGTGCAACCTTGATTCCTGTAGTCGCGATTCCAGTATCTTTGATCGGTACGTTTGCCATCATGCAGATGACGGGTTTTACCATCAATACGGTAACCTTGTTCGGTTTGATATTGGCGATTGGTATTGTAGTAGATGATGCGATCTTGGTTATCGAGAACGTTGATACCACGATGGCCAAAGATCCAACGATTTCACCGTGTAAAGCCACGCTTATCGCGATGAAAGAAGTAACCGGTCCGATCGTTACGTCTACCTTGGTTCTACTTGCGGTATTCATCCCAGTAGCGATGCTGCCAGGTATTACCGGCATCATGTATCGTCAGTTCGCCCTGACTATTTGTATCGCAGTTGTTATCTCTTCGATTAACGCACTAACGTTGTCACCAGCATTGTGTTCACTGGTTCTTAAACAGGGCGGTGGTAACACAGCACGTTGGTACCAAGCGTTTAACCGTGGTCTTGAATCAGTAACCAACAAATACGGTCAAATTGCAGGCTTCCTTGTGAAAAAGGGCGTTCTACTATTTACCTTCTTTGTTGTGGCACTAGCAGCGGTAACTTACTTCGCGAAAACCACCTCTACGGCGTTTGTACCTCAAGAAGATAAGGGCATCTTGCTGGTCAATGTGCAGCTTCCTGATGCGGCATCACTGTCTCGTACCGAGGATGTGACTAAGCAATTATTAGAGATGGTTGAGCAAGAGCCGGGTGTTGATGGCGTGACGCTGGTCAACGGCTACGCATTCATGACTGGCGCTTCTGCATCGAATGGTGCGTCGATGTTCATCAAACTCCACGATTGGGATATGCGTAACGCACTGGACGGTCAGCATTCGGCGCAAGCTATTTCTCAGCGTATTAATGGTCGAGCAGCAACAGAACTGCCTCAAGCGATTGTATTTGCAATGGGACCTCCAGCAGTTCCGGGTATGGGTGCAGCGTCTGGTTTTGAGTTTGTTCTCGAAGATACATTAGGCCGTAGCCGTACTGACCTAGCGATGGTTATGAATGACGTGATTGCAGAGGCGACCAAGCAGCCTGAGATTTCACACACATTCAGTACCTTCCGTGCAAATGTGCCGCACTACTATGTCGACATTGATCGTGAGAAAGCGCAACAACTTGGAATTCCGTTGTCGGAAATCTTCCAAACACTACAAGGCAACCTTGGTTCGTTGTACGTGAATGATTTCACCATGTTTGGTAAGAACTTCCGCGTAACCATGCAAGCAGACAGTGAACACCGTAGCAGCATGGATGATCTCCAACGATTCCACGTGCGTTCGTCTAATGGTGAGATGATCCCGTTAAGTACATTAGTGACTTACGATCAGATCTTCGAACCAGATGTAGCATGGCGTTACAACATGTACCGCAGTGCAGTGATCCAAGGCCAACCTGCGCCGGGTTACTCAAGTGGTGATGCGATTGCGGCAATGGAACGTGTCGCGGCTGACGTGCTGCCTCAGGGCTACCAGTACGAATGGACCGGCATGGCTTACCAAGAAGTACTCGCAGGTAACCAAGCGATCTTCGCGTTCGCATTGGCACTGATCTTCATCTACTTGTTCATGGTGGCTCAATACGAGAGTTGGACCATACCGATTGCGATTATCTTAGTAGTACCGGTCGCAACCTTAGGTTCCTTCTTGGCGTTGAACCTAACAGGCACACCGCTGAACCTATATGCACAGATTGGTTTAGTTCTCTTGATAGCCTTGGCCGCGAAGAACGCAATCTTGATTGTAGAATTCGCGAAAGTTGAGCGTGAAGAGAAAGACGCACCAATCGAAGATGCGGCAGTGAAGGGCGGTACGCTACGTTTCCGTGCTGTGAACATGACGTCTTGGTCGTTCATCTTGGGTATTTTCCCGCTTATCTTCGCTGCGGGCGCAGGTCATGTGAGTCAGAACTCTCTGGGTATTTCACTGATTGGCGGCCTGTTATGTGTGTTACTGGCGGGTACGTTCTTAATCCCTGGCTTCTACGCATTCGTTCAGCGTAAACGTGAGAAAGCACACGGCGGTAATACCAAGTTGGTCCCGCTTGATGATGAGTAGGGAACTGATCGTCCTGTAGGGTTAATCCCTTACAAGACCAACCTTCGGAAAATTAATTCCTTATAAAAACTGAGGCTTAGCATTGCGCTAAGCCTTTTTTATTCCACTTATGAATAAAAACGCTTTTTATATAAGCAAATGTTTATTATGTGATGGAGCTAACACTCTAATTTGGGTTTTGTAATAAAATGATGTTTTATTGGTAAGTGTCTGTTTATTCTAAAAATAGAAAGGTTCAGCTAACGGGTGTATGCTCGAAAACATTTGCACAATAGTGTGAAGTGTTTCAAAATTACGAAGTTATATTGAAATTTTTTGTGCATTGAGGTTCTTATGAAAGTCATTGATTTATTTAAACACCGAGGCGATAGCGTGTCTTCGCAACACTCAGAGTTTATGCAATGGATGTCTCCAGCTCTTAGAGATTACTGGGGCGACTTTCTTAATCGCACGCAAAATAGCCATTTCTTTGCGTGGGTTCGTGATCACCACAAACCTGCTGTCAATGAAGATGCACCAGAGATGCCGGTGGAGCAACCGATCGTACTTAAGCCAGAAGCACAACTTGTGTTTGATGAGCTTAATCAGCAGATCGGTGAAGTCATCCATACTGGCGACTGGATCAATGTAAGTCAAGACCGTATCAACCAGTTCGGCCTTGTGACTGAAGATATGCAGTGGATCCACACCGAGCCTGAAAAAGCGGAAATAGACTCTCCGTTCAAAACAACCATCGCACATGGTTTTTTGACTTTATCTCTGCTTCCTCGATTGACTGACAGCGTTGATCCTGACAAGTCTCAATTCCCAACAGCGAAGATGGTTGTAAACATTGGTCTTAACCAAGTACGCTTTCCATATCCTGTAAAATCGGGCAGTAACGTTCGTGCTAAAAGTACGCTAACAAAAGTAACGCCAATCAAGAAAGGCCTAGAGATAGAGCGCGAAATCCGCGTAGAAATCGAAGGTATTCGCCGTCCTGGTGCTGTTATCGTTTCGGTGATTCAACTTCACTTCTAAGTGGTTTGTAAAGAAGCGATTTATAAAGATTCAAAAAAAGAGAGAGCATAGTGCTCTCTCTTTTTGTTTACATTAGATAAAACTATCCCACTTATTTAATGCGAGTGTAGCCGTATTCCTCAATAAGGTCTTGGCCTTGTTTGGATTTCACGAACTTGATGAAGTCTTTGCTCTCGTCAGAAACAGAGTCTGTCTTATGCAGTAATAAGAATGGGCGAGCCAGTTCATAGCTGTGGTTGGCAATGTTTTTAGATGTTGGCTCTACGCCTTCAAATGTAATTGCTTTAATCGAACGGTCGATCGAACCAACAGAGATAAAACCAATCGCGTGCGGGTTATGGTTAACTATCGTTTTAACCATACTATTGCTGTTTACAACCAAGTTATTTGGGTTGATGTCAGACACTAGACGGTCATTAATGATTTTCGTTAAACCAAGCAAGCTTTCGAAGCTGTAGCGTGAACCAGAAGACGCTTCGCGAGTCACCACTGCGATAGGCTGGTCTGCACCACCTATTGCTTTCCAGTTTGTGATTTTGCCCTTGTAGATATCAAATAACTGTTCGCGAGTGACGTTACTTACACCGTTCGAACGGTTGGTTACGACAGCTAGGCCATCAAAAGCAATCGGGAACACTTTCAGCTTGTCGTTCTGTTCGCGGTCGGTCAAATAACGTGAGCTCATACCGATATCAGAGACACCTTTATTAACCATGGTAATACCCGCGGTAGAACCAATGCCCTGAACGGCAATGTAGTTATCAGGGTGAGCCTTGTTGTACTCCTCAGCTAATACATCCATCACTCGTGATACTGAAGTGGAGCCCGAAATAGTGGTTTCTTGTGCAAAAGCAGCATGAGAAGACAGGGCTAAGGATAAAAGAGAGGCAAGCGCGACTCGTAACATAAACAACTCCTAGTTAATAACATTTGCCGCATATGATAGGTCGGTTATATGACACTTTTGTGAAATTCTATACGCTTGATTTATAGCTGTTAGCTTGATGAGTGAGAGTTTTCTGGGTTTACGAAAGCAGGATTCGTTTCTGGGAGCTGGGCGGGTATTTTGTTTGCGCTTGTTCGCTAAAATGTTTGTTGAGTCCTAAGCTAAGTAGAGGAATTCACTACTTAGAAGTTTCTATGAAGTTACAAGGGGTGTTATGTCCGTCATTCATATCGAACTGAATCGTCTTTTAATTGGTGCTGAGAGGCTCTGTACATCTCGAAATCGCAGTTTACCTGTCGAGCTAGGCAAATCCCTATATGAAGAGTGTGAGGGTGGTGTGCTGTTTTCTCAGGCGCATTACCTGCTCGACTCATCTCATAGCGATTATACAAACGAGATTGCCTGCGTGACTTTTGATGAGTCGTTATCTTGTTGGTTAGTGATGGTGCCACTTGAAGGTGATGTTGAAACCGACTCTGTAAATTGGGGTCCGTATCCGTACCTGCCTAAATCAAAGGATCTTGATGTTATCTTGGCTGAGATAGAAAAAGACCCTAAATCGTATTTCTGGTCATAGTCACTCAGTGTTTACGTTGCTGGTGGCGTGCTCCCAAAGCTAAACAGCTTAGCCTCAAAGCCAAATAGCTTGCATCAGCTACCAGCTCACACATCACATCAATCTATTTACTTCAAACTTCCGGTTTAATGCTTTGTTGTTGAGCTTGTGCAATTAACGAACGGAAGTCTTTTGGTGTCTTACCATGATAAGTTTTGAAGGCAGTACTAAAGTGAGCAGCACTTTTAAAACCGGATTCATAGGCTATTTGAGTGATCGACTTGCTCGAGGTTCTTAGCTGTGTAGCCGCATGAGCAATACGCTTTATTTTCAGAAGGTTTGAGAACGACAAGTCTTCAGCAGATAAGCGGCGTTTAAGCGTTGCGGGTGACATTCCCATATAACTGGCTAGTGTATCTAAAGAGATATTATTTTCGATGTTTTGTTCGATGTAATGAATGACCTTTTGTGTCACGGTTAATCTAGAAGCTCGAGCAATAATGACTAATAAAGCTGGATGCTGTTCTACCATTAGCGACAACAATCCTAAGCCAAGTTGAGTGAGTGCGTAGTCATTCTGAGGCGAAGAACTAACAAGTGACATGATGAGCTCTTTCAACTGGCAGATCTCGGTGTCGGTTTGATTGAACTTTATGTACTTGTCTGGAATTCTTGTGGATTCTAGATCGCTGAATTGGTTGATAAACTTCTGAAAAATAGCCAAATCGAAATCTAAGCAGGTTGCGCTAAATTCGCCATTTTCAGTGTTAACTGTGATGTCTTTAATCTGACCAGAATTGTAAAGTGTGAAATCGCCCGCTTGTAACGAGGCTTCAGTGCCATTGGGTAGCACGAACGAAATGCTGCCCTTCGATACCATGAAGATACCGTTTTTAGAGGCAGGATAACGTTCTCGTCTCCTGGGAATGAAGTTTCTGAATTGAGTAACTGTAATTGATGACATAGTGCGCTTCTTTGACGTTGTAAATTGATTGCTTATTGATTGTTTTTTTTAAGTATTGTTTAAGCATGAGACATTTACAAAAAAGGCGCTAATAATTAGCGCCTTTAGAAGTGAACCTTTGAAGCTTTTAACCTTGAAAGCTCTAACCTTACAAGCCTAACCTTTAAAGGTTTTAAGCTTCAGTTTCGTTTGTCGTTTCAGGCTCGCTAGGCAAGTCCGCAAATACTTGAGTAGGTTTTGCTACTAAGTTGCGGTTTTCCTGATTAACTTCGGAGAGAACTACTTCTAAAACGTCTCCCAGTTTGTATACCATTTCTTTATCGATAGATACAGTACCCATATCTCCGTTGCACTCTATTCTTTCTTTATTATCAAGAATGAGAGAACCAGGGATAAATGCAGCAGCACCATTTTCAAGTAAACGTACACGCATACCTGCACGGTTAATATCGAAGATCTCTGCTTGAAAGCGAGTTTCTTCCGCTGGAGCATTCGCTAGAGTACGAGCATACAACCAATCGCCAACATTACGCTCAGCCATACCGTGGTGACGGCGGTGTAGGGCAAGTTCATCACCAATGGTTTCATCTGGTGTTTGAATTGGCGCTTTACCTAGGATGTGCGCTTTTAGCATACGGTGGTTAATCATGTCGCCGTATTTACGAATTGGAGAAGTCCAAGTTGCGTAAATATCTAAACCCATCGCGTAGTGTGGTGCTGGCTCATTGCTGATCTCGCTATACGCTTGGAATTTACGGATACGATTGTCGTAGTAGCTGTTATCGAAAGAACCTAACCAACGGCGCAGAGTAGCAAAGCCTTCTAGAGAAACTATTTGCTCTTCAGTGAACGGTGTTTCCGCTTGCGGGTTTACCAGTTCAAGAACGTCAGATACTTTCTCAGCCTTGAAACCAGAGTGGCAGTTAAACACACCTTGGTTGAAGCTTTCTTTGAGTACTCGGCCCGCACAGATGTTCGCGCTGATCATTGATTCTTCAACCAGCTTGTTTGCGCTACGACGCATGTCTGCGTGGATAGCGACAACATCGTTATCTTCGCTAAGTTCAAAGCGGTAGTCAGGGCGATCTGGGAACACAACAGCGTTTGCTGAGCGCCATGCTGAACGTGCTTGAGCGAATTGGTGAAGATCAGAAACAATCGCAGCAATCTCTTCTGATGGTTGCCATTTTTCTGATGCACCTGTTTCTAGCCAGTCTGATACGTTATCGTAAGCAAGACGAGCATGAGATTTGATGTTCGCAGCGAAGAAGTTAATGTCATCACCAATAACGCCATCTTTAGATACCGTTACTGTGCAGCAAAGTGCCGGACGAACTTCATTCTCGATCAGTGAACATAGGTTGTCAGCAAGATCACGAGGCAACATCGGGATGTTACGACCCGGGAGGTAGATAGTGAAACCGCGCTCGCGTGCTACTTTATCCATCGCATCATCTGGAGAGATGTAAGCCGTTGGATCAGCAATTGCGATAGTCAGTTCAAAATCACCGTTCTCTTTCTTCTTCGCGTAAAGCGCATCGTCCATATCTTTTGTGCTTTCACCATCGATAGTCACAAAAGGGACGTGCGTCATGTCTACACGTTCAAGATCGGCGTCATCGTTGATTAGCCAGTTGTCGATACCTTCAGGCTCACTGTTTGGTAGGTCGTTTTGTGCCAGCGTTACCCACCAAGGTGCAATCTTGTCGTCAGCGTCTGTGATTTTCTCAGAGATCTGAGCCAAGAAGCCATTGTCACCTTTTAATGGGTGTTGAACGATATGAGCAACAACCCAGTCACCTTCTTTAAGCGTTTCAGGGTTTAGGCCCTTCTTTGCTTTCGCTTTAAGTTGCAGTTTTTTCAGTTGCGGGTGATCAGGAACAACGTTCAATCGGCCTTTGAAAAGCTTAACTCGCGCAATAAAGCGAGTAAGACCTTGTTCAACCAATTCCTCAGGCTCTGCTACTTCGCGCTCTTTCTCGGTGCGAATGATGGCAATCACCTTGTCACCGTGAACACATTTTTTCATGTACGGAGGCGGGATAAAGAAGCTTGTTTTGCTATCAACTTCGAGAAAACCAAAACCTTTTTCAGTGGCTTTGATAGTACCTTCCTTTTTAGGGAGGGTTTCTTGGATTTGCTGCTTGAGCTGAGCGAGTAGAGGATTATCTTGAAACATCTTACTTTTATCTAACGAGAACAATTGAGCACACTATAATCATTGCGAGGCCCGATTACTACTTAAAGCCGAAGTGAGCGTAAATTAATTGCCCTCTTATTTAACTCTACCAATTTGGTCGAACTCTATTGCCTTGACGAGATATCCATCAAGTTTTGACGATATGATAGCCAGTATTGATAGAAAACCGAAAAATATGTGATGTATTTCAATTTTTTCTGGCTTTTTTTATGCATTTAGGGAATAATCCGCCTCCCTTAGACGTCCCTAATGGCTTGAAGTGTTTTATTACTGCTTCGTAACTCTGAATGGAATCAGTATCTGATTGGATCAGTATTGGAATTGATAGAGCTCCCGGGACCTTTTGTTTACTTATATATAGTGGGATCCCAATGTCCGAATCTGTAATTCAATTTAATGAATTAGCCCTAAACGATAACATTCTTTCAGCTCTTGATAGCATGGGTTTCGTTTCTCCGACTCCAATCCAAGCAGCAGCTATTCCTCTTCTTCTTGAAGGCCGTGACGCACTAGGTAAAGCACAGACTGGTACTGGTAAAACAGCAGCATTCTCTCTGCCTTTACTTAACAAAATCAACCTAAACCAACACAAACCACAAGCAATCATCATGGCTCCTACTCGTGAGCTAGCGATCCAAGTTGCTGCGGAAATCAAAAACCTTGGCCGTGATATCAAAGGTCTTAAGGTTATTGAAATCTACGGTGGTGCTTCAATTGTTGACCAAATGCGTGCTCTAAGCCGCGGTGCTCACATTGTTGTTGGTACTCCAGGTCGTGTTAAAGACTTACTAACTCGTGACCGTCTACACCTAGATGAAGCACACACATTTGTTCTTGATGAAGCAGATGAAATGCTAAAAATGGGCTTCGTAGATGACGTTACTTGGATCCTAGAGCAAGCTCCAGAATCTGCACAACGTGTACTTTTCTCTGCAACTATGCCTCCAATGGTTAAGACTATTGTTGACCGTTACCTACGTAACCCGGCTAAAGTTGACGTTGCTGGTACTAACCACACAGTTGATAAAGTAGCGCAGAACTTCTGGGTTGTTAAAGGCGTAGAAAAAGACGAAGCAATGTCTCGTCTTCTAGAAACTGAAGAAACTGACGCGTCAATCGTATTCGTACGTACTCGTCAAGATACTGAGCGTCTAGCTGATTGGCTATCTGCACGTGGCTTCAAAGCTGCTGCACTGCACGGTGATATTCCTCAGTCTCTACGTGAGCGCACTGTTGATCACATCAAACAAGGTGTTATCGACATTCTAGTTGCAACTGACGTTGTAGCACGTGGTCTTGATGTTCCACGTATCACTCACGTATTTAACTACGACATCCCATTCGATGTTGAATCTTACATCCACCGTATTGGTCGTACTGGCCGTGCTGGACGTAAAGGTAAAGCGATCCTACTAGTTCGCACTAACCAAATTCGCATGCTTCGTACAATCGAGCGCGTAACTAAGTCATCTATGGAAGAAATTCAACTTCCTCTACGTGACCAAGTTGCTGCTGCACGTGTTGCTAAGCTTGGCGCTGAACTTGAAACAGAGAAAGAAAGCAAAGCTCTAGAAAACTTTGCAGGTCTTATCTCTACACTTCAAGAGTCTCTAGAAGTTGATGCTGCTACTCTAGCTGCAATGCTTCTTAAGCGTCAGCAAGGTAAGAGCCCACTATTCTACGTTGGCGAAGACCCAATGATCGCTGCTATTGAGCGTGACAAAAACCGTCGCAAAGAGCGTCGTGAAGACCGTGAAAATGGTCGTGGCGATCGCAACTTCAATACGCAAGATTGGGATACTTACCAACTACAAGTTGGCCGTGAGCAAGGCGTTCAGGTTAAAGACATCGTTGGCGCACTAGCAAACGAACTTGGCCTAACTAAAGGCTCTATCGGTGCTATCAAGCTAGACCAAGGTTCTACTTACGTTCAACTGCCAAAAGCAATGAACTCTGAAACTGCGGGTAAGCTAAGCAAACTACGTATTCGTCAAAAAGAAGCTGGCGCTGTTGTTGTTGATTTCAACGACTTCCGTGAGCCTCGTCGTGGCGGCGGCGGTCGTGATGGCAACCGTGGCGGCGGTCGTGGCGGTCGTGATGGTGGCGGCTACCGTGGTAACCGTGATGGTAACCGCGAAGGTGGCAACCGTGAAGGCGGTCGTGGTGGATACCGTGGCAACCGTGATGGTGCACGCGATGGTAACCGTGAAGGCGGCCGTGATGGCGAGCGTCGTTTCGACCGTAACCGTGGTGGCGATCACCGTGGTAACTTCCGTGGCGAACGTGGCCATGGTAACGGCAATGGCGGTGGTAACCGTGGTCGTCGTCCAGAGCGCAACGAAGGTTAATCAACCTTTCGCTTAGACGCTTAGTCTAGACACTGAATTTAAAAGCCGAGCGTAATGCTCGGCTTTTTTGTGCCTGCTATTTGAACTTAAGCTTTGGTTGGCTCGATATATGTAGTCAGCTTACTTCAACTAAGCTTCACGCCTAAACTTAGCTGTATCGCGTTCTAAGTCTATACAGCGAGAACGTGCTACAAGATACTAAAACAAAGAGTGAAGGCTATCTCAGCGACGTTACAGTGCATTTATTCGAAGGGTTGTGCTCGAAGGCAATCAAAAGAAGATCGGCTCTGTCGTTCATTATTCTCAACACACCTGTGATATTTTTGATGTAAGCACTGAGAAATCGAGTAAAAAGTTATCGGTAATGATAAGCAGACGAAAGGGAAGGGCGGTTGTTTTCTAGGCGGATTGACTGCATCTGTTCGAGTCGCTCTAATTAACTCAATCAAGTTAAAAATAACGTGAGCATTCGTTTGCGTCACCTGTTCGCTAACTTTCTTATTCAACTATTTTTTAATTTCGCTCTCGAAATAAATGGTTTAATGACTAAGATCAACTTAATTGTGTTCATTTAGTGATTTTTTCAAAACAAAAGTTGAAAGATTCAAAAATTATTGAATAATGGGCTTAACTAAAATTGAAGTAAATACTTCATCCAATTCGTACTGAAACAGGATCCATATCCAATGTCTAATTCGTTTGTTCTGGTTATTAACTCGGGTAGTTCATCCCTAAAATTTGCTGTCATTGATTCTGTTTCTGGTGAAGCAGTATTGAGTGGCCTAGGGGAGTGTTTTGGTCTTGAAGATGCTCGCATGAGCTGGAAATATCAAGGCGAGAAAACTGAAATTGCCATTCAAGGTGAGGGTAACCACCACAAAATTGCCATTGGCAAACTAGTTGGCCTGATGGAAGATCTAGGCTTCACTGCTGATATCGTTGCTATCGGTCACCGTATCGTTCACGGCGGTGAGAAGTTCACTCAAACCGTTCGTATTACTGAAGAAGTAACGAACGAAATTGAAAGTCTATCTGACCTAGCTCCACTTCATAACCCTGCAGGTGCTATCGGCATCCGTGCTGCGATTGAAGCTTTCCCTTCTCTACCTCAATTTGCTGTATTTGATACGGCTTTCCACCAAACAATGCCACAGCGTGCATTCACTGGTGCAATCGCAAAAGAACTATACACAGACTTTGGTGTTCGTCGTTACGGTTTCCACGGTACGAGCCACTACTTCGTTAGCCGTGAAGCTGCGAAAATGGTAAACAAGCCAGTTGAAGAAGCGAGTTTCATCTCTGTTCACCTAGGTAACGGTGCGTCTGTATGTGCTATCAAAGACGGTAACAGTGTTGATACATCAATGGGCTTCACACCGCTTTCTGGCCTTATGATGGGCACACGTTGTGGCGACTTAGACCCGGGCATCATCGAGTACCTACTTAAGAAAGGTTGGTCACAAGAGCAAGTCTTCAACTCTCTAAACAAGGAGTCTGGCTTCCTTGGCGTGTCTGGCCTTACGAGCGATGCTCGTGGCATCTTAGAAGCAATGGAAGAGGGCCATGAAGGCGCTAAGCTTGCATTTGAGGTGTTTACTTACCGTGTAGCTAAATACGTTGCTTCTTACCTTGCAACGCTAGACTCTTTAGATGGCATCATCTTCACTGGTGGTATCGGTGAGAACTCTCTACCAATTCGTCGTGAGATCCTAAGCAACCTTAAGATTTTAGGTTTTGTTGAAGATGTAGCGGGTAACGAAGCGGCTCGCTTTGGTGCTGAAGGCATCATCGCTAAGTCTGAAATGCTAGACGCAGTAGCTATGGTTATCCCAACCAACGAAGAATTTGTGATTGCTCAACAGTCGGTAGAACTTCTGTAATCTAAGTAACCGCTTAAGCAAATATAGATGATTTGAGAGCGAGCCCAAGTGGCTCGCTTTTTTGTTTTATATGTATGGTTAAAGCATCTCTAATTGTGGTGAAAAAATCAGAACAGAAAGAAGAAGCGTCACTGTCGACGGTATTGCATCTTTCCAAGTGTCAAAACGGAAATGAAAGAATATTGCGCCTACTGAAGTAAAAGCAATGAAACTTGCACCAACGGCGCTTAACAATGAGTCTTCAGTAATCATACCAGCTAACATCACTATCGCACCTGTTGTTTCAACCACTCCCACCGCAAACATCGCCGCACGATTAAGTCCGTAACGGTGAAAAAAAGCTAATTGCGGTTCATAGATTTTATTTAGCCAACCAAAGATTTTGATTGAGCTTGCAAATAAGAAAAACGCAATGAGTAACCCTGAATAAATAACATTGTTTAACCTCTCAACGAACAGTGACGGTAGTTAGGTCGTTGTTCGATACCATCTTAATGGTCGGTATATTTAGAAATAGTATTCAGATTTTATTTCATGAACGAGTCTATTTCGCTTAGTAAAGATGATCATACAGTCATTCACTATTAGCGCCACTGAGTGTAGCCATTTGACGTATGAGGCTCGTCCCTACTTGTTCATCAAGAGCCTCTGGATCCGGATGAACGAGTCCTGCCTTACCTTTCATTTCCTTAAACCCTGTGGGGCCGTAAAACTCTCCCATGTTTCCAATTGTTGAGGCTAAATAAAGTGGCTTTGCTGCCTCTGCTGGGGTTGCTGCGAATAATTTACCATATACCCAAATGGCAACACGCTGCATAAATGTAGGGTTACCCTTATGCTGAATACCCGTAATAGAAACGCCTGGATGCGCCGCAATTACCTTAATATTGAATCCGTCTTTTGCAAATTGTCTTCCCATCGCGTGACTCAGTGCCAGCCCTGCAAATTTACTACGAGCGTAAGCGATTGTGTTGCCCTTTTGTTCAAAATCTTCCGCCATTTGAAGATCACTAAGATCCAATTCAGCCCCGTGATGTTCAGTAGAACACATGGTGATCACTCGTGAGTCACGAGTTTCTTTTAGTAGTGGTAGTAACTGCATTGTTAACGCATACGGGCCAACAACATGGACCGCAACATTTAGCTCGATTCCATCCTCAGATTCTCGACGCTTGTTATCAAAAAAGTAGACACCCGCGTTGTGAGCGAGTACATCAATCCGAGTATATTTTTGGGTTACCTGTTTAGAAAACGCCTTAATTGACGATAGGCTACTCATATCCACCGTTAGCACATCGATTAAAGCGTCCGGATGAGATTTGAGCAGTTCTTCACGTACCAATTCTCCTGCGGACGCATTACGCACAGCCATAACTAATTGATATCCATCGTCGAGCATCATACGAGTGTAATTTTTTCCAATGCCACCGTTAGCGCCTGTAACTATCGCAATGGGTTGTGATTTAGTATTCATTAATAGACTCCTCTAGTGTGATGCCGTTATTAAATCATTCCATTTAGGGGTGTTGAATAGTAAAATCGGTATACCATCCATTCCTACATGGAATCCAAATGGACAAGATCAACTGCATGAGAGTATTCATTCGGACGGCTTACTTAGGAAATTTTACGGCTGTTGCCGATGAGATGAACGTCACGCAAAGTTCTATCAGCAAAAAAATTGCCTGGTTGGAGCGTGATATCAGCTTTTCATTGTTCTATCGTAATAGTCGAAGAATTGAACTCACAAAACAGGGCTGTAGCTATCTGGCTTATTGTGAGCGAGTCATAGAAGAAATGGAGTCCACAGAAGCGGAGTTAAAAGGCGAACTCTCCGAGGTGGTTGGAGAGCTAACGTTGTCAGTACCGAGTGCGATGGCGACACGATTGCTTGCTAAACCTATTGGACAGTTTATGACTAAGCATCCAAAGGTATTGATCAATTTATCGGTAAATGACAAACAAATTAACCTTATTGAAAGTGGTATTGACATCGCTATGCGTGTCTCTGTCCTCGAAGATTCTGATTACAAAGCCCGTTTTTTGTTTAACAACCAGTTGGTATATTTTGCTTCTCCAGACTATTTGAGAACCCGATCTACCCCGAAACTCACTAGCGACTTAAAACATCATGATTGCCTTACGTACTCTCTTTCCTCCCCATCAAACACTTGGGTATTTGAACAAGAGTTGGCCCCACAACTAAAGGTCAAGGTGAAAGAAGTCTTTAAAAGCGATAGTTCAGACATGCTGTTGGCTATGGCATTAGCGGGACATGGAATTGGAGCATTACCAAGTTGGATGGTTCAACCGTACTTTGAAAATGAACAATTGGTGCCGTTGTTTGAGCACTACACCGCGGCAAGTTTACCCATGCATGCGGTCTATAAGTCGGGTGAATATCAACCTTATCGAATACGTGCCTTTATTGATTTTCTGGTTGAGTACTTTAAGGGGAATTAGAAATCCAACGATGATAAAAACTCTCTCTAATGGGGCGCTACAGCAAAGCCAAAATTGCCAATAAGAGATATTTACCTGGTAGTCAAAACAGTTATTGCTTCTGAGTGATAACTGAGAATATACATGTATCTAAGATTTGGCTCTAAATCGAAGAGTCGAACATCGGTATTCTTTCGCCCCTTAGCTCCCAAGTTGTTCATTGAACAAATGCTGTTTGTACGCGCGTGGAGACATGCCCGTAATGCGTTTAATGCTTCTCGAAAACTGAGTGATAGAAGAGTAGCCAAGTTGCGTCGCAATAGTCGATAAATTCGACTGATTCTGTAGTATTAGCCATTTCGCATTGTGTTGTATCACTTCATCTTTCAACTTCTGATACGTAACACCATGTGCTTCTAAATTGTATTGAAACTGACGGACGCTTACACCTAGCACGCCGGCAATTCTATCAATACTGTAGTTTTCAGTTCCAAGATAACTGTCCATCGCATGTTTGACCGAATCTAAAAAATCAATCGGCTCTAATCTCGATTGTAGATTTTCAAAATACTCATTAGGTAAGGTCGTTTCTCGTTCTAATAACGAAGTTAACAAGCCAACGCTAGTGAACCCCTTTTGATAATGAATATCCGTTTGAGGGTTAGTCACTGTTAATGTCCCAAGTGTAAATAGCGACTTTGAAGGGGTGTGAATTTTATGTATTTTCACTGCCTTGCCCAACATGGTGTTGATCCATAACTGAACAAAGAGAACGAATACAAAGTCAGAGGGTGTGTCATCCAATCCATGAATCACTTGGGTTCTTTTTAGCCAAAATACGTCGCTATTTTCTTCTAACGTAATCTGAGCGGACGGCGCTTGTATCCGAGAAATCTCTATCATCTTCTGCAAAGAATCTCTTACATTGGTAGGCTTACTCGAACACTGGGCCAAGTAATGAGGAATAGCAAAGTTATTGATTATATATGTATAAAAATCAACGAGTTGTTTTGTGCTCAAAGTATGGTGTAAGAAGTTAAGAAAAACGATGAGTGGTTTAGACGGAAAGTAATATGAGTTTTGTTCATAGATATGATAGCTAAGGCCAAAGGCTTCTATATCTACTGTCTTTCCGAGTACTTTTTGATAACCACTCAAAATGGCTTTCACTAATTGGGCACTGACTAATGGAATCACTCTTAACTCCAACTTAACGTGATTTCTTATAATATACTCCCTTTGCATAAAAAGGTAAGTAGTTGCAGATATGAATAAATTAAGATGGCTATAACAATCTGTTTACTATTTAGATTCACTTTAATCAGGAAGCGCATATGAAATATTCAATACTGGCACTCACATGTTTAACCGTAGCAACTGGCGCGGTTTCTTCTGAAGTTACACTCTCTGAAGATATTAATGCTAAATATTGGAATGCGCTTGATCACGAGGGTAATGTAAAACCAGCCGATCAAATAAAGCAGCGTATTGATATTTTAGTGGATGCTGCTGCGCCATACACTGACGAGGATCGCGCTAAGTTTCGTAAAAAGTATAAGGCAAAGTATGCTGATCGCATTGTTATCGATGGCACTGCTGTCGGTGGGATTGGTTCAGATGGGAAAGGCTTCCCTGCAATGACGGCTGAACAGTTTGATATGCTCGCGATTGCTGGTAAGGAGGATTACGATGTTTATTCAACCACGCTATCAAATGGCACCGATAAAACCATCGAAGAAATTTATGATCGAGTGCCTGCTACAAAAAAATATTTGGCCGAAAAACATGGCCAAAAACACGTGACAACCGTTGAAGAAATCGAGGCAAACAAAGCTGTAGGTGTCACCTCAGTTATCTTTAATTTTCAGGCAATCACCCCCATGGGTGAAGATATAACTCATATTGACCGATTTAGCCAAGACGTTAAGCTCATGTCATTCACTTACAATAAAAACAATCAGTTTTCTGGCTCTGGTGAATCTGTAAAGGGAGGCGTAGGAAATGGTGAGGGGCTGACAAAATTAGGATTAGCCGCATTAAAGCACATGAACAAAAATGGTGTGGTACCGGATTGCTCGCACGACTCAAACCAAACATGTATTGATATAGCTAAATACTCTACAACCCCTGTAGTGGCTTCACATTCAAATGCTGCTGCACTCATGCCAATTTCTAGAAATATCAATGATGAAGCAATATTAGCGATCGCTAAGACTGATGGTCTAATAGGCGTTAATTTTGTTGGCGGCTTCCTGAACAAGGAGTCCGATGCATCGGGCGAATCAGTTGCCGGACACATTGTCTATATTTCTGATTTAATTGAGCGTGAACTTGGTGTCGATGGTAAGCGTCATGTCGCCGTTGCTGTTGATTACCTACACAACCTTAAAGATTCACTTACAATGATTTCCTCGAATCCACAAAACTACCCACCAGCATTAGGGTATGGATCCATCTCTGAGATTGGGCATCCTGCCGATATTTGGGCCGTGGTCGATGCTTTGGAAACAACACATGGTTGGACGAAAGATGAAGTTTCTCTATTCCTAGGTGAAAACTGGATGCGAGTATATGCAGCTAACTGGAAAGGAGGAAATGACGTAAGGATCCAACCAGTAGTTGAAGATCTAAGACATCTAGACACTAAAAAGTCTAACTAAGGCATTTAAACTTATTTAACGATTTGTCCAACACGACCTAGCGATTACTTGTCCAAATCCGTGTTAGTAGTTGCGATTCTAATAGCTTGCTAGCCAACGAAGAGCTCGTGATTATTTAACCGTTGGTAGAACTATCTGTAATAGATTCTAAGAAAATCAGATAATGAAAAGCGAGCCCAAGTGGCTCGCTTTTTGGTGTCTAGTTAAGGTGCGTCTGAATGTTTTAGCAGGGGCTATAGCCTACAAGGCGCTTGTCAAACACCTTTAGAACAGAGTTTCTGGTGCTCCGGAATCGCTTAGGTTATTTAGTCCCTGAGCGGTAGTTTGGATCTGTCCAGCATCTAGGTAACTCTTCACCTGACATAAACATCAGTTCGGACTTTTTAAAAATCTCAGGGTCTTGCTGCTCTTCACCAGCTTGAAACCGACCTTCGATACTGTCCTGGAATAAGTTGGTTAATTTGGTCATTTCAGTAACATCTACGAGGTCACCGCTCTTTTTCTCTTTTAGAAACATCTTATTTACCCTCAATCTAATCGATCACCCCTAATTATAATTGTTATTTGGAAAATGAAAGTGTTTTCAATTCCGGCACTTCTTGACTAAGCAGGTCTCAGAGCTACGCTTATGATCATCGACAAACCAATCGAAGAACAAACCTATCCTCAACAAATAAACGGAGTCGCGATGTCATCTGCCCATATTGCAAACAATCTCAGCGAACTGATTGGCGATACCGATCTTGTTAGAATCAACAGTCTTTCAGAGATATCAGGTTGTGAGATTCTTCTTAAGTGCGAACACCAGAACCCGGGTGGTTCGATTAAAGATAGAGCAGCTCTTCAGCTTGTTAAGGATGCCGTAGAAGCTGGCAAGCTTAAGCCTGGGATGACAATCGTTGAAGGTACCGCAGGAAATACGGGGATCGGCCTTGCTCTAGTGGCTAAATCTCTCGGTTACAAAATGTTGGTGGTGATGCCAAAAGGGCAGGCACAAGAGAAAGAGCGTATGATCTCGCTTTATAACGCTGAACTGTTATTGGTCGACCCTTGTCCGTTTGCAAACCCTGAACACTTTTACCACACGGCCAAGCGGATTGGCGTTGAAAATGAGAATTATTGGTGGGCAGATCAGTTCGAAAATCTCAGTAATTATCGAGCGCACTATTTAAATACGGGACCGGAGATCTGGCAGCAAACACAAGGTAATATTGATGCTCTAGTTTCAGTGGTGGGGACGGGGGGAACCATTGCTGGAAACTCACACTATCTATCTGAGCAGCAACCCAATCTCGAAACTTGGTTAGTTGACCCAAATGGGTCCGGCATTTATTCATTTCTCCGTAATGGACACTATCAATCAACGGGAAGCTCGTTCACGGAAGGCATAGGGATCATGCGGACGGTTGAAAATTTCAGGCAGGCAAAAATCAATCGTGCAATCACTCTACCCGATCAGGATTTAGTTACAATATCTCGCCTTGTTGCGGAGCATGACGGTATTCTTCTAGGAAGCAGTTCGTCATTGAACGTAGCTGGGGCGCTATACGCTGCGGCTAGAATGGGGGAAGGGAAAACCATCGTTACATTTAGCTGTGACCTTGCTGAGCGCTCGTATTCGAAGCTGCACAACGAAGTTTTTCTGAAAGAAAAAGAGATACAGCTCAATAAAGAAAACCTCTCTCAACTATGGGCTCGTTATCAAGCCGAAGATGGCAGCATGGTCGTCAACGTATAGTCGTTCAAAAGTAATACTGGTCAGTGGTTTGACAGCTCTTTCGTTAGCGCTAAACATCCGTTAGCGGTAAATCTGGCACTATTGCTTGTTATTAGGGTAGTGAATTACATTATGGAACACCGCATTGTCTCCACCGATATTTTTGTAGCCATGGTTCTGGTTAGCATTGAAGCGAACTGCTTGCCCTGCTCGTAACGTATGCCACTCACCACCAAACACCGCGGCCGTCTCTCCTGAAATACATAAGCTATGCTCAGTGACGCCTGCGTTATGTGGTGCGGATTCATGCTGGTAATCGGGTGCTAGGGTGAGTTCGAATATTTCAAACCCTAGTGCTTCCTCAAAAGGAAACAACTAACTGACGAAAAAGCCAATGTTGTATTCTTCATGTCTTAGGTACCACGTTGATGAATTGCCTTTCCTTATCAATGGCAGACAATCACTACCGAGAACCCGCACTGCTTACTTTCTTATTCACGGTGTCTGGTACTAATTTACTGGGAATCGGTAGTACATTTTTTTTTTTGGGGGGGGGGGGCATCAAATGGCGGGGTCTGTCGCCGGTATATTTAGTGTTGAAGCCAAAAAAGATACAACCGGATTGGAGTACAACCCAGGAGCGGTACATGGTAAGTGCCGTATGCCTTTGTCTGAGAAAATGAGCGCAGAGTTAGATTTCGGTTTAGCGTATGAATCTATGGGGGACAACTATCTTGTTAGCCACGAGTTTTATGTAGGATACATGGGAGAGTCTGGCCTAGAGCCGTATCTGATGCTCAAAGATATGGAAAATGAAGCGAGTTACGATGTGATCCTTGGTTTCTATTATCGTTTTGATTAGAAACAGTAAAGACTATTCAAAAGCGAGCCCAAGTGGCTCGCTTTTTTACTGAGTAGATTCATTCAACTATATCGAGGGCAAATAATAAAAATGACAATAGATGAAAATTTGTTTTATAGCGTGGATTGTCAATAAACGGACGATGAATAAGCTTTATAAAGACTACATTACTAATTAATAAGGAATGCAGTGATGAGTTTTTATTTTAAATTGTTCGTTGTGATTATGATGGCGGCATTATTGAGTTTGTTCATTATCTTAGAGCTATCGACCTTTACTTTTAACCCCGAGATTGAGTATGAGTACCCAATCGGCAGTTTTGAAGTTCATTCCTTTTTTGAACAGCACTGGCACTCCTTATAGCTAAAAACTCATATAAATCATAATCTTTACCTTTTTTTAGATCGCTATTTTATTTCATCATTTTATTTCACTTTTAAATTCTCGAAACGAAATCCAGGTTAAGACAAGTTGAAGACGAACAAAAATACAATACACCTTACACATTTGGAGTTTAACAATGAGAACTAAAACAGCTCTTAAGCCTGGTGTTCAATACAATGAAGAAACCGTCCTATACACCGGCCATTTTATTACAATGAATGCAGATATTCCAAAGGCTTCGGCAACCGTTGTACGAGGTGGGAAAATACTATTCACAGGTACGATAGAGCAGGCTGGAAAAGCGAGTTGATGGTTAAATCTATGGGGTTAGATCCATTATTGATGGCAGATGACACGGTTGTGAATCGTTATTTCTTAGATTCAGTGATTGGTGACTCTCCAGTGTTTTTTATGCACGCAAGCTGCCACCTTGCTGGTCTGAATACATTAGCGCTTGAAAAGTCAGGCTTTAGCTTAGATGACAACCTTGAATTTGTATTATGCGAAAACGGTCGCTTTTCAGTGTGACGATGGTGTAACTCAGGTTAATCCGCTGTTTATGATGTGGGGGGCAATGAATCGCAAGTGTATTTTTTCTGGCAATGTGTACGGTGAGAAGGAGTGCTTACCCGCAGAACAAGCTCTCCATGCGGTTACACTAGGTGCTGCTTACTTAATGGGGCATGAGGACAATAAGGGCTCGATTTGTGGAGGGAAATTAGCTGATTTTGCTGTGTTAAACGCAAACCCATTAGAGACACCCAAGCTAGAAATCAAAGACATTCGCGTACATGCAACAGTGTTAGGTGGCGATGTTACCGTGCATAAGAATGCAACAACGTCAGTGAAAGAACCAGAAATGGCTTAATCATAAAAATAGACTTTCACGTAACTCCAAAGAGCACGCCAGTGCTCTTTTTTTATGCCGGTCAAAGGTATTGATGCCTTGATCGAATTGAACCTTCCCCCATAATGCTAACGGAGCTCCTACGAGTGATTGATCGAGTATGCAAAAGGGAAAATCGAAAGCTAAAACCTCGAACTGGAGACAATAGAAACGCGTACCTTGTAAGTATGGGGAGGTTACTTTTGGGGTTGAAGATACAGAACGAAGCTTTGGTCGCTACAGGAAGGGAGCTTAACTTTACCTACCGCTACTATTTCTTAAATACTGATGTGTAAACTCCAACGGGTTGTCGCTTTATCTGGAGCGGTTCGTATTTAGCTTTGTTGTGAGTTTGTGATACGGATAGGTCGACTAGAAAAAGCATTTTTGTTACGTCATCTCATTAATTTGTTTACTCTTAGTACAAATAACTAGCGGCTATTCTGCCTCCAATGTTGATTGAGATAGTAATTTGCTACAAAACGCGCATAATCTCGCTATACAACATTTAAAGAAGAATTTACCTATGACTACCTTTCAATACTACTTTCACCAACTGCCTTGCTTCGACTGTAAAAAAACGACAGTAAGTACTGATCTTGGTTGGTTAACGCCTGCGATGAAAGATGATGCTATCGCACAAGTGACAGCGACACTTGCACAAGGCGAGGTTACACCCGATCTTTCAGCAGACGTTGTTTGCACGAAAGAAGAAGCTCGCGAGTACTTACTGCTTAACTTCTTTGGTTATTCAGAAGAAGAGTTAGAAAGTGGAATCGAAGCGGATGATGAAAAAGAAGTGGCAGACGAAATCGCAGAGCTAGTAGAAGAAGGTAAAGACACCATCACCTTCGAACATGAGATTGCTCTTCAGTGCTGTGCTGACTGTGACGTTGAAGACGAGTCAAACTAAGCACTCGTATTAGACGATACATCTATCAATATGGTGTGATGTTCAAATGATGAAAGGCGTTAGTGGCTTAAAAGTTCACTAACGCCTTTTTTATCTCTAGGTCGCTAAGACTTTTGAGTATCTATAATGCCTTGCTCGCTCAGTTGCGAAAGGATCTCTGCGGTCTTCTCTCTGAATAAATCTCTCAGTAGACGCACAGTCGGAGTGATGGATTGACGACTTGGACACACTAACCACAACTCGGTAGGTGTCGGCTTAAATTCAGGCATAATTTTAATAACTTCACCTGAAAGCAGATGAGGTGACATGTCTAGACAAGATTTTATTGCCACTCCTTTACTTGCGATACACCAACGCCTTACAAGGTCTGCGTCGTTGGAAGCGCGATTTCCTTTTAGTTTCACTTTATGATCTTGAGCACCATCGTTAAACACCCACTCGTCTTGCAACATGTCGTGGAGTTGATAAAGCAAACCATTGTGCTGAGCTAAGTCACTCGGATGTTTTGGTGTTCCCATTTCAGCCAAGTATTCAGGGGCCGCACATAATATTCTGGGTACATCACAGATTTTAAAGCCATACATATTGGCATCGGTCGGGGAGCCATAACGCAACGCAATATCGACGGAATCTCGGTAGAAGTCGATATTGCTATCGCTGATGCTAGTACGAAGCGTCGCCTTTGGGTATTCAAGCAAGAACTCATCTAACCAAGGTGTGATTAGGTTGCGTCCTAGATCCGATGAAAGCGCAATTCGAATTTCACCGTCAAGAATACCGAGCTCTTCGCGCATGTTGAGCTTTGCTTGCTCCAACATCTTTAAGGCTTGTTCGCATTCCGGTAAATAACGCTCGCCTGCAGAAGAGAGCCTTAGGTGGCGCGTGGTTCTTACAAATAACTCAGCACCGAGTGCCGCTTCAACACGTTTTACTGCTGCACTTGCTGTGGCAGTGCGCATATTTAGGTTGGTGGCTGCAGCGGTGATACTGCGAAACTCCGCCACTTTCAAAATGACCTGTAAGTCTTCAAGAAGCATTTCGTTTCCCTGTTCTGAACCTTGAATCGGTTGTTCGGTTACCCATAAATTAGGCATTTTCAAATTGCTAATCTTAGTATTTTTCCTGCGCATATACATCTTATTATCAAAAATCATTTGATAATAATTCAAATATTAGGCTGTTTATCTAAAGCGAGAATTCTCTAAGATTCAATTATCGAATTTAAGGAGAAGTATCATGTCATTACCATTAACAATGAAAGCAATCGGATTTACTCAATCACTTGCGATTACAGAACAAGACAGTTTATTTGAGTTTGAAACGAGTCTTCCCGAACTAAAAAATAATGACTTGCTGGTAAAAGTGAGCGCGACTTCTATCAACCCTGCTGACGCAAAAATTCGTATTCGTAATGCCAAAGACAAAACTCTTGAGCTGCCAAAAGTGTTGGGCTATGACGCAGTCGGTGAAGTTGTTGGCAAAGGTGCTGACGTTGAAGGCTTTGAAGTCGGTGACCGAGTGTACTATGCGGGTGACGTAACACGCATGGGTGCTAACGCAGAATACCAAGCTGTGGATTACCGTATTACGGCTAAAGCGCCTAAGAGCCTTTCTGATGAGGCTGCAGCAGTGATGCCACTAGCAACACTTACCGCTTGGGAAGCATTGTTTGACCGCCTGCGAGTTCGTCTTGAAGAGAAAAAATCTATCCTGATCATTGGTGGTGCGGGCGGCGTTGGTTCAATTACGATTCAACTGGCTAAGCAACTGACCAACCTCAATGTTATCGCGACAGCTTCAAGACCTGAAACGGAACAGTGGGTAAGGGATATGGGAGCGGACTATGTGGTGAACCACCGTAACCTTGTCGAATCTGTGCGAGAGCAAGGCATTCAACATGTCGACTACATTTTCAATGTTGCTGATACAAAAGGGCACTGGGATGCGATGGTTGAGTTGATCGCACCGCAAGGCATGATCAGTTCGATTGTTGAATTTGACGGTGGCGTTGACTTATCAGCGCTGCAAGGCAAATCAGCGGGCTTTGTTTGGGAGCTGATGTTTACACGTTCGCTGTTTAATACCGACGATATTCAGAAGCAGCAAGACATCCTATTCCAAGCTGCGAATCTGATTGATGCGGGCCGTATTAAAACGACGCTTACCACGACCCTAAATGGCTTTAGTGTGGATACAATCAAAGATGCACATCAACGTATTGAAAGCAGTGCCTCGATTGGTAAAACGGCCATCAAATACTAATCGTTGACGGTTTAAATAGAAGAAGCCCGTGATATCTGATTGCTAGTCAAAAGGTATCACGGGCTTTTGTTTGCGGATTAGTCAGCTTCTGGTGATGTGATAGGTTGCGATGTTTTGAAGTGAAACTGTATTAGGTCCAGCTCAAAAGGAGAGGGCTGCTTGTCTGCAATCAAAAAGCCGATTTGTTTGATGTCTTGTGCCTTAAGTTCCGGCGCATCGCTCAGTAGCCGACCTCTGAACACCGCTTGAAAATCATGGAAGTGGAACACCTTGCTAAATTGCTCTCCCTTAATGGTATCGAAATCGTGTTTGTATTGAACGCGATGACCGTCCTTCGATGTTGTGAACCTCAGTTGGTAGGTGCGTCCATCACCAAAGAATATTAGCTCTGCACTATCTATTTCATAGGCAGGTGATTCAATGGAGCGCTTTATGGAACTGAATCCACCATTATTTTCTAACGATAGCTCTCCCCTAAATCGACTCATATTATCAAGATAAATGAGCTCGCCTGTTGAGATGCCACCCATTACATTGTCGTTGGTCACTGTCCAGTTTTGATGCTCACTCGCTTGTGTAAAGTCGATCATGTTTGTCCCTGTTGCATCTGCCTTAAGAATTAACGAATGTAGGCTGAGTAGAAGGAGTAAAGGTGTGGTTAGCCTAAGGGGTAACCGCTTTTTACAATGGGTTCCGTTCATCATTTTCTCCACTGCTTCCTCGTAGGCTATGCGTTATTCGCTCTATAGCGATGCATAGTTTAAGGAGAGGGTTCAGTTTCAAGCATAGCTAAACAACGCTTGATGAAGTCTTCATAGTTCGATGCTTTGTCGTATTCGATCTTCAATGAGCCGTGGAACATCAGGGTCACGGTAACGTCTCGGTAGTTTAACCAACAGGTGTAACCATCGTAATCATGCCAAGCTACCATCTCGCCCAATTGATATTTGCTATCCAATTGCTTGCCCGAGGAGCGAATGCAATCGAACACTCTGAGAAACTCTAAAATGGTGATTCTGTTGTCCATGTACCATTCCCTCTACGCAGTCGATGAAAAATGCTAAGTGCTTGTATTTAAATTAACTACGGTTTGGTTCTGCATTGCGATCACTGTGGGGATTCGGTTACTCAATCGCCGTAGTTGTTTGGTAAAAGAGTAAGATAAACATAAGAAAGGCGTTAGTAGACCTGAGTTTACTAACGCCTTTTTCATTTAGTGTCTTTAGCTGGCTCTATGGATGTTCAACTCAAACCGTCAGTTAGAAATCATAGAGCACAGCGGGGTGCCTAGAAATAATGAAACACCGGAGGTTCATGCATTAAGAAGTTTTGATGCGAGATGTTCCAAGCATAAGCGCCTGCTAGGGTGAACACCACATAGTCACCGATATCGACCTGGTCGATATGTTGATTTCGTGCCATCACATCTTTTGGAGTGCAAAGTTGTCCAACTAGTGTGGCTGTAGCATGGCTTATCGGATGTGAAATGGTGGGTTGTTGATTACTTTTCACGATAACAAAAGGGTGGTCATGGTTCTGTGCCGCAGGTGTACGGAAATGATGTGTTCCACCACGAGCAATCACGAAGTTCTCACCAAGGTTTTGCTTAATATCCAGTACCTCCATCACGTAATAACCGCACGGTGCAGAGATGTAGCGACCACATTCGAAACGCAGCTTCCAATCTTGTAAATGTTCCTTGGAAATGAGGAACTCCAATTTGTCGCAGAACTCCATCCAAGGGAAATGTTGTTTAGGGTTATGGTAATTGATTCCCATACCTCCACCGAGGTTGATGATCAACTCATCGAGTGAGAAGGTTTTTTTCCACTCTTTGACCACTTGGAAATAGCGTTGCATCAAGGCGAGGTGGCGATCAACGTCGAGTTGATGTGACATCAAATGGAAGTGAAAGCCTTTCAGCTTTATTAAGGGGAAATCGCGTAGGTACATCAAGGCATTACTTAACTCACTCTCATCTAGGCCAAACGGGGTTGGCTTTCCTCCCATGGCTAATTTGCTCAGTGTGATATCACCAATGTCTATGTTCATACGCAGGAAGATCGAAGCAGGTCGATTCAACCTCTGAGTTAAAGCACCAATGCGTTGTAATTCAGTGAGGCTCTCTACATGAATTGCATCAACATCGAGTTCCATTGCTTGCTCTAATTCACTTGGCATTTTCCCGGGGCCACCAAAGATCAGTGGTTTATTGAGTTGTTGCTGGTGGAGGTGTGTAAGCTCTCCGCCTGATGCCGCTTCGAAACCATCAACATAAGGAGCTAAAGTGCGCAGTATCGGCGCTGAAGGATTCGCTTTCGCGGCGTAAAATAGCTCTACGTTTTTTGGTAATACATGGCGCATCTGCTTAATGTGCTGCTTCAATGCATCGAGATCATAAAGATAAGCACATAATGGTTGAGTTTGTTGCTTGGCCAATTGGTGGATTTCTTGATGGATGTTCTCAGGAAGTTGAGGCGAATTAAGCATGTTGAGCTCCTCTTTTGTGAGTCGGCCAAGGTGCAGCAACTAGTGTGTACCCAGACTCTTTATCGGCATTTTTCATCAAACGGGTTGTGAAGTTATTTTTACTTGGGAAGTGGCCATTGTTAATCAATGCCATCAGTTCTGGTTGCTGACCATTGATCGACTGCCAGCGGACGATAGCGTCTTTTAAAGTTCCCCATAACGTATTCTCAAGTGCCGAGTCCCCCTCAGCGATAAAGAAAATAGCTTCACTAACATTGTTAATGAAGGTGCAGTAACCTATGCGGTTCCAACCTTGCTCACGGCTGTAGTACACCGATTGACGAGCACGCTCTGAAAGTTGCTGAAGTGTCTCTGATGGCCAAAATTCGGGTAGCAGCTTAGTGCCTTCTAAGTCTCGAATCCATACACAGCATGGCATGTCTTTTTCAAAACCAATCAGCGTGTTTTGTAGGTGAGGTTCAAACGCAACTCCGTGTTTGAAGTAGTAGTTAAAGACACCAGGAATCAAACAATGCAGATAGCGTTCAAACCACAGCGTGGCGATATTTGCATATTGGCTTTGTGTTGTTTGTGCTTTTTGATTGAGTTGAGTGGCGATGCAACTGTTCCCGTCAGTGTCGTAAGCAAAGAGCGCACCCGCTAACGTTGGTTGCAAAATATCGGTTTCACTTAAACTGAAATTCTCTCGATATAAAATACCAAATGATTCTCGAGCCTTAATAACATCCGCATGTTCTTGTTCAGCCACAGACTCTAGATTCAATGTTGTGGCGTAAGGTTCTGTCATTACCTTGAATACTGGATTACGTAGCTGTTCACTCTCTTTGATTGGATGAAGAATTGAGGTTAATTGAACGGCACTATCGAGTTCATACCATGCGTTTTTACGTACACAGTTGGTTAAACGTACATTGATAGAGAACTTAGCAAACCAATCCATATCTGGGTGATACAGAGTGCGCACGGATGAAGTAGGTAAGAGTTTTTTCCCCCCTAATCCAAGAGGCATGATTTTGCCTTGTTCAATGGCCATTTTGACCACCGGGTTTTGCAAAAGCGTGTAACTTTCCCATGGGTGGCAAGGGTAAAGCATGGTAGTTGCTGAATTGTTCTCGTCTGGCGCAAGTTGTTCAAGCATGGTCGTTGGTGAAGTTCGGTCATCTGAACTCAAGACGTCGAACAACGCAGTATCCACCTTAAACCAATACAGAGGAACTTTCGCTCCAACCTCAGGGGAACACGCTAGCAGATCATCTATGCTTACGCCTGATCGACTCTTTGGCGTTGGGTGAAAAGTATGTCCCCAAAGTAACGATTGTTCTGATGCGATAAACGCATTGTGATACTGAGGTGATCTGTCTGAGTTTAGGAACTGTTCGGTGATCAACAAACTGTTTTCCATTTGCTCGATCAATTCGTGATTGAATGGAATCGTCAGCACTTGTTTTAGGTAACTGAGTAGAAGCGTCAGGGTTTGCGTTGCGTCCAACTTACACCAAGCTGCACCGGGCATTTTGGCCCAAGGTGTATCGCTGAGTTTCACTTTTCCCAGCTTACTGGTGTACTCAATAGGTAAAACCATCAGCCCATTTTTCTGAGGCTGATTTTGGTGAAGCAGGTGAATAGCCACTCGCTGGTGAGCATTGTAGTTTCTTTTCAAAGTTTGAGGCAGAGAGGAAGAACTGTAGTACCAATCAACCTGCTCATTGGGTATCGCGTATTCACGTAAGTAACAGTTCACCACGCCCATGATGGTATTGAGTTGGGCTTTTTCTCGATTTAGCAGTACTTTTTTACGATTTTGAAGAACTTGGTCTTCAGCGGAATATTCACTTGGAGATAATTGAGTCTGTAACATGTTGATGTCCAAATTTTGAATGGATGATCAGCGCGATAGCAGCAATGCCACTGACCAACATAGAAAGTATGAAAGGAACCTCAAGCCAGCCCAGGCTTGATATCAAAGACGCGCTCAATCCAGCCGCAACGCCACCCCATTTAGACATAGCGTCAAAGCGCGAAAATACTTTGCCGCTTTGTCGTCGATCAATTTGGTTTGCCAATGCTTGATGCAAGCCGTGATAACAGCAAACCATGCCAAGTCCGAAAACAATACGAGCAATAATCAACACTTCTTGATATAGCGTGAGATGCATTGTTGCACTGAGTGAAAGCAAACCAAAGCCTAGCCATAAAGTACGCTGCGCTTGATTGTGTTCAAGCTGGTGGCGATCAACCCATTCAGAGAACAGATGAACTTTCCCTGCAAAGAGCAGATAAACACCATGTGGGAGGGCATATAGAAATCCAATCCACGCTTGATTTGTCACGCCATATTGCTGCACATAAGGCGAGAAATAGGGGAACGTGACGACCATGGCGAAAGCAAAGCTGAACTGCGCGCCAAACACCCAGTAAAGCGTATTTAACGAATTGACTTGGCTGCATTGAGCTTTCTTCGATGCCTGATCTTTTACAATTCCCTTAGATTTCGCTAAGCCATCAATGGGTAATGTTAAGGTGATCACTAGCGCGAATAGCGGCAAAGCGGACAGCCACAGGTACGCGTTCAGCGGGTTTGTTGCTGATAAACTCCAGCCAAGCCCTATCGGAGCAATAATTAGCGCCAGACGGGCAGAAAGCTGAGTTTTATTGAGTGATTTACCGAGTGCTTTCGCATCGTTGATTTGACTGGATAAGTAGCTGTTTGAGGCGGCCATGGTGCCACCAAAGGTTCCTTGAACGACAAGACCAAACACAAACATGGATAGATTATCGGCTAAGCCACACAGCGCGAAGCCTGCTGCAAGCCCGAGTTGAGCTCGTAATAGAGATCGACGTCTGCCATATTTATCAGCAAACTGTCCCCAAAAACGTGCCGCAACGGCAGTGCAAAAGGTGGGTAAAATGAACAGTATCCCTGCCCAGTCCGCAGTAATGTTTGCATCCAATGTCGGCAATACCATTGGCAAAAACAACGGCATTCCTAAAGCTGCAAACGCGGCGATAAAGTGGCTTAAAAGCACGCAATAGATGAGTTTGGTCATGACGGGTTAACTCACGCTCTGCTTGATGTTTTCAAGGTAAGCGTGTTGTGCTTCTTCGCTGGTTAGCAATAAAAAGTTAGGTGCTGATAAGCCATAAAATTTATTGATATCGCTTGCGCCAGACGCCTCTTTAGACAATAAGCTCCCCGAGCTCAATAGATATTTAGCGTACAGGTTGGGTGACTCAAACAACATCTCGTTTGCGATCTTGATGTCGTGTCCTTGTTTCTCCAATTGGCTAAGTTGTTGTGAGAGGCTATTGGCGACCACTTCATACAGATAAGCTGACGTGGCGATTCTTCTCGTCGCCATTGCTTCCACAATCGCGGCTATGTCTAACTGCAAAGTAATGGTGGTAAACATCTGACCAAGAGCAAGCTCGCTATCTACAGTGATGCGTTGGTCTAAAAGATGATCGCATTTTACGGGTGATTGTTGCTCAAACGTTTGGAAACGCTCTGGCCAAATACGTGCAGCATCGTTGTCTTTCATGGCTAAGGTCATCTTGCCTTGCTCATCGAATGCGATGATGGCGTTTTGTTGGTTAGACTCCAAAGCGATACCGTAACGAATCCACAATGTAAGGTGCACTTTGCAAAGTAGATCAACGTAATCTTTAAACCAAGTCAGCGTGTTTTTCTGATAATACTGTTCGGCGAGGTGTTCCAAGAACAAACGTTCATCAGGCATTGGACTGGCAAGGGCAGCCACAGGCACCAGTGCTTTGTCTTGGAAGTAACTCACTGGGTATTCACGCACAATGTAAGCAAAGGTTTTATCGTCTCCAACATGCCCGCCATGTTTCTCATTGCAATGGAAAAGCGTGCCGTGTAAGTCTTGATCTGTTTGCTCTAAGTGCGTCAATAAACGTTCAAACCAATGCCCATCATAGAGCGTGGAGGGTTTGATTAGGCGAATGTTTTTAGTACCCAAAGATCGCATGATCAGCGGCACCTTGATGTGGACCTGTGGTGCTTGATTCACGACCACTGTGCGCACTGACAGGGTAGGAGTCACCTCAAGATAAGCACCCGGCGCTTCAATGACGCAATCAGGGAGGCTTTCAAGGCTTTGAAGGGTTAATGGATGTGCAGGAAATAACTCATGGCTAAGAGCAAAATCGGCGGGCAGGCCCACTTGCTCCATCGTCGGCCAACATTCCGGCTGCGGGCTGGTCAATGTAACGAGTGACTTCTCGATTGCGAGCCAACGAAGTTCAAAGCTTTGTGCAAATTCTGGCGCGAATTTCTCTAGATCGTGATCGCTTAAACCGAATTTAGCACGTGCTGTCGGGTAGTAAGGGTGGTCAAGATAGGATGCGATTTGATCGGCAAGTAATAGCTTTTGCTCCCAACGTTCTAGTTGAGAAATCGGCAGCATGAGTGCTTCCGAGTGCTGGCTGAAGGCGCTATCACACAATCCTTTGTGTTTTTCTGCGCATTCGAGTTCTTGCAAATAACCATCTAATAACGAATGCGAGCTTTCGTGAGCACTTGCTTTCAATAATTCAATCCAATCTTGATAGTGTTGCTGGGTTTCAACGACACCATTTCTCTCGATGAACCAACCATCACCTTTCGAGCCATCTGATTGGCCGTATACCCAACTCTGCATGTAATAGCTCGGAGTAACGGGCAAGTAGAGTGTAAAGTCTGAACTCGCAAAAATAGCCCAAATTTGATTACGAGGATAAGAAGATAGTTTGAGTTCACTCGGGAGCTGAGATTTAAATAGGCTTTGAGAAACCAATCCAAACAAGTCTTCACGCAAACACGTATCGACTAATCGCTGAGTGAGGTATAACGCGTTTTCATTCATGCTGTTACCTCGTTTTTTGCTGTTAGATTGAAGCGAGAGATTGCCTGTTGTAGCGCGGGTTCTAGAGTTTGACCAGAAGGAGAAACGACCGAAATTCTCGCTAGGTAATCCTTGTTGGAGAAACTTTGTTGGAACGTCTCACCAACCTTCTTAAGCACTTGCTGTTGAGTGACAATATCGCCCTCTTGGTGAATGAAAGAGGTTGATGACCCTTCAATCAAACCGCTTTGTTGCGCCACTACATAGTGCACATGGGCGTTGCCATCAATGCGAAATGTAGGGTCAAGTTTGTGACCCAAGTGAAGGCTTAAGATGGTATTGAACCAATTCCCGCCACTGAGGTTATCAAGCAAAAATTCCCGGCCATCACCAATACTTCGATAGTTGATCTCGACCAGTACCGGCCCCGAATCTGTGATGATGAATTCGCTATGACAGACACCAAACCCCACCCCGAATTCTTGAAGCTGACGTATACATTCATCACGGTAGTGCACGCTGTTAATACCATTCCAACTCGCCGCTGTTTCGATGAAGTAAGGTGGCGCCGAGAGTTCCACATCGAACCCCCCAAGTGCGACTAAATTTTCCCCGTCGCCAATGGTTTCGACAGTGATAAGCGGACCTTGTAAAAACGCCTCAACCAAAATGGGAGTCGTAGGGTGCTTTTGCCAAAACGTATCGCAATAGTTATCCAGCTCAGCTGCAGACTCGCAGCGCTGCACGTCTAAACTAGCGACGCCTTCCTTGGGCTTCGCAACGACAGGAAAATCGAAATCGAATACAGGAGCGCTCTCTCGACTTAACAAAACACTTTGAGTATTAGGTAACGATTTTTCGTTGAGAACCTGACGAGTTAAGTATTTGTTTTTCGCCTTAAGCGTCACATTCCAATCTTTAGCAGGCACACCAAAGAACTGTGCACAGATTGCGGTGGAGGTTTGTAAATGGTCGCTGTTACTGAATACAGCAACGGGTTTTAGGTCTCGTTCTGTGATGGTCTCGATAAGATCAAGAGGATTAAAAACATCACATTCTAAAATTTCATCGGGATTAAAGCGGTCGTCATCAGTGGCCAGTTTTAAGTGGTTGAGTTTGTGGTCTGTGATCAAAACGACGTGGAGACCCATCGCTTTTGCTGTCGGTACAAAGCCGTGAGTGATCGCATCATTCACGACGTGACTGACGATGATTATCGTAGATTTCATGGGGCTTTCCTAATTTTCAAAACGTTGTTGTCGCCTGCTCACAACTCGCTTTCAAGTGCTCTCTTTCGGGTATATAAGAAAGAGAATTTTCCTATCTTATTGTTTTTATTGACTCTTATGTCATTAGTGGTGTTGCATATTGCAAGGCAAATATAGATCAAAAAATATATATTGCAAATATAAATGATATTTGTTTTCATTCGCACTATTGTGATTTTATAAACTAAAATGGAATTAGATAATGAACATTAGATTGGCCTTGTCCCCACTCGCTTTGGCAATTGGAGGTGCATTAACAGCAGTATCTATTGTGCCAAATGTTATGGCAGCAGAAGGTGTAGCTGTGGATGAAACTCTGCAAGTTATTGGTCATCAGTACGAAGGTTACGCGGAGCATATGCCTCAGTCGGGTACCAAAACTGATGTCGAATGGTTGGATGTACCGCAGGCAGTATCTGTTGTCACAAAAACGGAAATGCAAGACCGCGGTGCTGTACGTTTGGTGGATGCTCTTGATGGTGTTGCTGGAGTTAACAACACCTTGGGTGAGGGAAGCCGAGACCAATTTGTGATTCGTGGTTTTGATGCACTCAACGATATGTACCGTGATGGTATGCGTGATGACGGGACTCTGCAATCGTACCGAAGCTTAGCGAATATCGAACGTGTCGAAGTGGTAAAAGGCCCTGCGGGCGCACTTTATGGCCGAGGCTCCGCGGGCGGTATCATCAACTTGGTCACCAAGCGAGCTAACGGAGATAACTTCACTCACGTGAATGGCAGTGTTGGCAGCAACAATTTGTTTGTTGGTCAGGTTGACAGTTCGATGGCGTTTAGTGACAAAGTCAGTGGTCGTATCAATGTGGAAAGTCGACAAGCGGATTCTTACGTCGATCATGTCGATTCTAACGATTTCTTTATTGCCCCAACAATTCGAGTGATGCCTTCTGATGGACACATTATTGATCTCGATGTTGAATATTCTCACCAAGAACTGGTGCCATATCGTGGTGTTCCATCTAAGAATGGTAAGCCTGTCGATGTCTCTGAAAGCACATTTTACGGTGGCACCAACGATTATCAAGAGTCAGACAGCATTCGTGTTGGCGTTAATTATGAATGGCTTTTGAATAGCGAATGGGCATGGACAAACCGTGCAGCATACAACCATATCGAACTTGAGCAAAAGGGTACACGCCAAGGAACGGTAACTGGTAATGAAGTATCTCAGACGGTAAATAACTTCGGTTACGACCCTCGTACCACAACCACTCTTCAATCTGAGCTAGTTTGGGAAACCGATTCGAACCAAATGATGATCGGTGCGGATTTTAATCAGATCAATATCGACTTAACGCTCGCAAGCGATAAAACCTTACCTTCGAAAGACATCTATAACCCTGTCGCAGGTCCAACACCTGATCCGGGCTTCAAACCTTTCCGTGATAACACGACAACGACGACAGGTGTCTACATTCAAGACGTTTACACCTTTGGTGATCTTTCAGTGATCGGCAATGTGCGTTACGACTCGATGGAGCTTGAACAGCAAAAAGCGGGCTCAGAAAAAGAGAATCTAGACGATGACAAGGTGAGCTACCGTGGTGGCTTGGTCTACCGTCTCAACAATGATATGTCAGTGTACGCAAGCTTAGCTCGTTCATGGCAACTGCCTTACTCGGGTATATATATCAATCCTAAATTGGCTGAATTCTTCCATACCGATCTAAAAGAAGTGGGTGCAAAAGCTTACTTACTCGATAACGCCTTGATGTTGAATGCCGCAATCTTCCAGATTGATCAAGAACAGCCTGAAACCAATATAGACGGAGACGTTGTTAACAAGATCGAAGCTCGTCACCAAGGTATTGAGCTAGAAGCTCGCGGTCAGTTTACAGAGCAGTGGGACATTTCGGTGGGCTATAGCTACCTCGATGCAGAAAACAAAGAGACAGGCAAAAAGCCAAATGATGTGTCTGATCACCTGTTTTCGCTTTGGAGCACTTATCAGTTAGATGACAACTGGCGTTTGGGTGGTGGCGTGAAATACGTAGGCGACCGTTACGCGGGTAATGATGAAGCGGTAGCTCTGGGTGACTACACCACGGTTGACTTGATGGCAGCGTACACCACGGGTCGTCACAAAGTTCAAGCGAATGCTTACAACGTGCTTAATGAGAAATACATTCTGGGTGCAACCAACGGCACGTCTGGTACTAACCAGATTGGTTACGGAGCGCCAGCCGAATTCATGCTCAGCTACGGCTATCAGTTTTAAAAGCTAATTATGTTCTAAGAATGAGTTCATTTCTAAGAGCTCTTTCTACTCTAAAAACGATTGTTTTGTTCGCTACGAATGAGTGAACAGTTGGTCTTATTTTGAGGCCATTTAGCCCATAGGGTCAAAGCGCCGATATAACCGTAAACACGGCCTTTGACCCTAACCTGCCTATTTAGGAGATTTTCATGCCTTACCAGAATTTGGATGGTAAACCCTGTACTCAATCACATCAAAAGTTGCGTCTAAGTGCCCTTGCAATGGCCATCGCTTCAGTGACTTCCATGAGCGCATTTGCCGCGTCAGATCCACAAACGACGACCATGGAAACGGTTGTCGTGACGGGCAGCTTGATCGGTAACTCAGAGCTAGAGGATGTGAAAGAGTATCCGGGAGCGCGTACCGTTCTAACTAACGAACAAATTAAAAAGACTGGCGCACTTTCGATTGATTCGGCCTTCCAAAGTGTACCGGGCATTAAGGTTCAAGACGAAACGGGTACCGGTGTATTGCCTAACATCTCGGTGCGTGGCTTGAAAGCCAGCCGCAGTGGTCATGCTCAATTTCTAATGGACGGTGTGCCACTGACTCTTGCGCCTTATGGTCATACCGGACAATCTATTTTCCCTGCGACTCTGTCGATGCTTGACCGAATTGATATCGTGCGTGGTGGCGCTGCTGTGCAGTATGGGCCAAACAACGTGGGTGGTGTGATTAACTTGGTGACTAAGCCTATTCCACACGAGTGGCAAACGGAAATCAGTAATCGCTTTACTGTATTCGAGGGTGGCGATACGCCACTTAATGATTTTTACCTGCGCACGGGTGGCTGGTTAACCGATACGCTGGCACTTCAAGTAGAGGGTAACTTCTTAAAAGGCGAAAGCTTCCGTGAACACTCCGACACAGATGTCAAAAACTTCCAAGCCAAATTGCAATGGTTACTGAGTGATACTCAAGAGCTACAAGCTTTCGTTCAACGTTATGATGCCGACACGCAAATGCCGGGCGCTTTATCGCCAGAAGATTACGAGAATGACCGTACCCAATCTAAGCGCCCTTATGATGAGTACCAAGGTAAATCGACACGTTGGAGCTTAAAGTACTTACATGATTTGAATATTGCTGATAGTGCAGAGCTAGAAGTACTGACCTTTGGCCATCGTTCTGAGCGTTTCTTCCAGTGGGGTTACAACAGTACTAAAGGTGTGGAGTGGTCTGATCCGTCGCAGCCATCTACTGATATTCGTACGTCACCACGTGAATTTAAGGTGTATGGGGTAGAGCCGAAACTCGCGATGTATTTTGACGGTAATACCGTGACGCAAAATGTGATTGTGGGTGCGCGCTATGTTAACGAAGACATTGATTACAAGCTCACTCAAACATCAATTTCTAGTGGAGTAACCACAACGCCACGCGATTGGCATTTGGATACTGACGCTTTTGCTGGTTACATCAGTAACGAAATCGGCCTGTTCAATGATGTACTGAAAGTGACGCCGGGTATTCGCTATGAATCAATAGATATGGCATTTTACGATCTAGGTAAGGCAGAAAAGACAAATAACAAAGTGACAGAATGGTTGCCGGGCTTAACGGTAGCATACCATTTGACAGAGCAATGGGTTGGTTACACCAATGCACAGAAATCTTTGCGTGCACCACAAATCGCTTACATCCGAGGCAAAGGTGAAGAGGGCAGTGAGCTAGCGTGGAACTACGAGTTGGGTGCACGCTACAACCAAGATTCAACCAGCTTTAACATCGCACTTTACCGCATTGATTTTGAAGATCAGCTGCAATGGCAAAGTGCTACCCAAACTTTCGATAACATTGGTAAAACCCTTCACCAAGGTGTTGAGCTCTCTGGTCGTTATATTCCTCAAGCGATGCAAGCTCTGAGTTTGGGCGCTGGCTATAACTACTTAGATGCAACGTTAGAGGAAGAGGGCGCAAACAAAGGTAATCAACTTCCATATACGTCTAAGCATCAATTTAGCTGGGATGCGACTTACGCCTTTAGCAAGGTAGATACGACTTTGTCTGGTTACTACTTCAGCGAGTCTTACTCTGACAATGCGAATACAAGTGCCGAAGATGCAACGGGCGCGACAGGTAAAGTGCCTGCCTACATGGTCTGGAACTTTAACCTAGGTTCGGATTTGTACAAGGATGAGAACAGCAAGCTACGCATGAACCTTGCGGTGAACAACTTGTTTGATGAGGACTATTACTTCCGCGGTATTGATACCAGTCCAGTTGGTCGTTATCCAGCCCCGGGACGTTCTTACACTTTGGATCTGAATTATCAGTTCTAATACGTAATTTGTTGAAAGTAATAACGAATAAAAGTCGCCAATACTCTTGGCGGCTTTCACGGTTCTAGCGTTTAAGGAAAATTAAATATGGAAAACAGCTCTCGCCTTTTGTTTTCGAATCCATTGCAGCTGTCGAACGGACTGCTGTCATTTAATAGGCCGTTTTTATTCAGCAGGATAGCGATAACCTTAGCTTTGCTGATTATAAGCTTGTTCTCATTCTCCAGTTCAGCACAAACCAGGGTCATACAAGATGAACAGGGTCAGTTTGAGATAGCGACTACTCCGCAACGTATTGTGGTGTTGGAGTTCTCATTTGTAGATGCGTTAGCTGCGGTGGGTGTTTCTCCTGTTGGTGTTGCTGATGACAATGATGCTTCGAGAGTGATCCCGGCGGTGCGTGCGTTGGTTCAACCATGGGAATCGGTTGGCATGCGTTCTCAGCCTAGCTTAGAAGCCATTGCGGTATTAAAGCCTGACCTGATCATTGCTGATGCAGAGCGTCATCGTACTGTCTATCAAGATCTACAACGTATCGCACCAACTCTGCTGCTTAAAAGCCGCGGCGAGACGTATCAAGAAAATTTGGAGTCTGCGCTCAAGATTGGCATCGCTCTCGATAAACAATCGTCAATGGAACAACGAATTCAACAACATCAACACGCCATGGCCGAATTCAAAAGTCATTTCTCGCTCAAACAAACCGTCCAGTTCGCTGTCGTGTCGGATAAAGGTATGTGGTTACATAGCCCAGCGTCTTACGCAGGAGGGGTGCTGACCACATTAGGCATTGCGAGCCCAATTGTGAAACCAACAGAGAAGGCATATTTGCCAACCAGCTTTGAGTTGTTGTTGAAAACCAACCCGGATTGGTTACTCCTTGGCGCTTACTCTCATCCAAATATTGTTGATGATTGGCAGAAAAATCCGTTATTCAATGTACTAACCTCTGCAAAAAAACAGCAAGTTGTAGAAGTTTCTCCAGCACTTTGGTCATTGAATCGAGGCATGTTAGCGGCAGAACAAATGGCGAAAAATATTGAGCAGATCTTGGATCCATCATGAGTACGATGTTGTTCTCTAAAAGTAAGCGATTCTGGCCAATACTGTCGTGGCGAGTCACATTATTTGCGGCATTAGTGTCGTGTTTGGCACTATCTGGTTACGCGGCTTCTATGACCGGGTGGTCTAATTTCTCATTAACATTGAGTGACTTGATTCACTACTGGTTTGCGTTTGATGAAAGCAACATGACTCATCAAATATTGGCGACATTAAGAGCCCCAAGAGCTTATGCGGGGCTATTGATTGGTGCGAGTTTGTCTGTCGCTGGGTTATTGATGCAAGGATTAACGCGTAACCCACTGGCGTCTCCATCGATTCTTGGCATTAACGCTGGCGCAGCCTGTTTTATGGCGTTGGCTGCGATAGGTATACCGGTAGTCAGTGAGCTAAACCCAATCCTCAATGCAGTTCTTGGCGCGTTGCTAAGCGGAGGGGCCGTGATGCTTCTCGGTGGTTTCTTCTCCGAACGTTCTCATCCGTTACGTTTGGTTCTAGCCGGTATCGCCATTACGGCGTTATTGCTCGGACTGACACGAGCGGCGCTGATTCTTGCCGACGATATGGCTTATAGCGTCTTGCATTGGCTTACTGGCTCACTGTCTAGTGTCGATGATGAGCAATGGCAACAGCTTTGGCCGCCTGTAGTGATTGGTTTGGTGTTGGCAATGAGTCTTGCTCGTAACCTCAACTTGCTGGCACTTGGTGAAGAGGTAGCTGTTGGGTTGGGCAGTAACATCAGATTTACTCGCTTCGTGAGTGGACTGACGATCGTGTTGCTTGCTGGCGCAAGCGTCGCTATCGCAGGGCCAATTGGCTTTGTTGGGTTGTTAGTACCTCATTTGGTTCGACCTATGGTTGGGCACAATTATCATTTACTGATTCCTATTTCAGCATTGGCAGGCGCAGCATTAGTGTCTTGGTCAGATGCGCTGTCGCGAGCGATTGCTTTCCCGACTGAAACACCCGTTGGTGTTATTACTGCTTTGCTCGGGACACCTTGTTTTATTTTGATTGCGACGAGGAGATCTTAATGCACCACCACACTAAGATAGTTTTGTTATCCGGGATTCTCATATTAGTGGCATCTGCGGGTTTGTTTGTCGGTGCAGCGTCACTTTCTATTCCTCAAGTCATCGAACATTTGGTCGCATTTTCCAGTGACGACTTTGTTATCCATCAGTATCGGCTACCACGCATGTTGCTCGCGATAAGCGTGGGCGCAGGGTTAGGGCTTTCAGGGGTATTAGTGCAAGGCGTGATACGTAATCCGTTAGCATCGCCTGATCTTATGGGTATTAGTGCTGGAGCAGGACTTGCTGCGACAGCGAGTTTAGTTTGGTTCCCAAATGCACCAGTCAGTGTGCTTCCTGTGGTGGCGATGTTCGGTGGGGTATTGGCTGCTGGACTGATTGCTGCATTGGCCTGGTGGTCAAGGCCAACACCCGCCAAATTGGCGCTGATTGGTATTGCGGTGAGTGCGTTTCTGGCCAGTTGTATCGACTTCTTGCTGGTCACCAACCCAATAGAGATCAACACGGCCATGGTGTGGCTAACAGGCAGTCTTTGGGGCAGAAATTGGCAGCAAGTCCCGTTTGTTTGGAGTGCTCTGCTCTTGTTATTACCCATGGCATTATGGCTTGCTTGGCGATTAGATGTGATGGGGCTTGGCGAGGAAAGTGCAACCACATTGGGCACTAAGCCAAAACAGATTCAGGCTCTCGCGTTATTGGCCGCTGTATTGCTTGCCAGTGTTAGCGTTTCTGTTGCTGGAACGATCAGTTTTGTGGGTTTATTAGCACCTCACTTAGCTCGCTTGTTGTTTGGGCATAATCATAAGTTGTTAATCCCTGCATCTGCACTGGTAGGGGCAATTCTGGTTACCAGCGCTGATGGGTTAGCTAGAGGTCTACAACCACCGATTGAATTACCAGCAGGCGTTCTAACTTCCGTGATTGGCGCGCCATATTTCATCTTTCTTCTCTATCGTTATCGAGGTTGGTAACCATGCTTAAAACGCAGAATCTTTCCGTCGCGTACGGCAAACAAACGATCATACCGAACCTGTCGGTTTCTATCCCTAAGGGAAAAATCACCGCATTGATAGGACCTAACGGTTGCGGTAAATCCACCTTATTGAAGACGTTAGTCAGAATTAACAAGCCAGTGGCTGGAGATGTGTTGTTTGAAGACAAACCGCTATCAAGCTATGGCGATAAAGCGCTTGCTCGTTCGTTGTCACTTCTTCCGCAAATCTTAGTCAGCCCTGAGGGGATCACGGTAAGAAAATTGGTCGAATATGGCCGTTCGCCTTATGTCTCTCATTGGGGAAGGCTAGGGCTGGACGATCAAAAGATTGTCGAACAAGCAATGCGAGATACAGGTGTACTTGAGTTTGCTGATAAGCCGGTTGAGTCACTGTCTGGTGGGCAGCGTCAAAGAGCATGGATTGCGATGGTAATTGCACAAGATACGGACGTAGTGATGTTGGATGAACCGACCACATACCTTGATATGTCTCACCAAGTGGAATTAATGAACCTGATGCAACAGATGAATGCTAAAGGAAAAACGGTGGTTGTTGTGTTGCATGACCTGAACCAAGCCAGTCGTTATTGCGACCATTTAGTGGTTTTGGAAAAAGGGTGCTTAATAGCGGAAGGCTCGCCTGATGAGGTGATGACCGAAACGATGCTCAGTAACGTATTTGATCTCAAAGCGAGCGTCTTTCGAGACCCTATTTCAAATACACCAATGTGTGTCGCGATGTAGTTATCTGCTCAGCACAACGAGATCACCAAGGTACAAAGAACAGAACACTGGCAAGGAAGCCACATTAGATTAGGTCGTCTAAACTTAAAGTTTGTATGTAGTCAAAGTAGAACAATTTGGGCTCTAAAGACGTTCTCGAAATAAATGCAAATTAGTGCTTTACCTCAACCTAACTTGAGGTATTAGGATATGCAACGTTGCTTACGAGAATACTTTAAGGAGAGAAGAATGATCCAACTTGAACATGTAAATCTAGTGGTAAAAGACATCCCAGAAATGCTGGTTTTCTATAAAGCGGCATTCCCTCATTGGTATGTTCGTGACGAGGGAAAAGGGGAGTGGTCGGGTAAGCCACGTAACTGGTTGCATTTCGGCGATGAGTACCAATACATCGCATTGAGTGATCACGGAGAGGGTGAGAACAGAGATTTGGCTGGGCATTCTGTTGGCCTCGCACACTTCGCTTATGTAACCAATAACATTGAAAGCGTCACTCAACGCCTTATTGATGCAGGTTTCCCGATTGCTAAGCCCGGTGCCGAAGAACCTTATCGCAAGAACGTCTACTTTGTGGATCCGGCTGGCTTTGAAATCGAGTTCGTTAAATATCTGAGTGATGATCCCAAACTTCGTAATGCGACAAGTTAGTAGAATGATAGTAGGGTAGAAAGTACTTAAAGGGCATTGTGGAATTTTCCGCAATGCCCTTTTTTAGATCAATTGACTAGCTGAGGGTTAGTTTGGTTGTCTACTTAGCTTTAAATGGCACCAATAGTTGTTTGCCAAACACATTGATTAGCGCGCCAGTTACGATTAGACCACCACCTAGGTAAGTCCAAACTGATGGGATTTCGTTGAAGATCCACACGCCTAACAGTGCCGAGAAGACAATCTGAACGTATGAGTAAGCCGAAGCTTTACCCGCGGCTTGTGTCTGCATCGCTTTGGTTAAACCGTATTGGCCTATTTGTGTGAAAATCCCGACTAGAACCAACATCATGGTTAGGAACAAACTAGGCCATACAAAGTCATTCCAGATAAGGGCTGTTGAGATTGGTAGAGCTACCAGTGGGAAGTAGAAGATGATGACTGAGCTGTCTTCCGTTTGGCTAAGCTTTCTCACAATCACATAAGCAATTGAGCTACCAAATGCGCCACATAACGCCACCATTATGCTAAATAGCGGTAACTCGCTGCTCGTGCCACTGCTCATGCTTGGCTGAACCATTACTAATAACCCTGCTAAGCAGAACGCAATGCAGATCATGGTCGATTTTTGGACGCGTTCTTTCAGAAATAGCACACCGAGCAATGCGGTAAATACGGGATGTACGTATTGTAGAATGGTCGCTTCTGCTAAAGGTAGCGTGGTCACAGCGTAGTAAACACACATCAGTGCTGCGGTGCCAACTGCACCTCGAACAAACAACAAAGGTTTGTTATTTCCCCAGATCGAAATGCCTTTTCGTTTAACGTCGATATAACTGATGATCAAAGACACCAAAGCCCTTGCTGCAACAATTTCGAATACAGGTATGCCGTAGTTGCTGATGTATTTCACACACGCTGACATCAGTGCGAATCCAAAAGCAGAGAGGATCATGAACCTAACCCCTACAGGGATCATTGAAAAAGAGAAAGAAGGCATAAAAATATCAATCGGTTGAGGGAACAGGAATCATAACGTAGTTTAGAAGAGCCGACCAAAGTCTTTGTCCTGTTCTGGTCAACTTGATTCAATTAATTCTCATTTCAGATTAGTTCGTTTTTTTATCTCACATAAGATCGGTTATAGCTCAATTTTATAAAATCAACATCAACAGAAGGTGACGCTAATTCAACTCTGATTTATCGGTCGTTTTAATTGTCTTTCTTAGTCATATCATTCTCGTGAATTTATAATAAGAGATATGTTCTATGAAACCGTTCAATACCCTACTCATATCCACGCTCGCGCTTTGCTCTTTCAGTCCAGCTACTTATGCAGATACCATCTTGCACGCTTTCAACTGGAAGTATTCAGATGTGACAGCCAACGCCAATCAAATTGCTCAAGCCGGTTATAAGAAAGTACTGGTTGCTCCCGCAATGAAATCGAGCGGCAGCCAATGGTGGGCGCGTTACCAACCTCAAGATCTTCGCACCATTGATTCACCTCTCGGCAACAAACAAGATCTAACCGCAATGATTGCCGCTCTCAAAGGTGTGGGCGTCGATGTTTACGCCGATGTGGTGCTCAACCATATGGCAAACGAAAGCTGGAAGCGAAGTGACTTGGATTATCCGGGATCCGAAGTACTAAACGATTATGCGAGCCGTTCAAGCTATTATGCTGACCAGACTCTGTTTGGCAATCTGGCTCAAGGTTTTGTATCCGCTAATGACTTCCATGCCGCGGGCTGTATTTCAGATTGGAACGATCCCGGTCATGTTCAATATTGGCGTTTGTGCGGGGCTGATGGCGATGTAGGTTTGCCTGATCTCGATCCAAATAACTGGGTAGTTTCGCAGCAGCGCTTATATCTGAAAGCGTTGAAGGATATGGGTATCAAAGGTTTCCGAATTGATGCCGTCAAACACATGAGCCAGTACCAAATCGACCAAGTGTTCACGCCTGAAATTACAGCGAACATGCATGTGTTTGGTGAAGTGATCACCAGTGGCGGGGCAGGGAACAGTGGCTATGAGTCATTCTTAGCGCCTTACCTGAATAATACTAATCACTCCGCGTATGATTTCCCGTTGTTTGCGTCGATTCGTTCGGCGTTCTCAATGGGCGGTGGCTTGAACCAACTGCATGATCCAAAAGCGTACGGCCAAGCACTCGATGACAATCGTTCGATCACCTTCGCGATCACACATGATATTCCAACCAACGACGGCTTCCGTTACCAAATTATGGATCCACAAGATGAGCAGCTTGCTTACGCTTATATCCTTGGGAAAGATGGCGGCACGCCGCTGATCTACAGTGATGATCTTCCGGATTCAGAAGACAAAGATAATGGTCGTTGGGGCAATGTTTGGAATAGCTCGAATATGAAGAATATGCTTAGTTTCCATAACGCGATGCAAGGTAAGTCGATGACGATAATTTCGAGCGACCAATGTACTTTGCTGTTTAAGCGTGGCAAAGAAGGCGTTGTTGGAATTAACAAGTGTGGCGAAACGCGTGGCGTGACGGTTGATACCTACCAACATGAGTTCAATTGGCATGTTCAATACAAAGACGTATTAAGCAGCGCGACAGAAACCATTTCTTCTCGCTACCATACGTTCAATCTACCACCGCGCAGTGCACGTATGTATAAGCTTTAATGCTTATTCTCTAGAGCGAACACCACTGGTAAAAAGCATAAGCCGCAGTAAGTTCTGCGGCTTATTTGTATCTAAGCTTAAGGCTTATCGTTACTGTTGATCGCTAATAACACCAAACCAATGATTCTGATGAGACAGTGCTTTCAGTAACTCGATCTCTTTTTCTGTCTCTTCTCTAAGCCATTCAATAAGGTCGTTGATGATAGGCGTGTGACTACGCTGGTGAATGAAGTAAGTCCAAGCACTGTGTTGGATCTTTGCATTCTTAGGGCAGTACAAGAAGCCTCGTTGGAGATCTTGTTGAACTAACAACAGATCTGTGACCGTCACCCCCTCACCGGATAAACAGGCACTGAGTGCCATATCTAAAGATAAGAAGCTGGTATTTCTGACGGGTTTCTTCGGTGGGGATTCAACATCAGCTAGCCATACTTTCCAATCATGGTGATCTAAGGTCGGGTGCAGCCTTGGTAAGGTTAAGATTGAATCGAGGTCGGTGTCTTTAGTGGTTAAGCTAGTAGAACAGACCGGCGCCATGAACTCTTCTCGCAAGAAGGTGATGTCTGGTGCCTTGTCATAGCGTTTTTTGAAGCGCGTGTGGAAGATCAGTAGGTCATATTCGCTGCTGTTGATTGATTCGTCTTCCTCAATCACAGGAACTATGACGATCTCATATTCCTGATAACGCTCGTTTAATTCTCTGACTTTAGAGATCAATACCCGCGTTGCGAAACTCAAGGTTGCTTTGATTACGATACGCTTCTGCTTCGGCTCACTCCAAGAGGCGATAACAGCTTCGATATTGCCGTAGCTTTCTCGCAAAGCCACATACAAATCATGACCTTGTACCGTTAATTCTATGGCTCGATGCTTACGAATAACCAGTGATGCGTTTAACTCATCTTCAAGCTGTTTGATCTGTCTGCTAATCGCACTTTGCGTTACATGCAGCTCTTCGGCAGCTAGAGTAAAGCTCATCAGCCTTGCGGCAGCTTCGAAAGCTTTTAAGCCATTATGTGACGATGGTAAGCTAGGATATGGGGTCATAATTCGTTCGCATGAGTTTATGGAATGCTAGGATCGCAAATTTATCAATTGAACGCTAGCCCCATCGATCGTATTTTGGGCGAAATTAACTGAGGCGCTCATGAAAAAAATACTCACTCTTGCATTCCCTTTGATCATTTCACAGCTGATATCCATGGCTTTAGTCCTTACTGATGTTTGGATGATGTCGCGTATCAGTGTGTCAGCCCTTGCGGCTGGTGGCTTAGGTGCCTCTATTTACTTCTTCATCTTTATTATTGCGAGCAGCACCGTCGGTTGTGTCGCAAACCTGATCGCAATTGCTTATGGTCAGCGTGTCGCACGCCCAGAGTTTGGTAATACTCAAATTAGATTGGCCGTGAAAGGCGCAACCATGTTGGCGTTCGTACTCAGTGTGACCTTAATGGCGAGCTTCTGGTTTGCTCCGTTGGTATTAGAAGCAGCCAAACAACCGCCAGAAGTGATCACTTTAGCCATGGAGTATGTGCACGCTTTGAAGTGGGTGATGTTGCCTTCGCTTATCTTGTTGGTGCTGCGTGGCTTAACCAGTGCATTTGGTAATGTGCGTTCGATTCTGGTGATGTCGATAATCACAGTGATTCTGAATGTACCAGTGAGCTACTTCCTCACGTTCCAGCTCGATATGGGACTAACAGGCTTAGGCTTAGGCACGGCTATCGCGGCATTCATCGTGATGGTTGGATACACAGTGTGGGTGTTTAAACGTGACGAGTTCAAACAGTTCGCACCTTGGCTAAATACCGAAGAGTACTCCATCAAGCTGATGAGCCCTTTGTTGCTAATGGGTTTACCTATCGGCTTGGCGGCGTTACTTGAGCATGGCTTGATATACGGCGGCACCTTAATGGCGGGCACGATCAGTATTGCTTCTCTGGCGCTGCACCAAATATTACTGCAATGCTTGAGCTTTACTTGGAACTTCAACTTCGGTTTCTCGCAAGCTGCCGCAATTTTAGTAGGCCGTGATTATGGTGCAGGCAACTACGAAGGCATCAAAAGAACCTCGATTCAAAGTTTTATATTGGTGTCGGTATTGAGTGTGGCCTTGTCTGCTGTGTTCATCATATGGCCTGAAATGATTGCCTCTATCTTCAAATTAGATGACGGCACTGGTGCAATGACATCGCTATTGGCTTCTGTTATCTGGGTAGTGGCGTTGTGTTTCATTGTCGATGCTTGGCAGTTATTAGCGATTAACCTGCTAAGAGGAATGAAGATTGTCTCTATGCCAACCGTGATGACTGCCATCGGTTACTGGGTATTTGGTCTACCTGCAGCTTGGTATTTGATGCCAAAATTCGAATTGGCAGGGATCTGGGGTGGAATCGGTGTTGGTTTAGGCGTGACAGGTATTCTATTGCTGATCCATTTGATGGTCGTTCTAAACAAGAGCAGTAAGACACCAGACTTAGATTGTTCAGCTTACTCTTAATTAAGTTAGTTGATAACGAAAAAGCCGCAGTCATCAATGACTGCGGCTTTTGTTTATCTAAATTGATCCTTGGGGGAATGAATCAATATCAGGATGTAGGGAGTACCTATTGGTTATAAGGTAGCTTTATTGCCAGACTACTTTCCACCAGAGAGCACTGATTTCATCATGGTTTTGAATTGCTCTTTCTGCTCTTCAGTCAACACGTTATAGATGTTGTTCTTAAGACGCATTTCTTGCATTACCATCGACTTCTCGGTTGCTTGAACCGTGTCGATGACCTTTTCCATCTCAGCTTCATCAAACTCAGGTTGTGTCACTAAGGCGATCTGCTTTTTCTTAAGTTCTATCGCACTATCCATATCGATTTTTGTTCTATCAGATTGATAATCTTCAACAAGAGAGAACACTTCCGCTTGTTGCTCTTCGGTTAGATTCAAAGAAGCAATGACCATTTGCAGTGGGCTAAGCGCTGGCTGCGGCGGTTGTTGTGGTGTTGAAGCACTCACAAACGGAGCGGTAACGAGTAAAGCTGAAGCAGTTAATACACAAAACGACTTTTTCAGTGATTTCATTGAGTTTCTCCTGTTAGTGGAAAAATGAGTATAGGTGAGTAAGCTGAACTCGATATGAACATGTCGTTCAGTTAAATTTGCTGAGTTCATTGCGTTCATTTAGTTACCTTTATCTAAGCACGGCACGACTTAGACCTTGGTCTTACAGAAACAGAGCTAAAAGGTGACTAGAATGACTTAAGTCGCTCACCGTTTTATCGAGGAATACACAAATGGAAGTTGGATTGTTCTGGGCTGAAAAAGGAATGCTAGTGCTTGGCGCACTGTTTGTTTTGACGAGCATGATGCAGTACGGAAGACGCAGTAGCGATTGGAAAGGCGTAATTACGATGTTCTACAAGCGTATCCCAATGAATATTGCAGAATACAAATGGTACCGTTTGGGCATTGCTTTGTTGGTGTTTGCTGTGGTTATACGTTTCGCATTACTGATCCTATGGCCTTCATACCAGTTTTAGTCCTTTGTATTCGCTCTTTTATATAGAGCATATAAAACCGATACATTCATGACGAGATTGAGCCTTAATAAACTCACTTATTAAGGCTGTCATTTCATAAATTAGCGCTGTTGTTCCATGAAAAAGTGCTATTACTCTATAATGACGAAAGGTTATTACCTTTGTAGCATATTGTTTTTCATGAAGAATAATGTCGGATAATAGCTTACCTGCTTGTTTCATCATTCTTACTAATAATCTGCACATAAATCCATTCACCCCGTACCTGATACCATAATGTTCTGTTACACTCGTTCGAATTAGCTTAAATTTGTTAGTGGTGCATTTATGTCGTTCCCAGTTCTTATATGTGATGATTCTGCATTAGCAAGGAAGCAGATGGCTCGATCACTGCCTAGTTCTCTAAATGCAGATATAACTTTTGCTGTTCATGGGCTTAATGCACTTGAAGAGCTCGCTCAAAACCAGTTCAAACTGATGTTCCTCGATCTCACCATGCCGGAATTAGATGGCTATGGCACATTGGAAGAGATGCAACGTTTAGGTGACACCACGCCTGTTGTCGTTGTTTCTGGTGACATACAACCAAAAGCACAACAGAAGGTGATGGATCTTGGCGCCAAAGCGTTTTTGCAAAAGCCGATCGATAAAGAAGCGCTCAAAGCTATTTTGCGTGAGCATGTCGAGCCGCCAAAACAACCTCAAATCATTACTCCAACCGCTTTAGAACTGCCAATACTTCGCAGACGTGATATCTATATGGAAGTCGCGAACGTAGCGATAGGCCGTGCAGCCGATGCATTGGCGCGCCACTTTAATGTATTTGTTCACCTACCGCTGCCGAACGTCAACATCTTCGAAGTGAGTGAATTGCACATGGCACTTCGTGACCTAGCCGACAACGACCAAGTATCGGGTGTTTGCCAAGGCTTCAGCGGAGAAGGCATCGCAGGTGAAGCATTAGTATTGTTGAGTGATTCCAGTGTGAGCGATCTTAAGAAGCTCATGAAGGTGCCAACCGAAAGCGAACAGCTTGAAGAGTTAGAACTACTGATGGATGTGTCGAATATTCTCGTTGGCTCATTCTTGAATGGACTAGGGGAGCAATCAGAAGTTCGTTTCTTCCAGAGTTCTCCTGTATTGCTAGGTCAACACATCTCGATTGATTCGGTCATCGAAAATACCAGTGGTTCGTTTAAGAAGACCATGACCTTCGAAGTCAGCTATAACATTGATGGCACTTCTATCCGTTGTGACCTTCTATTTATGTTCGTTGATGAGTCTCTGCCTCTTCTAGACAACAAATTGGCCTATCTAATGGAGGAGTTTTAATATGCTGAATCTTCCTGCTGAATTTGAACAGTTCCACTGGATGGTCGACATGGTTCAAAACGTCGATATGGGGCTGGTGGTCATTAACCGTAATTTTCAGGTACAAGTCTGGAATGGTTTCATGACACACCACAGTGGCAAGCAATCGCATGATGCGATCGGTAAGTCGATCTTTGAACTGTTCCCTGAAATCCCAGAAGAGTGGTTTAGGCTGAAAACCAAGCCAGTCTATGACTTAGGCTGTCGCAGCTTCATTACATGGCAACAAAGGCCTTATCTGTTTAAGTGTCGTAACGTTAGACCAGTAACCCAACAAGCTGATTTCATGTATCAGAACGTCACGCTAAATCCGATGCGCTCGCCAACAGGCCAAGTGACCTCATTGTTCTTGTCTATTCAAGATGCGACTGCAGAAGCGTTAGTCTCTCAAAAGAACTAGCACTGAACCTAAAGAGTGAATAAAAATGGCTAAGGTTAACCACCTTAGCCATTTTTTGCTTTTTATTCTTCAATTGACCTTAGAGGCTTCGATCTCTTTCATCTACTCACTCTAAATTTTCAATGTTTACTCTGCTTTTCGCTCAGCGAACTCTTTTTTTTTAGAACCTTCTTCCTCAAGAATCTAGATTGAATGAACTACCAGACGCCAAAGAAGCATGATTTTGGTTGTTGGTGGTTTATAAAGTTTGGCTTTTTAGGGGGCTTTTAATAAAGGCTGGGATTTGGATTGTCGAAATCAAATGAACCTTGCCTTCAAAATCGAGTGCATTGAAGCGTGTTTCTCTTAGGTGAGGTTAACCAGCAACACGATGAGTTTGCCTAATTTGGACGAAAACAGAAATAATTTGGAAAAAAATCGAATTTATTTAAGAAAAAAGGCATTTTTTTGTTGGAGAAAAGTGTGATTTTTATGTGATCTCGAGGCACTTTCTTCACATATTTTCTTAATGAAGGCGATATTGTGTGAAAGAGAGAGGAAAACGATTGCGCAATAAACCGACAACGTTTGCGTGATTGGTTCGCTAAGTTATTAATTAGTAAGAATTTAGTAAGAAGGTCGAGCTAGGGAGGTTTTACCAGATATGGAATCTTTGAGAGGATAACACAAAAAAAAGTGAAATATCAGACTTGCTGTTACTAAATCACGACCTATAATGCTGAAAACCGGAGCGTCTGCCAACGCTCCGGTTTTTTTGTGTCCGAAGAAAAGTAAACTCGTCTGCCAACGGTTTTACTACGCATTTCGCGAGAGACACATAATTTTATGAATCAAGGAAAACACTATGCGTATCGAACAAGAACTTAAGTTAGGTTTCAAAGATGTACTCTTCCGTCCGAAGCGTTCTACCCTTAAAAGCCGTTCTCAAGTTGAATTAACCCGCGATTTTACATTCAAGCATAGCGGTCGTCAATGGTCTGGTACTCCAGTAATTGCAGCTAACATGGATTCGGTAGCAAGCTTTGAAATGGCAGCTGCTCTAGCAGAGCACGGTGTTATGACGGCAGTACACAAGCACTACACAGTAGAGCAGTGGGCTGAGTTCGCTAAAACAGCAGACAAGAAAACACTGAACAACGTATTTGTATCAACAGGTACATCTGAAGCTGAGTTTGAGAAGACTAAGCAAATCATGGCGCTTAGCGAAGACTTCGTATTTATCTGTATTGATATCGCTAACGGCTACTCAGAGCACCTAGTTGAGTACGTACAAAAAGTACGTGCAGAATTCCCGAACAAAGTTATCTCTGCGGGTAACGTTGTAACGGGTGACATGGTTGAAGAGCTAATCTTAGCGGGTGCAGACATTGTTAAGGTTGGTATCGGCCCTGGTTCTGTTTGTACTACTCGTGTTAAAACAGGTGTAGGTTACCCTCAACTTTCTGCAATCATCGAGTGTGGCGACGCAGCACACGGCCTTGGCGGCATGATCATCGGTGACGGTGGCTGTTCATGTGCGGGTGACGTATCTAAAGCGTTTGGCGGCGGTGCTGACTTCGTAATGCTAGGCGGCATGCTAGCAGGTCACTCTGAGTCGGGCGGTGAAGTAGTAGAGCAAGACGGTAAGCAATACATGAAGTTCTACGGCATGTCTTCACAGTCGGCTATGGACAAGCACTCAGGTGGTGTTGCTAAGTACCGTGCTGCGGAAGGTAAAACTGTTTTACTTCCATACCGTGGTTCAGTTCACAACACTATCTCTGACATCCTCGGTGGTGTACGTTCAACTTGTACATACGTAGGCGCAGCGAAGCTTAAAGAGCTAACTAAGCGTACGACTTTCATCCGTGTACAAGAGCAAGAGAATAACGTATTCGGTAAAGAGTAATCTGAACGAGTTCGAATAGTTTGAAAATCAAGAGCCGCTTTTTAGCGGCTCTTTTTTTTGGGAACTTATAAAAACATATTTGGTAATTAATCGAAACCTACTACGTCATACAAAAAGGCCACTATGTAGTCAGGACGCATCAAGAACGAAAGTTGTATATTTTTACTGTTTGCTGGACAGCCCACACGATCTGATCAAAGCAAAATAAAACGTATGAGTTGTTTCAATATTAGACCTTCACCTAACACATTGCCCCAAAGTGAGTTACGTCTCCAAATCACATAATTATGCTCGGTCAACTTGGATATACAAAAAGCAATAAGAGACAAAAGACAAGATCTGCCCCGTAGTTTCAATAGCTTCTTCTTCGGTTGTGCAAAAATCGTACAAGTGTAACTTTTTTACAAAGCCTCATAACTACACAGATCAATATTCAACAGGTTTTACTTGCATTAATAGTGTATTTGTACACAATTAATCCTTTCTAAACGTATGGCAATTATCGTAATTTTATTTGCTTCGACCTAGTATGGTGGCGAAATCGGTTTCGAGAACATAACGAGATTGCGAGTTTTTCCCAGTGCACGAAGTTAATGTAGAGTAAATCTAGGAGTAATCGACAGGATGACAGAAGGTTTTGCCAACAACGCTACACCAAAGTATTTAGGTTATGTTTACCAAGTCTTAATCGCCATTGAAAAGTGCTTTGATGCAAATCCCAATGAGACTGTCTGGATAGAGTGCTTTGGGGATGTCTATGATGGTAAGACGTTCACAGAGGTAAAACACCATCTAGAAGAACATAACTTAGCTAGTAACTCAAAAGATTTCTGGAACACTTTGAAGAACGTGGTGGTTGAAGACTCCTCTATGTTTGAGAAAATTGTTTTGCATACGACATCTTTCATTTCCGAGAGCTCAATATTTTATGGTTGGAACACACGAAGTGCTCGTGAAAAACTCAACATCATAAAGTCTCACGTGCCATCATCTTCGATTAAGCATCTCTATGACAAAATTTTTGAAGATGCGTTGGATGCCGAGCTATTGAGCATATTGTCTAGATTTACAATTGAGCAATCTCGGGAACATATAGAAGAGAAATGGAAGAGTTTATTGGAAGCTCGCCAATTGAAGTGCGTGTTAGAGCCTTACAGAGAAAGCATTTTTCATTGGATATACTCATACGTTAATAAAAATGCAATTGTAGACTACCGACATTGGAAGGTTAATATCAATGATTTTGATGATGCTTTTCAGTTTCAAGTTAACAGATGGAGTGGAGATAGTATTCCTTTCCCTGTAGACCGTACGGAGTATAACACGGAACAGCAGCATGCTGACGGTTACTTGTTTTTATTAGAGTATAGAGATATTGGTTTGAAAGGCAGGGATAGAGGTGTTGCTCTCAATGATTACTTCAAAGCTAAAAACAGTGAAGAAAGCCTTGTAGATCTTAAACCAGATATTATGCCTGAAATTATGGACAACTATTTAGTAGATGCAGTAGAGAAAGCTACAGGGTATAAAAGACAATACTCTTATGAAATAGATCATGAAGATTTAGGTACATCTAAATCTAACAAGGCAGCTTGTGAAGCATATTTTGAATTTCATAATAGTTCGGTGTTAGAAGTGCCAGAGGTAAGTGGTACGAAACCTTACTTCATGAGAGGTAAGGTACACGAGGCTATCAATAACACCTCTTATACTTGGAAATATAATGAAGAGGATGTTGACTAATGAATCCTCGGGTTATTAGAGATTTGAAGTATTCTCCCTCGTTTGTTGCTGAAATACTATACTCATTTATTGAAGGGGCTAGACGAATTGATGAGCGTGGTGCAAAGTTTGAGTTGGTTTATCTTGTTGTTCCTTTTGTTATGGATGATGTTTTAAGGCGGAAACTGAGTAGGTCTAATGCTAGTAGTACATTTCAAACAGCATTCCTAAAAGATGATGAAGTTAAAGAACGATTGTTTTTTATTAATGATAAAGTTAAATACTCAAAGTCTGTGACTAATTATGGGATAATCTATCTCAATTCAATTTGTGAAACTATAATTGATTCTTTTATTTTAAATAAAAATAATCTAGAAAAAACATCAATAACGAATGATTATAAAAAAGACTTTCTAAAGGCGTCTTATAACTTAGGTATTATTTTTGCAAAAGAAGGATATGTGAATGTTCTTCTTAAATCCAAGGTCACAAATATATGAAAGCTTTTTTGAAAAATATAATTCTTATTGGTCATGATGGTGATTTGAAACGCCTTGGCTTTGATCGAGGATTAAATATAATAACAGGTGATTCTAAAACAGGGAAAAGTGCTTTAATAGAGATTGTGGATTTTTGCTTGTTTTCAAAGCGATCTACAATTCCAGTGGGAAAAGTTACTGATTTCACAAATATATTCTGTTGTGTGTTTGAACACAACAATAAAAATATAATCATTGGACGATCAAATAATCAACCAACAAAGTGCTATTTTTCTGTTGAATATTCGGCTGATTTCAATGTTGAGGATGAAATTAACACTAACTATTTTAAGTCCAAAAAAACTCGAACTAGATTAGAGGTTCAAAAGGACTTCGAAGAGCACTTGGGATTATCGGTTGAAGATACATCATTGAATGATGATGACGATTATAAAATTAAGAAAGGGAAAGTCTCAATCCGGAATGCTACTTCATTATTTTTTCAGCATCAAAATCTAATAGCCAACAAACATAGCTTGTTTTACAGGTTTGATAACTTCATTAAAAGTAGAACGGTAATTGATCAGTTCCCCATATTTATGGGGTGGGTTGACAGCAGATACTATAGATTAAAGAAAAGATCAGAAGATTTAGAAAAGCAAATAAAAACGATAGAGAAAGAAGAAAAGAAAGCTCTGCTAGGTATTCAAGAAAAAAGAGAAAAATTACTTACACCAATTAGGCAGTATTATAGAGTTTTAAATCTTAGATTTTTGGATGAAGATGCATCATTAGAAAAGCTGAAAAATTTAGCGAGAAACCTGCCTTCTGTACCATTGAATGCAGAGCAAAATGTTGATTTCAATAAGCAGCTAAATGCCTTAGAGCAAGCAAAAGATAAAGAGCTAACGTCTTTATATGAATGTAATCAATTGATAAGTCTCATTAAGGCAAACGAGGAGGAGTCAAAAGATTACTCCAACTCGATGGCACGCCTTGCAGAAGTATCGCAAGATGAGTCTGTATCTAAAAACAGTGTAAGTTGCCCGTTATGTAGCACAACAGTAACTAGTGTTGTTTCTAAAGTGGAAGAGGTTAAGCACTCTAGAGCCTTACTTCTTGATGAACTGTCCCGAATTGGTAGTTATAAACAGGACAGCTCTAAGTCTCTTAACTCATTACTTTTAAAGCGAGATAAGCAAAAACAGGTCGTAGCCAATATAGAGAATGAAATAAGGCAATTAAGAAAATTGTTTAGAGTTAAAAGTAATCTAGATATAAGGGACTCACTAAATAATATCCGTGGGAGAATAGAGAATACCTTAGAATTCTTTATTGAAGGACAAAAGTTAGAAAAAGCTAACCACGATCTTTCAACTATGAAAGATGAGTTAGAAACCTGTAAAGGACTGATTCGAGGCTATGGTCTTGAACATAAATTTTCTGAGGCTAATGCGCTTATCAATGAGACAATGAATGAGCTTAAAAAAGACTTAGACTTTGAAGATGATTTACGAAATGGTGAAATGAAATTCAAAACAGAAGATTTCACATTCGCTTATTACTTTAAAAAACAAGAAATACTACTATCAGAAATGGGTAGTGGTGCGAACTGGTTAGCTTGTCATCTAGCGGTTTTCTTGTCAATTTTAAAACTAACCTCAAGCTCAAACTCTGTAATACCAGCAATATTATTTCTAGATCAACCTAGTCAGGTATACTTTCCCAAAGTAACAAGAAGATTTTCTTCTAATAATAAACAAGAGTTATTGGGTGAAGATGAAGTTGATGAGAATATTAAACAGGTCATAAATATATTCAAGGTTTTTGAGCGGTTCTTAAATGAACTTGAAAGAGATCCAAAAATTGGATTTAAACCACAGATTATAGTTTTAGAACATGCAGATGAACCTGAGTTTGATCAGTATGTTAGGTATAGATGGTCTTCAAATGGACAAAAGTTAATATAATATTTTTAAGGTTAAACAGCAACGTTTGACCTTAAAATTAACTGCTAATTCCATCTATAAGATAAAGACTAACAATGCTCAGGGTTAGGTCTTTATTTATGCCCTAGCAAATTTTTCTGAGAGTCTGGCATTCACCAGAAATCGTAACACTGAAATGTCCAGAAATGTGTTTTAGAGGTGTGGCTAGTTACGAATATCGAAGTTTGGTATCAAAATATCAACTTGTAAATTCTCAACATAAAGAGCCGCTTTTTAGCGGCTCTTTATGTTTGAGCTCTAGCTATCACTCAGTAGAGCGTTAACTTTAATTTTTCTACTTCGCATAATTCGAAGGAAACAGTGCTCGTTTTGCCTCTTCATCACGTTCGGTTTTAAATTCAACATCTTGACCGGTTTCGCGAGCACGCAGTGCAGCAGGGCGGGTGTTGATTGCGTTAAACCAACGCTTCAAGTTCGGGTAAGG
>NZ_MCSD01000011.1:0-88506 GCF_002872555.1 Vibrio sp. 10N.286.55.E10
ACTCTACCAGAAGGCGTAGAAATGGTAATGCCAGGTGACAACGTTCAAATGACTGTTGAGCTAATCGCTCCAATCGCAATGGACGAAGGTCTACGTTTCGCAATCCGCGAAGGTGGCCGTACAGTTGGTGCTGGTGTTGTAGCTAAAATCTTCGCTTAATAGCATTTAGATTTTTGCACACTCTTCATTAGAAGAGCACGCATCTGAAAAAGGGGAGCTTCGGCTCCCTTTTGTTTTCTCTAAAGAAATATTACCTTCCATCTATCTTTTTCCCTCTTGATACAAAACCAACTTCCAATAAATTCCGATTATTTTTCCAACACTACTTGCATACTAAAGTGTGATCTGTATAATGCATCGCACTGGCTAACGCTGGTTGTGAACCAATGAGCACTGAGGAGTAGGTCTTACCTAGTAATGTATACTCAGCTTATGTTCGCGGTTAATAAAAATAGTAAACTTTTTGTTTGCTTCAAAAGTTAACTGACAATGCGTCCTAATTTTGGATGCTACGGTTTCACATAAATCAATCGGCATTCTCTCGTTTTATCGGGTTTGAGTGGCGATATTGTTTGTGTAATTTTTAATAATTGGAGCTCTGTCTCATGCAGAACCAACGTATTCGTATCCGCCTTAAAGCGTTTGATTACAAGCTAATCGATGCTTCAACTGCGGAAATCGTTGAAACAGCAAAACGTACTGGCGCACAGGTTCGTGGTCCTATTCCACTTCCTACTCGTAAAGAGCGTTTCACTGTTCTTACCTCTCCACACGTCAACAAAGATGCACGTGATCAGTACGAAATCCGTACTCACAAGCGTTTGATCGACATCGTTGAGCCAACAGATAAAACTGTTGATGCTCTAATGCGTCTTGATCTTGCAGCTGGCGTTGATGTTCAAATCAGCCTAGGTTAAGGGAGATAAGAATAATGATTGGTCTAGTCGGACGTAAAGTGGGTATGACCCGCGTATTTACTGAAGAAGGCGTTTCTATCCCAGTAACTGTTGTTGAGGTTGAAGCGAACCGTATTTCTCAAGTTAAAACTCTTGAGACAGACGGCTACGCAGCAATCCAAGTAACTACTGGTGCTAAGAAAGCTAACCGTGTAACTAAACCTGAAGCTGGTCACTTCGCGAAAGCGGGTGTAGAAGCAGGTCGCGGTCTTTGGGAATTCCGTTTAGAAAACGGCGAAGAGTTTGAAGTTGGCGCTGAGCTAAACGTAGAACTTTTCAACGAAATTAAAAAAGTAGACGTTACTGGTACATCTAAAGGTAAAGGCTTCCAAGGCGCTATCAAGCGTTGGAACTTCTCTACTCAAGATATGACTCACGGTAACTCTTTGTCTCACCGCGCACCGGGTTCAATTGGCCAATGTCAAACTCCAGGCCGCGTGTTTAAAGGCAAGAAAATGGCAGGTCACATGGGTGCTGAGCGTGTAACGACTCAAAACCTAGAGATCGTACGTGTTGACGCTGAGCGCAATCTACTCCTTATTAAAGGTGCAGTACCGGGCTCAACAGGCGGAAACGTGATCGTAAAACCTGCTGTTAAAGCATAACGTCTAGGAGTAAGTAATGGAATTGATGGTTAAAGGTGCTGATGCACTAACTGTTTCCGAGACTACTTTCGGACGTGACTTCAACGAAGCTCTTGTACACCAAGTAGTTGTTGCATATGCAGCAGGTGCTCGTCAAGGTACTCGTGCTCAAAAGACTCGTTCTGAAGTATCTGGCGGTGGCGCTAAGCCATGGCGTCAAAAAGGTACTGGCCGCGCACGTGCTGGTACAATTCGTAGCCCAATCTGGCGTACAGGTGGTGTTACTTTTGCTGCGAAACCACAAGATCACAGCCAAAAAGTAAACAAAAAAATGTACCGCGGTGCTATGAAGAGCATTCTTTCTGAGCTAGTTCGTCAAGAGCGTTTAATCGTTGTTGATAACTTCTCTGTAGAAGCACCAAAAACAAAAGAACTTGTAGCTAAGCTTAAAGAGCTTGAGCTAAGCGACGTTCTGATTGTGACTGGCGAAGTAGATGAAAATCTATTCTTAGCTGCTCGTAACCTATACAAAGTAGATGCACGTGATGTTGCTGGTGTTGATCCAGTATCACTAATCGCTTTCGACAAGGTTCTAATGACTGCTGACGCAGTTAAGCAAGTTGAGGAGATGCTAGCATGATCACTGAAGAGCGTATCTTAAAAGTTCTACGTGCTCCGCACATCTCTGAAAAAGCAACTATGGCAGCTGAGAAAGCGAACACTATCGTTTTCAAAGTAGCTAAAGATGCAACTAAGAAAGAGATCAAAGCAGCTGTAGAAAAGCTATTTGAAGTTGAAGTTAAGTCTGTAAATACTCTTGTATTAAAGGGTAAGACCAAACGTCAAGGTATGCGTGAAGGCCGTCGTTCAGACGTGAAAAAAGCCTACGTTACTTTGAAAGAAGGTCAAGATCTTGACTTCGTTGGCGGCGCGGAATAACAGGAGTAGTAAAAATGGCTATTGTTAAATGTAAGCCGACTTCCCCTGGTCGTCGTCACGTCGTTAAAGTTGTTAACGCTGACCTACACAAGGGTAAGCCATACGCACCACTTCTAGAGAAAAACTCTAAGAACGGTGGTCGTAACAACAACGGTCGTATTACAGTACGTCACATCGGTGGTGGTCATAAGCACCATTACCGTGTAATTGACTTCAAACGTACTAAAGATGGCATCCCAGCGAAAGTTGAGCGTCTAGAATACGATCCAAACCGTAGTGCTAACATCGCTCTAGTTCTGTACGCAGACGGTGAGCGTCGTTACATCATTGCACCTAAAGGTGTTAACGCAGGCGACCAGATTCAATCTGGCGTAGATGCTGCAATCAAAGCAGGTAACACTCTGCCGATGCGCAACATCCCAGTAGGTTCTACTGTACACTGTGTTGAACTTAAGCCTGGTAAAGGTGCTCAACTAGCTCGTTCGGCTGGTGCTTATGCTCAAATCATCGCTCGCGATGGTGCATACGTAACTATCCGTCTACGTTCTGGTGAGATGCGCAAAGTACTTTCTGAAGGTCGTGCAACGATCGGTGAAGTTGGTAACTCTGAGCATATGCTACGTGAACTTGGTAAAGCTGGTGCTTCACGCTGGCGCGGCGTACGTCCAACCGTACGTGGTGTAGTAATGAACCCGGTGGATCACCCACATGGTGGTGGTGAAGGCCGCACATCTGGTGGTCGTCACCCAGTTTCTCCTTGGGGCGTTCCTACTAAGGGCTTCAAGACTCGTAAGAACAAGCGCACTGACAAGTACATCGTACGTCGTCGCACTAAATAATTTATAAAGAGGAATCGCCATGCCACGTTCTCTCAAGAAAGGTCCTTTTATTGACCTACACTTGCTGAAGAAGGTAGAGAAAGCGGTGGAAAGCGGAGACAAAAAGCCTATTAAGACTTGGTCCCGTCGCTCAATGATCATCCCAACAATGATTGGTTTGACCATCGCTGTCCATAATGGTCGTCAGCACGTTCCAGTTTTCGTTACCGAAGAAATGATCGGTCACAAACTGGGCGAATTTGCACCAACTCGTACTTATCGCGGTCATGCTGCAGATAAGAAAGCTAAGAAGAAATAAGGAGTAGATGATGGAAGCTTTAGCTAAACATAACTTTGCTCGTATTTCTCCACAGAAAGCTCGCTTAGTTGCAGACCAAATTCGCGGTAAGTCGGTAGACCAAGCTCTAGAAATTCTAACTTTCAGCAACAAAAAAGCTGCTGTATTAGTTAAGAAGGTTCTTGAGTCAGCTATCGCTAACGCGGAACATAACGAAGGTGCAGATATCGACGATCTAAATGTCGCTAAAATCTTCGTAGATGAGGGCCCTATCATGAAGCGTATTATGCCTCGTGCTAAAGGTCGTGCGGATCGTATCTTGAAGCGTTCAAGCCACATCACTATTGTTGTAGCAGATCGCTAAAGACTAGGAGAGTAAGCAATGGGTCAGAAAGTACATCCTAATGGTATTCGTCTTGGCATCGTTAAGCCTTGGAATGCTACATGGTTTGCTAATACCAACGAATTCGCTGACAACCTAGACGGCGACTTCAAGGTACGTCAGTTCCTTACAAAGGAACTACAAAAAGCATCATTATCTCGTATCGTTATCGAGCGTCCAGCTAAGAGCATCCGTGTGACTATTCACACTGCTCGTCCTGGCGTTGTTATCGGTAAGAAAGGTGAAGACGTAGAGAAGCTACGCGCAGCTGTAGCTAAAATCGCAGGTGTACCAGCGCAAATTAACATCGCTGAAGTACGTAAGCCTGAGCTAGATGGTCAGCTTGTAGCTGATAGCATCGCGTCTCAACTAGAGCGTCGTGTTATGTTCCGTCGTGCAATGAAGCGTGCGGTACAAAATGCTATGCGTCTAGGCGCTAAAGGCATCAAAGTACAAGTAGGCGGCCGTCTTGGCGGTGCTGAAATCGCACGTTCTGAGTGGTACCGTGAAGGCCGTGTGCCTCTACACACTCTACGTGCAGACATTGATTACGCAACTTCTTCGGCTCACACTCAATACGGTGTGATCGGCATTAAAGTTTGGATCTTCAAAGGTGAGATTCTAGGCGGTATGCCAGCTGCTAACGCAGTAGAGCCAAAAGGCGATAAGCCTAAGAAGCAGCGTAAAGGCCGTAAGTAAGGAGTCGAACGATGCTACAACCAAAACGTACTAAGTTCCGCAAGGTTATGACTGGTCGTAACCGTGGTCTAGCTAAAGGTACTGAAGTAAGCTTCGGCGAATTCGGTCTTAAAGCTGTTGGCCGTGGTCGTCTGACTGCACGTCAAATCGAAGCGGCACGTCGTGCTATGACACGTCACATTAAGCGTCAAGGTCAAATCTGGATCCGTGTATTCCCAGACAAGCCGATTACTGAAAAGCCTCTTGAAGTTCGTCAAGGTAAAGGTAAAGGTTCAGTTGCGTACTGGGTTGCTCAAATCCAACCAGGCAAAGTTATGTACGAGATGAATGGCGTACCTGAAGAGTTGGCACGTGAAGCGTTCCGCCTAGCGGCACGTAAACTGCCTGTTAAAACTACTTTTGTAACTAAGCAGGTGATGTGATGAAAGCACAAGATCTACGCGAAAAGAACGTTGAAGAGCTTAACGCTGAGCTATTGAATTTGCTACGTGAACAGTTCAACTTGCGCATGCAAGCTGCAACTGGTCAACTACAGCAAACTCATACTCTAAAAGCTGTACGCCGTGACATCGCACGTGTGAAAACTGTTTTGACTGAAAAGGCAGGCGCATAATGAGCGAAACTAACCGCATCCAGCAAGGCCGTGTAGTAAGCGACAAGATGGACAAGTCTATCGTTGTTGCTATTGAACGCACTGTAAAACACCCAATTTACGGTAAGTTCATCAAACGCACGACTAAAGTACACGCACACGACGAAGACAACACTTGTGGCCTAGGCGACAAAGTTGAAATCGCTGAGTGTCGTCCTCTGTCTAAGACTAAGTCTTGGACATTGGTTAAAGTTCTAGAAAAAGCGAAGATTTAATCTTTGTAATTCTATAACTTATAAGCGGCTCCAAATAATTTTTTGGAGCCGCTTGTTTTTTGTCTACCCAATTTAAAAAAAGGGTGGTACAATTCGCGTCCCTTTTAAAGAGGCAGCCCGACCCGAGAGGGTCTAGTTTTAATATTTAGCGGAGCACTAACAATGATCCAGATGCAAAGTACACTTGACGCAGCAGATAACTCTGGCGCGCGCAAGGTAATGTGTATTAAGGTTCTGGGTGGCTCTCACCGCCGTTATGCACATATCGGTGACGTCATCAAGGTTACAGTGAAGGAAGCGATTCCTCGCGGTAAAGTAAAAAAAGGTGATGTTCTGAAGGCGGTAGTAGTGCGCACCCGTAAAGGCGTTCGTCGCCCAGACGGTTCTGTCATTCGCTTCGACAGTAATGCTTGTGTATTGTTAAATGACACTACTGAGCAACCAGTCGGCACACGTATCTTTGGTCCTGTGACTCGTGAACTTCGTAACGCGAAATTCATGAAGATTGTATCACTAGCACCTGAAGTTCTGTAAGGAGCGGCAATATGGCAGCTAAAATCCGTCGTAATGACGAAGTAATCATTCTTGCTGGTAAAGATAAAGGCAAGAAAGGTAAAGTAACTAAGGTTCTGACAACTGGTAAAGTTATCGTTGAAGGCATCAACCTTGTTAAGAAACACCAAAAGCCGGTTCCGGCTCTAGGTCAACAAGGTGGCATCGTTGAACAAGAAGCAGCTATTGATGCTTCTAACGTTGCTGTTTTTAACGCGGCTACTGGTAAAGCAGACCGTATCGGTTTCCGTATCGAAGATGGCAAGAAAGTTCGTTTCTTCAAATCTAACGGCGAAACTGTTTCTAACTAATTAGAAGTAATTTGGAGTTCTACTATGGCGAAACTGCATGATTACTACAAGTCGTCTGTAGTCGCTGAGCTTACCAAAGAGTTCAGCTACACAAGCGTCATGCAAGTCCCTAGGATTGAGAAAATCACCCTAAACATGGGCGTTGGTGAAGCAATCAACGATAAGAAACTGCTAGAAAACGCAGCAGCTGATATGGCAACGATCTCTGGTCAAAAGCCACTTATCACTAAAGCGCGTAAATCTGTAGCTGGTTTCAAAATTCGTGAAGGCTACCCAATTGGTTGTAAAGTAACCTTGCGTGGTGAGCGCATGTGGGAATTTTTAGAGCGTTTAATCTCTATCGCACTTCCACGTGTACGTGATTTCCGTGGTGTTAGCGCTAAGTCTTTTGACGGTCGCGGTAACTACAGCATGGGCGTTCGCGAGCAAATCATCTTTCCGGAAATCGACTACGATAAAGTCGATCGTGTCCGCGGTCTTGATATTACTATCACGACTTCTGCGGGTTCCGATGAGGAAGGCCGAGCTCTGCTGGCTGCCTTTAACTTCCCATTCCGTAAGTAAGGGTAGGGTTACTGTTATGGCTAAACAATCAATGAAAGCACGTGAAGCTAAACGTGCAAAACTAGTAGCTAAGTTCGCTGAAAAGCGTTCTGCGCTAAAAGTTATCATTAGCGATGTAAACGCATCTGAAGAAGATCGTTGGAATGCGGTTCTTAAACTGCAATCTCTTCCACGTGATTCAAGTGCATCACGTCAGCGCAACCGTTGCAACCAAACTGGTCGTCCACACGGTTACCTACGTAAATTCGGTCTAAGCCGCATTAAGGTTCGTGAAGCTTGCATGAAAGGCGAGATTCCGGGTCTTCGTAAGGCTAGCTGGTAATTGCCACTTAATCATTTGGAGTAAATCTTATGAGCATGCAAGATCCGATTTCGGATATGCTGACCCGAGTTCGTAACGGTCAGGCAGCAAACAAAGTTGCTGTAAAAATGCCTTCTTCAAAGCTTAAAGTTGCAATTGCTGCATTACTTAAAGCTGAAGGTTACATCGTAGACTTCGCTGTTAACAGCGAAGCAAAACCTGAGCTAGAAGTTACTCTTAAGTACTTCCAAGCTAAACCTGTAATCGAGCAAATCAAGCGTGTATCACGTCCTGGTCTAAGAGTTTATAAAAATAAAGACTCTTTACCTACAGTGATGGGTGGTCTTGGTATTGCAGTTGTTTCTACTTCCAAGGGTCTGATGTCTGACCGTGCTGCTCGTAAAGCAGGTCTTGGCGGTGAAATCATCTGTTACGTAGCTTAAGGAGTAGATTATGTCTCGTGTTGCTAAAGCACCTGTCGCTATTCCAGCTGGCGTAGAGGTGAAACTAAACGGCCAAGAAGTTACTGTAAAAGGTAGCAAAGGTGAGCTTACTCGCGTTCTTAACAGCGCCGTAGTTATTGCACAGGAAGAAACCAACCTAACTTTCGGTCCGAAAGAAGGTGTTACTAACGCATGGGCACAAGCTGGTACAGCTCGCGCTCTAGTTAATAACATGGTTGTGGGTGTTACTGAGGGCTTCACTAAGAAGCTAACTCTTAAGGGTGTTGGTTACCGTGCTGCTATGAAAGGCAACTCTGTAGCTCTAACTCTTGGTTTTTCTCACCCAGTAGAGCACGCTCTACCTGAAGGTATTAAAGCTGAGTGCCCTAGCCAAACTGAGATCATCATTACTGGTTGCGATAAGCAAGTAGTAGGTCAAGTTGCGGCTGACATTCGTTCTTACCGTGCTCCTGAGCCTTACAAAGGCAAAGGTGTTCGTTACGCAGATGAAAATGTGCGTACTAAAGAAGCTAAGAAGAAGTAAGGTATCACTATGGATAAGAAAGCATCTCGCATCCGTCGTGCTACACGTGCACGTCGTAAGATTGCAGAACTTGGTGCAACTCGCCTGGTAGTACACCGTACTCCTCGCCATGTTTACGCACAAGTTATCGCGGCAAACGGCTCTGAGGTTATCGCAGCTGCTTCTACTGTAGAAAAAGCGATCCGTGAGCAAGTTAAGAACACTGGTAACGTTGATGCAGCTAAAGCAGTTGGTAAAGCTGTTGCTGAGCGCGCTCTTGAAAAAGGCGTAGCTTCAGTTGCATTTGATCGTTCTGGTTTCCAATACCACGGTCGAGTAGCGGCGCTAGCAGAATCTGCTCGCGAAGCTGGTCTGAAATTCTAAGGTAGGGTTGGAAGATGGCTAAAGAACAACAACAAGCTAATGATTTGCAAGAAAAGCTGATCGCAGTTAACCGTGTATCTAAGACGGTTAAAGGTGGTCGAATCATGAGCTTTACTGCACTAACAGTAGTTGGTGACGGTAACGGTCGCGTAGGTTTCGGTTACGGCAAAGCTCGTGAAGTACCTGCTGCGATTCAAAAAGCAATGGAAAAAGCGCGCCGTAACATGGTTACAGTATCGCTTAACGAAGGCACTCTTCACCACCCGGTGAAAGGTCGTCATTCGGGCTCTAAAGTTTACATGCAGCCAGCTGCAGAAGGTACAGGTGTTATTGCCGGTGGTGCAATGCGTGCTGTACTTGAAGTTGCGGGCGTACATAACGTACTTTCTAAAGCATACGGTTCAACGAACCCGATCAACATCGTTCGTGCAACGATTGGTGCTCTAGTAGACGTTAAGTCACCAGAAATGGTTGCTGCTAAACGTGGTCTAACTGTTGAATCTATTTCGGAGTAAGCACACGATGGCAACTATTAAAGTAACTCAAACTAAAAGCTCAATTGGTCGCCTACCTAAGCACAAAGCGTGTCTTAAAGGTCTAGGTCTTCGTCGCATCAACCATACAGTAGAACTTGAAGATACTCCGTGCGTACGCGGTATGATCAACAAGGTTTACTACATGGTTAAGATTGAGGAGTAATCAGAATGCGTTTGAATACTCTATCACCGGCTGCTGGCTCTAAACCTTCTAAGAAGCGTGTAGGTCGTGGTATCGGTTCTGGCCTTGGTAAAACAGGTGGCCGCGGTCACAAAGGTCAAAAGTCACGTTCTGGCGGCTCTGTTCGTCCAGGTTTTGAAGGCGGTCAAATGCCTCTAAAACAACGTCTACCTAAATTCGGTTTCACTTCTCGTAAGAGCCTAGTGTCTGCTGAAGTTCGTCTAGCTGAGCTAGCGAAAGTAACAGGTGACGTAGTTGATCTTAACAGCCTTAAAGCTGCTAACGTTATCACTAAGAACATCGAATTTGTTAAGATCGTTCTTTCTGGTGACCTAAGCAAAGCTGTGACTGTTAAAGGTCTACGCGTGACTAAAGGCGCTAAAGCTGCAATCGAAGCTGCAGGCGGTAAAATCGAGGAATAATCTCGAGGAACGAGGTACAGATGGCTAAGAAACCAGGACAAGATTTTCGTAGTGCTCAGAGCGGCTTAAGTGAACTAAAGTCGCGCTTATTATTCGTAATTGGTGCACTTTTAGTATTCCGAGCCGGCTCTTTTGTGCCGATCCCTGGTATTGACGCAGCTGTACTTGCCGATTTGTTCGATCAGCAAAAAGGTACCATCGTTGAAATGTTTAACATGTTCTCCGGTGGTGCTCTTGAGCGTGCATCTATATTAGCATTGGGTATCATGCCGTACATTTCGGCATCGATCGTAGTCCAATTGCTAACTGTAGTTCATCCAGCGTTAGCGGAACTCAAGAAAGAGGGTGAAGCAGGCCGTCGTAAGATAAGCCAATATACACGCTACGGCACGCTTGTACTTGCAACATTCCAAGCTATTGGTATCGCAACAGGCTTACCAAACATGGTCGACAATCTGGTTGTTATCAACCAAACCATGTTTACGCTTATTGCTACCGTGAGTTTAGTAACTGGTACCATGTTCTTAATGTGGTTAGGTGAACAAATCACTGAGCGAGGAATCGGTAATGGTATTTCCATTCTGATTTTTGCAGGTATTGTTGCTGGATTGCCTTCTGCAATCGGTCAAACAATCGAGCAAGCGCGTCAAGGTGAATTGCATGTGCTTCTTCTGCTGTTGATTGCTGTATTGTCTTTTGCTGTTATTTACTTCGTAGTTTTCATGGAGCGTGGTCAACGTCGTATCGTCGTTAACTATGCGAAACGTCAACAAGGTCGTAAAGTTTTTGCAGCACAAAGCTCTCACTTGCCTCTTAAGATTAATATGGCAGGTGTTATTCCAGCGATTTTTGCATCGAGTATTATTTTGTTCCCAGGAACATTAGCACAGTGGTTTGGTCAAAATGGTGAAAGCAGCGCGTTCGGTTGGTTAACTGACGTGTCATTAGCTCTTAGCCCAGGTCAACCTTTGTATGTAATGCTTTATGCAGCAGCTATAATCTTCTTCTGTTTCTTCTATACAGCGTTGGTGTTTAACCCACGTGAAACAGCTGATAACTTGAAGAAGTCTGGTGCATTCGTACCCGGTATCCGCCCAGGTGAGCAGACAGCGAAATATATCGATAAAGTGATGACTAGACTAACCCTTGCGGGCGCTCTATACATTACTTTTATATGTCTGATTCCTGAGTTCATGATGGTCGCGTGGAACGTTCGTTTCTACTTCGGCGGCACATCACTACTAATCGTAGTGGTAGTTATCATGGATTTCATGGCACAGGTACAGACTCATCTGATGTCACAACAGTATGATTCTGTGTTAAAGAAAGCGAATCTGAAAGGTTACGGCCGTTAATTCGGTGGTAATTATTTCGATTCCATTTACGGAGTTTAGCAATGAAAGTTCGTGCTTCCGTTAAAAAAATCTGCCGTAACTGTAAAGTTATCAAGCGTAACGGTGTCGTTCGCGTGATTTGCAGTGAGCCAAAGCATAAGCAACGCCAAGGCTAATTAGCAGAAATTTTTACTTGAAATACAAGGTAGAGTCGAGTATATTCCTCGGCCTACCTTTTGCGTGCAAAAGAAGTAGTATGCCGCAGCGTATCCATAACGGGCTTTGCTGCGGATAATTCTTTTATGAACCCCTTAGGAGTGAATAATGGCCCGTATAGCCGGCATTAACATTCCTGATCATAAGCATTCTGTAATTGCACTTACTGCAATCTACGGTATCGGTAAAACTCGCTCTCAAGCTATTCTAGCTGAAGTGGGTATTGCTGAAGATGCTAAGATCAGTGAACTAACTGAAGAGCAGATCGATCAACTGCGTGATGGTGTAGCTAAGTACACTGTAGAAGGTGATCTACGTCGTGAAGTATCGATGAACATCAAGCGTCTTATGGACCTTGGCTGTTACCGCGGTCTTCGTCATCGTCGCAGTCTACCACTACGTGGACAGCGTACTAAAACCAACGCTCGCACCCGTAAGGGTCCGCGCAAGCCGATCAAGAAATAGTCGGATAAGGTAGAGTACAATGGCAAAACAACCAACTCGCGCGCGTAAGCGCGTACGCAAGCAAGTAGCTGATGGCGTAGCGCACATTCATGCTTCTTTCAACAACACAATCGTAACTATCACTGACCGTCAAGGCAACGCTCTTGCATGGGCTACAGCAGGTGGTTCAGGTTTCCGTGGTTCTCGTAAATCTACTCCGTTCGCAGCACAAGTTGCAGCTGAGCGTTGTGGTGAAATGGCTAAAGAATATGGCCTAAAGAACTTGGAAGTTATGGTTAAGGGTCCAGGTCCAGGTCGCGAATCTACTGTTCGTGCACTGAACGCTGCTGGTTTCCGTATCACTAACATTGTTGATGCGACACCAATCCCTCATAACGGTTGTCGTCCACCTAAGAAACGTCGCGTTTAAGTTTCGTTTCTAGGAATATTGGAGAAAGATCATGGCAAGATATTTGGGTCCTAAGCTGAAGCTTAGCCGTCGCGAAGGTACTGACTTATTCCTTAAGTCTGGTGTCCGTGCGATCGATACCAAGTGTAAAATTGATAACGCACCAGGTGTACACGGCGCTCGTCGCGGTCGTCTATCTGAGTATGGCGTTCAGCTTCGTGAGAAGCAAAAAGTTCGTCGTATCTACGGCGTTCTAGAAAAACAATTCCGCAACTACTACAAAGAAGCTGCACGTCTTAAAGGCAACACAGGTGCAAACCTGCTTCAGCTTCTTGAAGGTCGTCTTGATAACGTAGTTTACCGTATGGGCTTTGGCGCTACTCGTGCTGAATCTCGTCAACTAGTTAGCCACAAGTCTATCCTAGTTAACGGTAAAGTTGTAAACGTTCCTTCTTTCAAAGTAGCGGCAAACGACGTTGTTTCTATCCGCGAGAAAGCTAAACAGCAATCTCGTATTAAAGCGGCTCTAGAAGTTGCTGAACAACGTGAAAAGCCAACTTGGATTGAAGTAGATGCTGGCAAAATGGAAGGTACATTCAAGCGTATGCCTGAGCGTTCTGACCTATCAGCTGACATCAATGAACACTTGATCGTCGAACTTTACTCTAAGTAAGGTTAAAAAAAGAGAGGACACAATGCAGGGTTCTGTAACAGAATTTCTTAAGCCGCGTCTTGTTGACATTGAACAGATCAATACGACACACGCGAAAGTAACTCTTGAGCCATTAGAGCGCGGTTTCGGCCACACTCTAGGTAATGCTCTTCGCCGCATTCTTCTATCTTCTATGCCGGGTTGTGCCGTAACAGAAGTTGAAATTGAAGGTGTGCTACACGAATACAGCACTAAAGAAGGCGTTCAGGAAGATATCCTGGAAATCCTTCTAAACCTTAAAGGTTTGGCTGTACGCGTTGCTGAAGGCAAAGATGAAGTGTTTATTACACTGAACAAATCAGGCTCAGGCCCTGTTGTTGCAGGTGACATCACCCACGATGGTGATGTAGAGATCGCTAACCCTGAGCACGTAATTTGTCACCTAACGGATGACAATGCTGAGATCGCTATGCGTATCAAAGTAGAACGTGGTCGTGGTTACGTTCCAGCTTCAGCTCGTATCCATACTGAAGAAGATGAGCGTCCTATCGGTCGTCTACTAGTTGACGCTACTTACAGCCCGGTTGATAAAATCGCTTACGCTGTAGAAGCGGCACGTGTAGAGCAACGTACTGATCTAGACAAGCTTGTTATCGATATGGAAACGAACGGTACTCTAGAACCTGAGGAAGCAATCCGTCGTGCAGCTACTATTTTAGCTGAACAACTGGATGCGTTCGTAGATCTTCGTGATGTACGTGTACCTGAGGAGAAGGAAGAGAAGCCAGAATTCGATCCTATCCTACTACGTCCTGTAGACGATCTTGAACTAACAGTTCGCTCTGCTAACTGTTTGAAAGCAGAAGCGATTCACTACATCGGTGATCTTGTACAGCGCACTGAGGTTGAGCTACTTAAAACGCCAAACCTTGGTAAGAAATCTCTTACAGAGATTAAAGATGTGCTTGCTTCACGTGGTCTTTCTCTAGGCATGCGTCTAGAAAACTGGCCACCAGCGTCAATCGCTGAAGATTAATCGAAAAGTTAGAAGGATTAGGTCATGCGCCATCGTAAAAGTGGTCGTCAACTCAACCGCAACAGCAGTCATCGCAAAGCGATGTTCAGCAACATGGCTAGCTCTCTTGTTCGTCACGAAGTTATTAAAACTACCGTGCCTAAAGCAAAAGAACTACGTCGCGTAATTGAGCCATTGATTACCCTAGCTAAGACAGACAGTGTTGCTAACCGTCGTCTTGCATTTGCTCGCACTCGTGATAACGAAGTTGTAGCAAAACTATTTAATGAACTAGGCCCGCGTTTCGCGGCTCGCCAAGGTGGTTACACTCGCATTCTTAAATGTGGTTTCCGTACTGGTGATAAAGCTCCAATGGCTTACATTGAGCTTGTAGACCGCCCAGCTGCTGAAGAAGCTGCTGAGTAATCTATACTAGATTCTTAATACAAAAGCCGAGCATTAGCTCGGCTTTTTTGTATCTGTCGAATAAGGAATAGATAATAGAAATTGCACCATGATGTTTGGCATTTTTGCTTGTCTTATCTGCTCCATTTTTCAACAATATCTCATCTCATCTCATCTCATCTCATCTCATCTCATCTCATCTCATCTCAAATATCTTTTCTTCCACGCATAAAAAAGAGCACCGAAGTGCCCTTATCAAATTCTTAAGCTAGTTATTAATAACTAACGGTTATTGCCATATAGCTGCAAGTGAATCCATCAAGCCGCTTGTTGCGCCTTGAGATTGCAGTGTTTGCAGAATGATTGGTGCAAACGTTGATACCATCGATGGATCCATACCTAAACTAGAAAAGGCACTTTCAACTCCGCCTTGTGAGTTTAGTAGTGTTGATAGCCCCGTAGACTCAAGAGTCGACATGCCAGGAATCAGCGTTGTAAGTTCTTTGTTGTCAGCAGTGCCAAGAGAGTTTTGAGCAAGAGCCAACATTGAACCGATACCGCCAATAGCTTGATCGCTGGTAACAGAAGCTTGGTCGGCAACGGTATCTGCAAGCGGCGTTGTTTCGTTTTGTTGAGACCACATATTCACTGCTGCCATTAGTGCAGTTTGGGATAGTTGGGAATAGTTAGTATCTGATGATGAACTGGTTTGTTCAGAGTCACTAGTGCTAGCGCAAGAGACAACAGCAAGGCTGCTTAAAACTGTGATGAGTACTTTCTTCATTATTCGTCCTTAAGTAATAAAGTAATTTACTCTTTCACTATAAACGAAAAACGGCGATGTAGTCACATCGCCGTTGGATTATTTCAATTTTATTTGCCTATAGTATTTTGTTTTACTATAGGTTTTTATAAAAATTAAAGAATTGCTAGAAGTTCTACTTCAAATACTAGAGCAGCAAATGGTGGGATTGCAGCACCTGCGCCACGCTCACCGTATGCTAGATCTTGAGGGATGTATAGCTTCCACTTAGAACCAACAGGCATCATTTGTAGAGCTTGTACCCAACCTTGAATTACGCCAGTTACTGGGAACTCAGCAGGTTGACCGCGAGATACAGAGCTGTCGAAAACAGTACCGTCAGTTAGTTCGCCGTGGTAGTGAACACGTACTTGCTTGTCTGCAGTTGGGATTTCGCCAGTACCTTCAGTTAGTACTTCGTACTGAAGACCAGACTCAAGAACCGTTACTTCTGAACGAAGAGCGTTGTCAGCTAGGAAAGCTTCGCCGTCAGCAGCAGCAGCTTTAGCTAGTTCTTGACGTGCAGCTTCACCACGAGTGTGTAGCTCTTGTAGTGCGTTGTTGATTTCGTCAACTTCGATAGCTGGCATGTCGCCAACTAGAGCTGTTGCGATACCAGCAGCGATTGCGTCAACGTTTAGGCCTTCAAGACCAGAACCAGCAAGTTGTTGGCCCATTTGTAGACCGATACCGTAGCTAGCTTTTTGCTCTACAGTTTCAAATTTTACTTCAGACATGAAAAGTCACTCTTTTTGTCAGTACGAAAAGGGTAAGAATACCAGTATTAGCAGCGTGAAGAAACGGCTAGCCTCTGATCACTTGCGCTTTACCGTGCCCAAATCACAGCCATGTCAATTTTCTCGCTTTGAGCCTTGTTGTGACGGAAAGATCTATACTGTTGGTACTTTGGTTTTTATACTGTAGTTATTCAATGTATAGGACGCAGTGGTATGAATCGTCGTCAAAAGAAAAAACAGAAAGTTGACCACTTAGCAGAATTCAAGGATCGACTGAATCAGGTCAAAGAGAAATTGAGTTCGATCGATGTGAAGAAAATGAAAACCTCGACAGCGCAAACTTGGGGCTCATTGCCGAAGTTACACCAAAGACTGTTGATGGTTATTTCTCCGATCGTACTGATATTACTTTTTGTGCCGCTACCAGAACCTAAAGTAGACGTTGCACCAACAACATCGCGCGTTGAGCTAGAGATAAACACCGTTGGCTTAAGCGAACAGCAAAATGCCAAGAGCAGTTCATCAGAAACGAGCAACAACAACTGGCAGGAGTACCTCGTAAAGCAAGGGGATACGTTAGCACAGGTTTTTCGAAACAACGACTTACCGTTGTCAGACTTGAATGCGCTAGTGCGTATTGAAGGCTCAGACAAACCACTAAGTCAGATTCGTAAAGGCCAGTTAGTTCGATTCAAACTGGCCGAGACCGGGCAGCTAGACATTCTTCAGTTAGAAAAAGGCAACACTTCGGTGATGTTCTTCCGCTTGTCTGATGGCGGCTTTGGCCGTAGTAAATAAGTGCCTGCTTGAGTTATGAACTCAACAGCATGATAGAAAAGAGCTAAGCATTGGCTCTTTTTTTTGGTCGCTTGAAAGGGGCGAGTGGCAAGATGATCAGCATAATACCGATAAAGGTTAATGTATCTGGAATCTCATCGAACCAAATGGCGCCAATTAGCGCGACAAACACCAAGCCTGAATATTCTGCCAAGGCGATTTGGCTTGAGTGTGCTTTTTGGTAGGCAGAAACCGCAAGGCCGTTATAGCTTAAGATTAACGTTGCACTTAGTGCTATGTACCCCAAGTGCTCGACAGACACAGGTTGCCAGTATAAGAAGCACAGTATAAATGATGCAGGAATAGAGAATAAGGTTGTCCACCACAGTGTCGTGACTACAGATTGCTCACTAGGGAGTTTTCGTACCAATACATTGAATAGTGCGAGTGTCAGCGCTGTACCCAAAGCAAACAGTGCTGCCCAATGAAATTGTGATGGCCTTAAGACAATAAGGGCACCGATGAAACCTATGGTCGTGGCGATGACCTTGCCGAGTGCTGGTTGCTCTTTCAATAACAACATAGAGAGCGGCAACATCAATAAAGGCGCGACATAAAATACAGCGTTGGCGGTTGCCAAAGACAAGTGAGTGATCGCGACCAGCATACACCCACTACCAATTAGAATTAATTGACCTCGAATGAAGGTTACTTTGGCTTGCTGTAAGCGTCGTTGTTCTTTTTTCTGCTGTAACCACAGTGGGGTGATGATCAGAAGAGATATCAACTGTCGGAAAAAAATATATTGAAGAGGCGGTACCTCGCCATTCAATAGCTTTACTGCTACATCGGAAAGCGAGGCAAACAAATTACCTGCAACCAACAATAGAATACCGGCAGTGATATTCGTCATTATTTTTCTAATCTCATATCTACATGAGGAATGTCATCTTCGAGGTACATATGCGAGATGGTCTTGAAGCCGTGGCTCGCATAGAACTTCTCTAGGTGCTGCTGCGCCCCAATATCAATAGTCGTACTCGGCCAAAGAGACTCACAGTGTGCTAACGCCTCTTTGATCAATTGATGCCCTAAACCATCGCCTCTTGCTGATTGCTTAGTTGCCACTCGGCCGATGCTGGTGTTGTCATAACTCGTGCCTGGCGGCAACAATCGCGCACACGCCACTAACTCCTCATCTGCGTAACCAAGAAGGTGGTGAACACCAGCGAGTGTGTCTTTACCGTCAAGTTCTGGATAAGGGCAGGTTTGCTCAACCACAAATACATCTACTCGCAGTTTAAGTAGTTGATAAAGCTGATGTGTTGAAAGTTCAGAGAAAGGAATTGAGTGCCAAGTGATCATGTTTACGTCCAGAGATTATCGATGCTCTGAATGTACTATGCGCGATGAATGTTGGCATTAACTATTGTTAATTCGACCTTTAATTCTGCTCAAGCTTATCGCGGTTATTCCTAAATAAGCGGCAATTTGATTGTCGTTGAGGCGCTGTTCAAGGTCTGGATAGTGTTCGCAGAAAAGCTGGTAACGTTGCTCAGGGGTATAAAGCAGCATGAAGCGTTCTTTGTTTTCCTTATGCATCAGTTGTGTTTCTAACAGCTTTAAATACAAAGGGTTATTCGATGCACGCCACTCGATTACCGCATTCATTGGCAGTTCTAACATTGTGATGGGTGTTAGTGTTTCAAGCAGATACGGGGAAGCTTGGTTTTTTATCAGACTCTCAAAACCGATGATCCAATCTTGTTCCCAGTAGAACTCTTTGCTGTATTGCTTACCATCATCAGTGAGGTAGCAAGCATGGCACAAGCCTTCAAGTACGAAGTAGATTGAGCCAGCCATCTCACCTTGGTTAATAAGGATGTGTCTGGTCGGTAGCTCAAGTGGCTTGGCGACAGCGACTAGAGATTCAATCTGACTTTCTGAGAAGTCGAAGCTTTGCAGTTGTTCGATAAAAGAGGTGTGCATGAAAATAACCTAACCCAAATAAGTGCCGAAATCATCGCACTTATTTGAGTGTAGGTACAGTTCGGGCTAAATCAGCGTCGAGCGTGTTGCTCTAGGTAGTTTTGAGCGAGTTCTCTACCCATGTATTTACCTAAGGTCTTCAAAGGTACCTTCTTAAGGTTCACGACAATCAAACCATCTAAGGCATCATTAAATGATGGGTCGACGTTAAAGCAAACCAGTTTCCCGTTCATCCCTAGGTATTGGCGCAATAATACCGGTAAGCCTTTTCCTTGTTCCATCCGTGCTAATACTTTTGAAAGTAGGGGCACACTCGCCAGTGACGACAATAGATGATTTTGCCAGAACACATGACTACTGGTATTGAGTGGTGAAGAAGGGGAAACCAGATTCGCTTTTTCTTCATCGTAGTGGTGAATTGATAAAGTGGTCGCGATCAACAGGCGTGCATTGTGGCTGTAATCATTACTGATACTGACCGGGCCAAATAGGTGGGTGTATTGAGGATGACGAGACACAAAGGTTGCGATACCTTTCCATAGCAATAACAGTGAGTTAAGGCTCTTTTGGTAAGGCTTGCTCACGACAGAACGGCCAAGTTCAATGCTGTTGTCTAACGTATCGATAAACTCTTGGTTATAGTTAAACAGACTGCGGGAATAGAGTTGGTCCAACCCGTGCTCTGCGATTAACTTGTCGACCATACCCAGTCGATAAGCGCCGACCAATTCTGCCTTAGTTTTGTTCCACACAAACAGTTGGTGGTAGTAAAGGTCGTACTCATCTAAATCACAAGCAAGCCCACTGCCTTCTCCAACTTCACGGAAGCTCTCTTCTCTGACTCGACCAATCTCACGCATTAAGTTTGGAATAGATTGGCTTGGCGTGCAGTAGACCTCGAAGTCGCCTTGTTCGAGCAGCTTCATCTCTTCAGGGAGTGAGCCTACCTCTATTGCCAATACTTCTGGTGATATTGGCGCTATCACTTGAGTATCGAAAGAGGGCGCGTGGATTGGTGTATTCGTACTATCTTGTTGACTCATTAGGTAGGTATTAAGTCGTAGGTAGTTGACGATATCCATCTCTTTTTCAAATGATTTTATCTCTGAATACGGAATCGATGAGCCAATCGAGATAGAGATAGTTGTCGCTTGTTTATTAAGAAGTTCACGCCCGAGTAGAGCGGTTCTCAACAGTGGATGTACACGACCCGCTTGGTAGAAAAGCTCACTGTTTTTTCCATTGATAAAGATAGGAACCGTAGTGGCTTGATGACGTTTAACGAACTTCGCGACTGATTTGCTCCATTCGATATCAGTTAGTGTTTTAGCCCCTTTGCGGTAACTTGAGACTTCCCCTGCAGGGAACACGATCAATAGCCCGCCGTCGGCTAGGTGACGATTGGCATCACGAATGGCTTTGGCATTGGTGCGCTTCGATTCTTTACTATTAAAGACATCAACACCTATGAAAAGGTCATCCAGTTCAGGCAGTCGCTTGAGTAACTCATTCGCTAATACTTTCACATCCTTTCTTACCGATCCTACGAGATCAGCAAGGATCACACCTTCAATGGCGCCAAGTGGGTGGTTCGCCACAATCACGACTGGTCCTTCTTCCGGGATGTATTCCGTGCTTCCCGATGCAACCGAGTAGTCGATATTGAGCGCCGATAGGGTGTAATTCATGAATTCAAAGCTAGATAACTCGTTTTTTCGATCTTGGTAGAGTCGATCTAGCTTAGATAGCCCAGTTGCCCACTCGACAACAGACTCACCTAAACCAAAAGGCGTGTAACGTGGTAAACGAAAAGGACTATCAATCATAATGAAGCTACCTTATTGACTAAAGTTGTTTAGGAAACCGTCTTGATTCTTGAAATCTTTCACACTTAAAAACGCACCGCATAACCAAACTAGGCATGCCATGCCAAACAATAACCCGCCGTCGTAACCGACAATTTCACCCGCTGCATTGAACTCAGGCATTTGAATACCTAATGGCGTAAATAGGTGGAAGAATATTGCGCCACTCATGATCCCCACACTCATAATGGCGCCAAGGCCATGCCAACGAGTGAATAGTAGAATGGCCGCTATTAATTCAGCGAATCCAATCAAGTAGCCGCCAAACGAACCGAACCAGCTTAAGCCTGACCATGTTGCTAGCGTGCCAAAGATATGCTCTGTCTCGTACGAGCCGGTGAACTTAAAGAACAGCGACTGAATAAACACAAAAGCGATAAATGCTGCTGGGAGATGTTTAGCAGGAGTGAATGTCATGGTTATTCCCTTACTTAATCAGCTGCGGCCAAGCTTTATCGGCTTGTTGAATATGCTGTGCACGGTCTTGCTCCCAAGTGGCTTGAATCTCTTGGTCGTAGTTAAGATAAAGTTTGTCATCAACTATGGTCCAGTACTGTGGATCGCCTGGTGCGAAGTCGTTTTTGGCAGAAACGGCCCATGCGCAATAACCACCATATTGAGGGGCATATTTTTCAGGATTATTAACAAATAAAGTCAGATTCTTTTCAGAAGAGAAATACCAGTCCGCGCCTTTGTACTCTGTGCTGAACTTCTTGCTCCCTTCAACAGGCTTTCCAGAAGTGAAGTATGCGACGGTATCGTAGCCATCGAGTGCCTTACTGCTAAAGAAGCCGGTATAGATTTCATCGGCAGCAAATACGTACGGGCTAACAAGTAGCATGACCATGGTGATTAGTTTTCTCATGATGGACTCCATCTATAGATTGATTGCGGGTGACAAATCGAAGGTAAAGCGCTGTTGATTTATCTGGCATGGGTTTATTGGTTCGCAAGGTGAGCCGGGTGCATAAAATATAGAGGCTTGACCGTGCAGATTACGTAAATGGGTAAAGCTGACTGTGTGTGCATCTTCACGATGCATACAGGTTGCTAAATGGGGCTGTTCACTGTGATGGTGAGAATGAAACTTGAGTAAGCTCTGTTGATTCTTACCTGTTGCCATAAGCTGATCGTATTTTGCTTGTCGGTAAGCTTGCACTCGCTCTAAATCAACCCCGGATGAGAACAGTGGTGAGTCGGTTTCCACTATTTTCTGTTGAATGCCATCCCACATGTAGGCAATCACCAAACCATTGTGTTGAGTTAGGTTCGGTGCGAAAGCCAGCAAGGTAAACGGGGCAAAAGAGTGGAGGTCGAGCTTATGAAACGCTTCAGAGAGCTGACTGATATTACGACTTGAGGATAGGTTCTTAAGTAACAAACCACGGCTGACCAAAGGACCAACTGGAACAAGGCCTTGATAGTTATTGAGTAGGCATAGCGAAAGCCCGAACTCATTAATGCTTATCCAGCTACCACCGCCAGTTGGGTCGAGTGGCATGATGATATCGACACCGTTAACTCGGTACTGCTTAGGTGGCATTGCTAATGCTCGGGTCTTTTGCTCATCACGATTAAAAAAGACCTGATAGCCATTTTCTTCAAGCAACCAAGATACTGAACACATAGTTATTGCTCCCTCAGATAGCTACTGGTGGTTGGGGCATAACCAAAGGTGTTGCAGGTTTCAATGTCTAGGAAGGTGGTGATCACCTTGATCATCGCGTAATGATGATTGGCATGCAGCGCCGCAAAAGTCACTTCTCTTTCTAGCGTAGAAGGTAGGCTTGCAAATACTTGAACATCCATCGAAACCTCGGTTTGGATCATGATAGGCGCTTCGAGATCGTTGCGGTCTAATCGTTCAAGCCAGTTGATCACATAGTGGATCTCTTTTACTGCGATTGAACGATCGTATTCGACCGGATGACCACGGCGACGAGTGTTGTAATCAACGGTCGCGTTCTCTTTTAAAATCAGCGCATGAAAAAGATCGAGCGTGTGGCGAGTGTGCTCACCAATAGAGCTTGTGACGTGCGGCTTCGCTCGTGTCAGATAGTCGCTGTCAGAAATCGCTAATAGAAACTCTAAACCCTGATTCAATATTTCTACCGCTCCCTTGATACTAGGAGAGAAAGAAGTGAGGGCGCTCGGTTGGGCTGTGGGGTTCATTCATGATCCTCGTACAAAGTTAATCGGTGGTCGGATATTGTTGAACAAGACGTCGCTCTTCTTGCCACGCGTTAAACAGGCTCTTAAAAGAAGGAGGTTGATGGCCTCTTTGTTTCTGTTGAGCGCCAATATCAAAAAGAATGCGGTATTGAAGAAGTAGTGTGGAAAATATCTCTCGCAGTGGTGTGTTGCGATCCCAGATGTGCCCAGCTTCACTGCTTGCACCATTGACCTCAAGGATCGTGAAATCCTCACCTCTCATTAGGCTGTGCATGTCCTTAAACTTGACGTCGAGTCGACCAAAATGAAAACCGTCGAAGTCGTCGAATATCTCATCTAAACGTTCGGTTAAAGCTTGAGTAATGTATTGATTGCCGTCTCGGAAGATACAGCCACGGCTATGGCTACCCGCGAACGCAAGTTGGAACTCTTCGCCCTCTGCGAGCACTTGAGCCAACTTATCTTCATGCCTCGGCAGGTATAGGTGACTGAGCTGTCCTGCACGCGGACTGTTCTCGATTAACTGTTTGAGTGTCGAGGTTCCATCTCCAATCACCATTGGCGAATATTTGAGAGTGATCGAGATGATCTCGCCTTGTTTTCTGTTCGGGTAACGAATATAGAAAACACCAGCCTCGGCTTGATAAGGCGCCTTTTCTTGCAGAAGAAAGCGAGCATGATTTGGGAAAGATTCAATATATTGCTCAAGTTGATCTTGGTTGTTGATCAGCTTTACGCCAACACCTCGACAGCCAAGATCCGGCTTTGCCACGATAGGGAAATCAAGATCTGATTGTATGAGTGCGCTGCGTGCATCTTCAGCTTGTTTCTTACTACTAAGATCGGTTTTGGTTAAAGTGATAAATGGAGAGATCCAACGCTTGCTCGACGATCCGGCAAGGCTCAGTATCTCGTGTTTCGATTCGCCGACCATACCACTGAGTTTAATGCTCGGGTTGGCGATGAGTGGTAGCGCCCAATCACAGTGCCGTAACCCTTGCATCAGGCTTTGAATCACTACTGGAGTGTAGAAGAACCACGTCGGAAGAAATTCATAAGGAGAGACACTGCGCACGGTATCTTTTTCAAGCAGGGGCATGCCGGCATTAATTTGATGTGCTGGAATGATGTGAATATCTTGCGGTGAACTCATGATAATCCTCTAGAGTAGGTTTTATTCATTAATCGATTGCCGATTAGCAGCAAAGCGATGGCACACGGGATGACGATCCATTGATATTCAGAGGCTTGCAGCCACGCTGATGTCCCTAAATAGTAGATGGTAGAGAAGACAGCGCCAGTCCAGATCGCTGTTGCGCTAATAACGGCAAACAAGAAAGTAGGCAGTGGTATGGCGAAAAAACCACTTAAGGTAAAACCAACGGTACGAAGCCCCGGTATAAAGCGGATGACAAAAAGACTGCTGAATGCGTTTTGACGTAATTTGGTGCGAAGCGCTAGAAAGTATCGGTTGGTGAGGGCTTTGTAACGAACGCCTCGGAAATAACGGCCTGATTTCCCAAGGTAATAGAGGCCAAGATCACCTGTGGCAATGCCGATAAAAATCGCAAGTAACGCATATTGAGGTGGGATGAGCCCTTGAGTCGCTAAACCTGCCGCAGTAACGATGGCCAGATCTTCAAGTAGGTAAGAAAGCGCGACAATGCCAAGCATCAGCCATAGCAGCGACTCCTCCCCTGAATTTAACCATGCTTGAATGCTCTCGACGGTGCCCATCAAATGTCCTTATCTATCCTATAGATGAATGGCTTATTGGCCATTCATTGAGTGTAGTAAATTAAATAGACAGGAGGAGCTCAGAAAAACTTACAGTGAATTGCTTCTTTTTTACGTTGATTTGATTTAATAGATGATTTGAGGTGTGCGATTTAGATGAAGAATGAGCAGGTGTTTAAGGTTCGAAAGTTAAGGCTTTAGACTGTGAATTTAGATAAGAAAAGAAAAAGGCTGAGTTGTTAAACTCAGCCTTTTAAAAGGTTACCTATTGATTACTAGAGTAATCTATTTAGTTAGGTCAATTTGGTAAACGCCGAAACCAACATCGTCAGTCGCTACACGTTTCATTGGGTATTGACCCTTCTCTTTGATGAACTGTGCCGCTTTCTCACTTGGCGACGTTTCAAAGCGGATATCTAGCTTTTTATCTGTTTTGATTGGTGCGAATGACCAGTTGTTGTCAGCCGTTGGGCTTACTTGGCCTTGCTCTTTACTTACGCGAGAGATGTAGTTTGCAAGCACAGTACGGTTCTCATCTGGTGCATCAAATGCGATGAAATCTTCACCTGTACCTGGGAACTTAGCACTGTATGCACGGTAGTTGTTGGTCGCGATCAAGAAGTCTTGCTTCATGTCGATTGGCTTACCTTGGTAAGTTAGGCCAACAATACGCTGTGAGTCAGGGTTAACGACTTTACAGTTTGCATCGTATTTCGCAGGTTGAGTTACGTCGATTTGGTAATCAACACCGTCGATAACATCGAAGTTGTAAGTACGGAAGTTATCCCACTCGATCAGTTGTTGTGGTGCTGTTGAGTTCACGTCGATCTGGTTGAATTGACCAGCAGAACACTCAAGCCACTCTTTTACTTCGTGACCGGTTACCTTCATCGCAACTAGCGTGTTCGGGTAAAGGTACAAGTCAGCTGCGTTACGGAATGTCAGTTGACCAGATTCAACTTCAGTGAAGTTTGCTGGGTCATTCTTACGGCCGCCCGCTTTGAACGGTGCAGCTGCTGAAAGTACTGGCGTGCCATCTAGGTCTGGGTCACCTTGGATGAATTGCTCAACGTAATTTTTCTGTGCAAGGTTAACAATCTGTACTGTTGGATCGTCTTGTACTAGAGACAGGAAGCTGTACATCACATCGTCTGCTTTACCAATTGGCTGGTTAACAAACTCACGAGTACCTGCGTGGTCTTTTTCTAGTGCTGTTACGATGCCTTCATCTGCAGCAGCAAGCGACTTCTTCTCGATCTTGTCGTAGATAGGGCGTGCTTCTGATTGGCCTTTAACCACTTCCCACTTACCGTCTTTTTGTGCCAGTGTTAGGTCCATAACACCTACGTGGCTACCCCAACGGCCTGGCATGACTGCCGCAACACCGTTCATGGTGCCGTTTTCGTTATCAACACCTTGGATGTTGTCGAAGCCTTTACCAGGGAATACCGCGTGAGAGTGACCGAATGCGATAGCATCAATGCCTTCTACTTCAGAAAGGTAAAGCGTAGAGTTTTCTTCGCCTGCTTTGTATGGGTCTTGAGATACGCCAGAGTGAGGGATCGCAACGATAACGTCTGCACCTTCAGCCTTCATTTGAGGCACTAACTCGTTAGCAGTTTCAATGATGTCGCGAGCAGTAACTTTACCTTCAAGGTTCTTCTTATCCCACGTCATGATTTGTGGTGGAACGAAACCGATGTAACCCACTTTGATCTCATGCACTACGCCAGCTGTATCTTCAAACGTGTGTGTCTTGATGATGTAAGGCGTGAAGTAGTGCTCTTTCGTTTCTGCGTCGTAAACGTTAGCACTGATGTATGGGAAATCAGCGTCGTTGATAGACTCTTCTAGGAACTCAAGACCGTAGTTGAATTCGTGATTACCGATGTTTGCTGCATCGTAGCTTAGTTGGTTCATTGCTTTGTATGCAGGGTGAACTTCACCTGCAACGATGCCTTTGTCTGCCATGTAATCACCCATTGGGCTACCTTGCAGCAAGTCACCGTTATCAACTAATACGCTGTTGGTTACTTCGTTTTGAGCTTCTTTTACTAAAGTTGCAGTACGTGCTAAGCCGATTTTTTTCGATGGCTTGTCTTTGTAGTAATCGTAATCCATTAGGTTGGTATGGATGTCCGTTGTCTCTACGACACGTAGTTTAATCACTTCATCGGTATCTGGTGTTGTTGTACAGCCTGCTAGAGTCAAACCAAGACCCGCAAGTACAGCCAATGACAAAGGTTTCATTGCAACTTTCATTTTGTAGCTCCAAAGTGGATAGTAGAAAATTCGTTGCGTAATGTAACAAAATGGAATGAAACAATGATTACAACGAATGTTAATTCGTGACTTAGATCGATTACTTTATGGTGTTCTGCAAGACGCCTCCCAAAGCTGTTCAATCGATGCGCAATTGGTATCAATTATATTAGTCCATTCATTTCACTTGCTTATCGATAAATTCAATCCCTTATCAGCTTTTCGAATAAAAAATGAAATTTTAGAATTTCCAGTAATATGAGAGGCTCGTCATAATGCCTATATCAAGGACGTATCAGGCAGATGAATAGCAAGGATAGCTCAACACGAAGCTTCTGTTTTCTTCTAGTGCCAATACTCCCATTCACTTAAGTGGATGAGTTAAATCCCTTGCTTGGCAAGACCAAGTAATGAATTGCTCGTAACGCGAGCCTTAAAGGAAGCACTGAAATGGACCAAGAACGTTTAACCCACCTAAAACAGCTAGAAGCGGAAAGTATTCATATTATCCGTGAAGTAGCGGCTGAGTTTGATAACCCAGTAATGATGTACTCCATCGGTAAAGATTCTTCTGTGATGCTTCATTTAGCTCGCAAAGCGTTTTACCCAGGCAAGATTCCATTCCCACTGCTACACGTTGATACGGATTGGAAATTCCGCGAGATGATTGAGTTTCGTGATCGTACGGCTAAAAAGTACGGCTTCGACCTTTTAGTACATAAGAACCCAGAAGGTATTGAGATGGGATGTAGCCCGTTCGTACATGGTTCTTCTAAGCACACTGACATCATGAAAACTCAAGGCCTTAAGCAGGCGTTAAACAAGTACGGGTTCGATGCCGCTTTTGGTGGTGCGCGTCGTGACGAAGAAAAATCTCGAGCGAAAGAGCGTGTTTATTCTTTCCGCGACAAGAACCATACATGGGATCCAAAAAACCAGCGTCCTGAGCTTTGGCACACCTATAACGGTCAGGTGAATAAGGGCGAAAGCATTCGTGTATTTCCATTATCAAACTGGACTGAACTGGATATTTGGCAATACATCTATCTAGAGAGCATCGATATTGTTCCACTTTACCTTTCAGACAAGCGCCCGGTTGTTGAGCGTGATGGCATGCTTATCATGGTTGATGATGACCGCATGGAGCTGCAAGAAGGTGAAGTGATTGAAGAGAAAAGCGTTCGTTTTCGTACTTTAGGCTGTTACCCACTAACCGGAGCGGTTGAATCTGAGGCGAATACGCTAACAGGCATTATTGAAGAGATGCTGGTGGCTACGTCTAGTGAGCGTCAAGGTCGAGCGATTGACCATGATCAGTCAGGCTCTATGGAGCTGAAAAAGCGCCAAGGTTATTTCTAAGAATCTAAGGAAAGAAAAATGAATAGTGCAGTAGAAGCCGAATTGGCTGAACTAGGGATTGAAGGTTATCTAAGTCAGCATCAGCATAAATCTATGCTTAGATTTTTAACTTGTGGCTCAGTAGATGACGGTAAAAGTACGCTAATTGGTCGCTTGCTCCATGATACAAAACAGATTTATGAAGATCAGTTAGCCGCAGTTCACTCGGATAGCCAACGAGTGGGTACTACAGGTGAGAAGCCTGACTTGGCACTGCTTGTTGATGGCTTGCAGGCTGAACGTGAGCAAGGCATCACGATCGATGTCGCTTACCGCTACTTCTCGACGCAAAAACGTAAATTCATTATTGCTGATACCCCTGGGCATGAGCAGTACACGCGCAACATGGCTACAGGCGCTTCAACGTGTGATCTGGCGGTGATCTTGATTGATGCTCGTAAGGGCGTACTGGATCAAACGCGTCGTCACTCGTTTATTTCTAACTTGCTTGGTTTGAAGCATTTCATCGTTGCAGTCAACAAGATGGATCTCGTGGAATATTCACAAGATCGTTTTGAAGAGATTCGCGATGAATACCTAGAGTTTGCTGAAAACCTAGAAGGCGAAACTAACATTCAGATCCTGCCAGTTTCGGCGCTTGAAGGCATCAACGTTGCTGCACCAAGTAAAGAGCTAGCATGGTTCGAAGGTCCATCTCTACTGGAAGTGTTAGAGAACGTCGATATTGATCAAAAGCGTTCTGCGGGAGAATTCCGTTTCCCTGTGCAGTATGTGAATCGTCCGAACTTAGATTTCCGTGGCTTTGCAGGCACAGTGGCCTCTGGCCGTGTAAGTGTTGGTGACGAAATCAAAGCACTGCCGTCAGGCAAAACGTCTAAGGTTGCACGTATCGTGACCTTTGATGGTGATTTGGAATCTGCACAAGCGGGCTTGGCGGTAACGCTGACCCTTGAAGATGAGATCGACATCAGCCGTGGTGATTTGATTGTGTTGGAAAACGCTCAGATTGAATCTACTAACCACGTATTGGCTGACATCGTGTGGATGACAGAGCAACCACTACAACCGGGCAAAGCTTATGACATCAAGATCGCAGGCAAGAAAACCGTCGGTCAGGTTGAAACCGTTCGTCACCAATACGACATCAACAACCTGTCGACTCACGCCGTTGATGAGTTGCCACTGAATGGCATTGGCTTGTGTGAATGGTCATTGAACGAGACAGTTGCGCTGGATAAATACCGTGAAAGTGCCGATACCGGTGGCTTCATCGTTATCGACCGTCTAACTAACGTGACGGTTGGCGCAGGTTTGATTCGAGACCGTTTGGACTCTGTTGAACAGCAAGTGGGTAACTTCTCTGCATTTGAACTTGAGTTCAACGCATTGGTTCGCAAGCATTTCCCTCATTGGGATGCCAAAGATTTAAGCCAACTACTGAAGTCATAAACGACTAAGTAACAGCTTATTGAATCAGGCGGAAACCGATCGTTTCCGCCATAAAGGACGGGTATATGTGGCAACAAGGATTTGTATTAGCGATTTTGCTCGGCATTATTACTTGCCTGCTCGTTACCCGTATTAAGCCAAGCTTTATTTTTGCTGGTGCGGCGTTTATTGCTTTTATGGCTGGTATGATCGACTTGTCGAGCTTAGCCAATAATTTCACTAACTCCTCATTACTGACTTTAATTCTTCTGATCCTCGCATCAAGTGCGTTGGAGAAAACTCGCTTAATCAGCTGGGTTAGCCGCAATATCTCTGAAGGTAGGCTAGGTACTGTGGTTGCGAAGTTAGGTATTTCCACAGCGTTACTTTCTTCTTTTACTAATAATACGGCAGTAGTTGTCTCTTTGATCGGAGCGATCAAACGTAATCAACAGCATGCGCCATCTAAGTTACTTATTCCTTTGTCATACGCTGCTATTCTTGGTGGAACACTGACATTGATCGGTACCTCAACCAACTTGATCATCAATAGCTTTGTTGAAGATGCCGGACTGCCAAGCTTAAACTTTTTTACACCCACTTTGATCGGTTTAGCGGTTTTAGTCGGCGGTGTGTTGATCCTTATCCCTCTGAGTTACTTCTTACCAAGCTACGATGATGGTTCCCAAGATGATCTGCCTTACTTTCTAGAAGCGAGAGTTGAGCCCGGCTCACCGTTAGTCGGCCGCAGCGTAAGTGAAAATAACCTCCGAGCATTGAGAAAACTGTTCTTAGCGGAAGTGATTCGCGACGGTAAAACCACGGCTTCGATTGACCCTGATTTTATTCTTCAAGCTCGTGACCGATTGCTGTTTTGTGGTGATGTCGAGAGCGTGGCGACACTGCAAGAAATCCAAGGACTGACTCTGTTTGGTCAGCACCATTTGAACGGTCAGAGCTTCGTTGAAGTTGTGGTGAGTTCATCGGCAAGCTTTTGTAACAAAACACTGAAAACCAGCCAGTTTAGAGACCGTTTCGATGCAGTTGTGGTTGCTATTCGTCGTGGTCATGAACGCCTTGAAGGTGGGTTAGGGAATATCACATTGACCGCTGGTGATACCTTGATTTTGGTTCCCGGTAAACGCTTTGAAGAACAGCGCCAACAACACAACAAAGAGTTTGTGTTGATGAATGACTTAGATTCGAGTGCCAAGCTTGATGCCGATAAATCGACGTTTGTGTTGCTCGGCTTTGCTAGCGTAATTGGCCTTGCTCTTGTTGATGTAGTACCTATTATCAAAGGCTTAGCTGGTTTCTTACTATTGCTGGTGGCATTTGGCGTGGTACAACTTGGTGAACTTCGTCGCCGTTTTCCGGTTGATATTGTGGTGATCGTGGGCTCTGCGCTGTCTATTGCTCAACTGATGATTTCATCAGGACTATCTGAGCGCATGGGGTTGATGTTCATGGAGGCCTTTAATGGTTGGGGAGTGTTCGGCGCGTTAGTTGCGACTTACTTTATGACTTTGGTTCTGACTGAGCTTGTTACCAATAATGCGGCTGCAGCACTCTCATTTCCTATTGGTTACAGCATGGCGGTAGGCTATGGCGTCGATCCCATGCCGTTTATCATGGCGGTACTATTTGGTGCCAGTGCTAGTTTCATTTCTCCATACGGCTACCAAACCAACTTACTAGTTTATAGCGTAGGTAATTACCATCTTACGGATTACCTACGTATTGGTATTCCAATCTCGATTGTTTACTCGGGCTTGGTACTGACCCTAATTCCTTACTTTTTCCCATTTTAATGCTGTTTATTTAAAGGACTATTTATGACCGCAGTACTCAAACACAAAGATGAGAATGTTGTGTGGCATCAACACTCGATTGATAAAGGATTCCGCGCGGATCTGAAATCACAAAAGCCAGCTGTGCTCTGGTTCACGGGGTTGTCTGGTTCTGGTAAATCGACAGTCGCTGGCGCATTAGAAAATCGCTTGGCACAGCTTGGTTACCATACTTACTTATTGGATGGCGACAATGTGCGTCATGGATTATGTAGTGACCTTGGCTTCTCTGAGCAGGATCGTAGAGAGAACATCCGTCGTATTGGTGAGCTCGCTAAATTGATGGCGGATGCAGGCTTGATCGTGTTGTCAGCCTTTATTTCTCCGCACCAAGCAGAAAGACAATTGGTACGTGACTTACTGCCGGAAGGTGAGTTTCTGGAGGTGTTCGTCAATACGCCATTAGAGGTTTGCGAACAGCGTGATCCTAAAGGTCTGTATAAGAAAGCACGTGCCGGAGAGATCCCGAACTTTACAGGTATTAGTTCAGTGTACGAAGCGCCTCAGAACCCTGAGATTGATCTACCTGCAGGTGAGAAGACGCTCGATGAATTGGTTGAACTGTGTATTGATGCGTTGGAGAAGCGAAATATTTTAGCCAATTGAGATCGTTGGTATGATTAAGGCTGTCCACTTGCTTATCGGTTTGTTCATAACTGACAAGTAATACAGTCTTGGTTTACCGAGACAAGAAACCTATCCTCTATATTCTCTTTATTCTTCTCAATCCACTTCACTTTTTACACCGTCTATTTCTTAAACTCTATTATCTAGACGGTGTAATTCACGCTGCTTTTCACTTCTGTCTGAACCGTGAATTTCTGGCTCAATAGTGCAATCAGCTGGTCGTAATACTGTGTGTTTGGCTTGTTGCCAAGCAAGGTACAAAGCTCATTACCTGTTGGGCTGAATCGGTAGTAAACCAGCTTCACCCCTTTTGATAACGGTGCCAGTGACATACTTTTACCTTGATAGGTTAGGTGCAGAGCTGGATCGAAATCAATTTCTCCAGACTCTAACTCAGTGCCGAGAATAATCCCGAGTTCAATCAAATGGAGCAGGCTAGAGTAGGGAAGGTTATGCCCACCAAGGTTGATGGTGTTGGTGGTGTCTCTTTTACCAAAGCTGAACAGCCCTGCATGAGATTTGAAGCCGAGTAAGAGCTTTCTGCTGTTATCGCTACCAAAGCTACAACCCAGTGATGCCGCTCTTTGTAGGGTCAGTGCTTCCTTTGGCGTCATGTCTTTTAAGATCTGAAGCGCCTTCATCGACGTCGAGCCTGGGTTAGTGACTTCTCGTTTCAGTACTTGAGCCCATAGCCTTTGCATCGATGTATTGTGGATCTCTTGTGCCATATCGAAAAAGCGGTACAGCCAGTCCTGATCCGGGTCGCCCGCCGCTTCATCCTTACATGAAGAGTGCGCCAACTTTAGAATCTGTTCTAGGTTCTTTTGGCGAAGCTCTCTACGTTTTTTCTCTCGCAATAGTGCCCGTTCGATAAGGGTACTCTCACCTTTATCGTTTGGCTTTGCATTGTGACTAATTAAGGAATCGAGGCCGAAGCTTTGTGCGATGTGCAGCATTCTGCTGGCACTGTCGGCAATATGAGGCTTTTTCTCATGCTTGTGCTGTGTATCGCTAGCATGCTCGATGATCACTGGCTGTTTGGTTTCTGACATAAGAGTATCCTAAGGAAACGACTTAACTGTCTAAAATGTAACTCTTTATCTGATTGGTGGCTAGATTTTGCGTGCAGAGTTGAAGGTTTCAACAAAATTTTACTTTTGCTAATGATAATAAAATGTTAAATTTGTTGTAATTCTCAAGGAGGAGTTATGAATCAAGTCAATGATAACAAGCTGAAGAAACAGCTCAGTATAGGGTTATTGCTCGCGACTTATGTTGCTGTTCTAGCTTACTTATCTAATTACATCGCGTAATTCAGAAGAAAATTATCGTTATTAAACTGTTATTGAATGATCTCACTCGTTCAGTGACGGCAGCTCATCCTTGAACCACCCTTCTAATGACTACATGTCGTCATATTCTTCAATCGCAGTACCTTCAATAAGATAACCTGTTTGCGCTAAGTCATGGCTGATCGACTCAGTTTTTAGCGTACCGACTAAATAAATCACATCCCATAACTGCTGTATTGGCGCACCTTTCGGGAACTTCACGTAGATGATTTGGTTCGGTGGCGGCGGTGGCACGTGGATACATGCGCCAAAGTACGGTACCAGCAGAAACTCAGTGATCATATTCTCATCACCTTCCAATGGAATCACAAAGCCTGGAATCTTCACTGTGCTGCCATTCAGCTCTGGGCGAACAGCACCAAGTGTCGATTGTTGAGGTTTGTCCATACTATTGTGGTCAACCATTGGCATACCAAATGAATCTAGTTGAGCGCGCTCTGATTCTGGAATCAAATCAATCCATTCAAGTGTTAATACCGATTCGTCATTCTGAGTGGTTTCAGCGTGAGCTGTACTGATAAATGGGAACAGAAGTAGCCCAAGTATCAGTAGGAATTTGCGTTGCATCGTAGGTTCCTATTTTAGATTCGAATCGTCATGCCATCAGACAATGACTGGCGGTAAGCCCTGAAAGCGGGAATAAAGCCGATAATGATTCCGGCAACTTGGACCAGCATAAGCAGTTTCCACTCATGAGGTGTGATTGCGGATATCGATATGTTGATACCATAACTTTGTTGCACAATAGGAGCAACCACTGCGATCAGCGCAAATAACACCGCAACACCTAATGTAATGCCAAGGAAGGTCAGCGCACTGGCTTCACTGATCAGTAAACCAAACACATGGCGAGGTCTTGCGCCCATTGCACGCAGGATGGCCATCTCGCGACGCCTTTCTTGCAAACTAGTGAGTAGGCTACTGAGCATGCCCAATAAACCGGCGACAACAACAAATCCTGAAACAATTAACAATGCTTGTTCTGCTACAGCCATCATTCCCCACAATTCGTGAAGGGCAATGCCCGGCATAATGGCGCTCAAAGGTTCTTGACGGTAGTTATTGATTTCTCTTTGCAGTGCGAAGGTTTGGATCTTCGAATTCAGCCCGAGCATCATTGCGGTAATCTGCTTCGGTTGGAAATCAAAAGTCTTTAAGGTTTCGGCATCCGGTGTGTGTCCTAGGTTAGCACCTGACTCCCAGCCAACATGAATCGCTTCAATAGCCTCTAACGAAACATGCACGGTCTTGTCTACCGGCGTTCCTGTTGGTGCAAGTATTCCTACAATCTTGAAGGGCAGATTATCGTGACGGCTGAACGCCACATCGCTGATACCGTGTGCAAGAATGATCTGGTCACCGATTTTGTAATCCAGTTTCTTAGCGACATCGGCACCAATCACTACATCGAATAGCTGTTCAAATTCTTTACCTTGTTGGAAAGTAAGTAACTGCTTACTTCCATAGCGATAGTTTTCAAAGTAACTATGATTTGTACCCATCACGCGGAAGCCTTTGTGTGAATCGCCCAATGAGATTGGGATCGCCCACTTTACTGCGTTGTGCTGGCTAAATTCTTGGTAGCTTTTCCAGTCGATGTTGTTGGTCGCATTACCGATTCTGAATACTGAGTAAAGCAGTAGGTTTACCTGACCAGAACGGCCACCGACGATAAGGTCTGTACCTGAAATGGTATTCGCAAAGCTGCTCTTGGCTTCGGTTCTTACGCGCTCTACACCGAGCAAGAGAATGACAGACACCGCCACGGTAAGAATAGTCAGAATAGCCGTGGCTTTACGATTGAGTACGCTTTTTAAGGCTAAGTGAGTAATTACTTTCATACGACAACCTTAGCTTGGTTAACGGTTTTTAAATCTATGGTTCGAGTGAACAACTTTTCGAGTGTTGGATCGTGACTCACAAAGATAAGCGTCGAGCCCGCTTGATTGGCCTGTTCTAGCAACAGTTCGATAAAAGCTTCTCGGTTGTCATGATCTAAAGCCGAGGTTGGTTCGTCGGCAATAATGATTTTGGGTTGGCCGATCAAAGCACGAGCGGCAGCAACACGTTGTTGTTGGCCAATACTCAGCTCAGTAACAGGTTTATCCATTAAGGCTTGAGGTAGCTTTAGTCGTAATAATAAATCTTGAGCGGTTGCTTGCAGGCTGTTCTTACTTTCCGTTACTTGTTGCTTGCGAATAGCTGAGAACTGGCAAGGAAGCGTCACGTTGTCGATTACTGATAAGTAAGGGAGCAGGTTAAATTGTTGGAAGATATAACCTATATGGTCGGCTCTGAATTTGTCTCTTTGACGAGGTGTAAGCTGAGTCAGGTCTTGGCCTAAGATAGAGACTTCACCTTGTTCGGCTTGGTTGATTCCAGTCAGCAGGCCTAACAATGTTGATTTCCCACAACCACTTGGCCCTTTTATGAAAAGGTGCTCTTGAGCTTGGATGTGCAGAGAAGGGATCTCCAGCGTTGGCGGTAATTCAGGCTTCCAACGAAAGCTAATATTTTCGAGTTTGACCACAAGTGATGAACTGTCAGAGGGCATGCGAGCTCCAATAATTAAAGCGGTGTATCTACTGGACAGCAATTAGAAGCATAAATTCCCTAGAGCACACCGATTTGAACAGCCAAGTAAGTAGGTACTTACTTGGCTGCTTATTTACGTTTAATCCGATCTGGGAGTGATTAGAATCGGAAACTAATACGCTCTGCGTTAAGTACTTCTTGTACTTGAGCTGTGTCTGTTAGTAGGTTCACCGTCATTTTTTCAGTGTTGCTGAACTTAGAGAACCACTGAGTGCTAACTGTGTCTAGCTTAGCAACATCTGAACATTCATAGTGGTACTCAACAGTGAACTCACCGTGGCCACCTTGTGAGTGATCATGGCCTTCATGGTCGTGGTGCTCGTGACCTTCATGGTCTTTGTGGTCATCATGATCATGTTCAGCATGGTCATGGTCATGGTCATGGTCTTTGTGGTCATCATGATCGTGTTCAGCATGGTCATGGTCTTTGTGGTCGTCATGATCGTGCTCAGCGTGGTCTTTGTGGTCGTCATGATCGTGCTCAGCGTGGTCTTTGTGGTCCTCATGACCGTGTTCAGCGTGATCATGGCCTTCATGCTCATCATGATCGCCTTCTAGCGTGTTAGTCACTGATTTAAACTTCAGAGTACAGCTCGCATTGTTAAAGCTAAACAGTTCGTCTGGCTTGTTCAGTTGTGCGATAGCTTGTTCAAACACTTTCTTTTGCTCAGCGCTTTCTGGTGCATGTTCAAAGCCAACCACATCGGCGCCTGGTGCTGTTACTTCAACAAGCAGTTCTTGCCCATCTTGCGCGATGTTTACTTCAACTTGACCATGTACGTGTGCATCATGAGAGCGGAATTCTTCGTTAGCTAGAACATTTGTAGAGACAGTCATGCCGATAACAACGGCTAAAATAGAAGGTTTCATGTTTTGTTTCCTGAATAAAGGTTAATTAAAAAGTAGTGGTAATTAAGCGATATTTACAGGAGGTGAGCGTGCCAAGTAAGCGAAGTATAGCCGCTGTAGTGAAGTTACTGATTCTGTGATAACGGCAGTAAACTCTGAATGAAACTCTGGAACTTGTGGCAGCGAGTGTGCCGTAGTGAACTGATTTATTGAAAACAGCTCACAGTGATGCGAAGTGTGGTGCTCTGGGTCAATGTCCACCATGTGTGTTGCTGCTAACACGCTTAGCATGAGCATCAGCCCAAGCAACAAGCCTGTTTTGCGTTTCACATTGTTGGGTGTGTCTTGCCACATCAGGATGATTAACCACAGAATAAAAAAAGGATACTGTTATAATATAACAATATCCTTTGATAAGATCTCGAAAAAGAGGTGAATATCTGATTAAAGACTCGCTTTAATCAATTCAATGACTTGCGTGACCTCTGATTCGTTAAGTGCGCCTTCTTTCACAAACAAGATTTTCCCTTGTTTATCTTGAACGATAATCGCTGAGCTCTCTTCTTTCAGAGCCCAAGATGAAGCGACGGTGCCATCTTCGTCTAACACCATAGAAGACCATGGAAACTCTTCTTTGCTGCTTTCTGCTGACGATTTAACAAAAGAACCCGTACCCCAGATAGCATCATCTTGGTTGATGATGGTGGTGGTTTGGTAGCTGTCTTCTGAGAACTTCGAGGCGGTAATGGCTGCCATCAATGGTGCGTTTAGCTCTTTAGAGCTGCTACGGCCAGCGATAGCTTGAACGACGCGAACTTTACCTAGGAGGTTGCTGGTTGCCCAAGTTTGATATCCGGTATTACCGTCGTTTAGAACGATTTCACCATAGTTGCTAACATCAACAGCAGGCAGAGTTGAACCTACAGATAGATTGTGAGCATTGGCGAAGAGTGGAGAGGCTGCGGCTAAAAAAGCCAGTAGAGTTTTGTTTTTCATTATATTTTTGTTCCGCTTATTGGTTTGCACTGGAAGTATAATATGAAATTTGAAAAATGCCTCTTTAACTTTTTTATCGTACGATGTAGAAATAAGTTGCAGGCTTGTTACCAAAAGGTATAATGCATCAATATCAAGATGAACAATAGATTATCTTGCTGTTTGCTAAAGGAATTAGCGATTAAATGTGCTTCGAATACGGTGGTGTTCAGGTGTGTGACTGTAGTACTCAAATGGAATTGAGGTTGTATTATGTTAAGAAAATTTTCTACTTACCGTCCACATCAGGTGGCGCGTTTCGTTAAAGTCCTGTTCAAGGGCCAATTTGCTATCGAAGGTGTCGGAGAGTTTCGCTTCGACCAAGGCAAGGTGCTTCTTCCTGAAGTTTCAGACAAACAAAAGCTCACTATTTTTAAAGAAGTTAACGGCACGATTGCTGCGTTGCCGGTGTAACTGCGCTTTATCGATTTGTTTGCACCGAATAGATTAACAATGAAGAGGGCTTCCTAATGGAAGCCCTTTTTTAATGCGTGTCGTTCTCGCTGGTATGTCGAACGGCACTTTATTGTGGAGGGAAGCAGACACCGGTTCCACCCAACCCGCAATAACCATTCGGGTTTTTAGCTAGGTATTGCTGGTGGTAGGTTTCTGCGAAAAAATATTTTCCAGCAGGCAGAACTTCCGTCGTGATCTCGTTGCCTAATGATTCAGTCATTGCTCGTTGATATTCACGTTTAGAGTGCTCAGCGATAGATTGTTGTTCTTCACTGAAGGTGTAAATCGCGGAACGGTATTGAGTCCCTAAATCGTTGCCTTGGCGCATCCCTTGAGTTGGGTCATGACGCTCCCAAAAGGTTTCAAGTATTCGAGCTAGAGAGGTTTGTTCGCTATCGAAAATGACACGAACGACTTCGGTATGGCCAGTTTGTCCAGTACATACTTGTTCATAAGTGGGGTTAACAGTGTATCCGCCAGCGTAACCAACGGATGTTGAAATAACGCCATCCAATTGCCAAAACAAGCGCTCAGCTCCCCAGAAGCATCCCATACCAAGTAGGACTTCTTGTTGAGAACTCGTAGGCGCATCGAGCAGGTCAGTTTGATTGACGAAATGGCGCTCAGTAATTCGAATTGGGTCAGCATTTCCCGGTAATGCGGTTGCTGCAGAAACCAGTTGTTGTTTGTTTAGCATGTTATATTCCTTTTCGCATACGTTTACCGCGCTGGCTTTTATTTAACATGGGTTCATATTAACTGTTGGTCAATATTGAATAAGTCTTTAAATTAGACCGTGTTATTCCAGGATTTATTACAGACTCAATGCCTATTTAGCGGTATTATTTCTTTTCACTTATTAACGTATTGATAACTTCTTCACCAATTAAACATGATAAGAAAAACTTTACCAGTTCTGATTGGCACTCTACTGTCATCGACGCTCGCTTTCGCTGACGTTTCCCTTGAAATCAAAGGGCTGGATGGAGCGCTTGAGGATAATGTTGATGCTTATCTGAGTGCGATCCCTGAAGAAGAGTATTCGATCTCACTAAGATTCCAATCTCGCTTGGAATCTATGATTAAAGAAGCCCTGAATGCGTTAGGCTACTACCAACCTGTTATCACATTTACTCACTCCGAAGATGATACCGAGTTGACCGTTACGGTTGAGTCGGGAGAGCCTGTTATTATTTATGCTTCCGATATCGTTCTGACGGGTGAAGCCAAAGATGACCCAGACTTTCTAGCGTTGATCGCTAAGAGTAAGCTGTCTAAAGGTTCAATCTTGAACCATGGTAATTATGACTCTTTGAAATCGTCGATACGTAATCTTGGATTAGCGAAAGGCTATTTTGATGGGGCATATGACCTCAGTAAGCTAGAAGTCGCCCCTGAATTAAACCGCGCTTATGTTCGTCTTCATTATAACAGTGGTATTCGCTATCACTTTGGTACCACTCAGGTTACTGGTAGCCAAATAGAAGAGGATAAGGTGCAGTCACTCAAACCATTTAAAGATGGCGAACCTTACTCCATTACCAAAGTTGGTGAGTACAACCAAAATCTATCTAATACTGATTGGTTCTCGTCGGTATTTGTTGAGCCTGATTTAAGCCAGTTGGGTGAGGGCAGAGAGATTCCGATGAAGGTTAGCCTTGCTCCACAAGCTCGTAACCAAATCGAAACGGGTATCGGTGTCTCAACAGACCTTGGTGTGAAAGGCACTCTTAAATGGAAAAAACCTTGGGTTAACGAAAAAGGCCATAGCTTCAATAGTAGCTTGTCGATTTCTAAGCCTGAACAGACGATTACGGCGGCGTATAAAATCCCATTGGATGACGTACTTAATGACTACTATCAAGTTAAGTACGGTATGAAGAACTTAGATAACCGAGATACCAAAAGTTTGGAATCAAATTTAGCCTTAGAAAGGTATTGGCGTCTGGATAATGGTTGGCAGCGCACGGTATTCATTCGGTACTTGGTCGAAAACTATGAGCAAGGTTTACAAGACGATTTAGCACAATTTGTATTGCCGGGGATCTCGTTCTCACGAACTCGAACACGAGGCGGTTCGATGCCGATGTGGGGCGATAAACAAACCATTATGTTTGAGGCGGCTGATGACACATTGTTATCTGAAACCAAGGTGGTACGTTTTCAAGGGCGAACGGCATGGATACGAAGTATTGGCAATAACCATCGTGGTTTAACTCGCCTTCAATTCGGCGGTAACTTTGCAGACGAGTTTGAGAAGCTGTCTCCCTCGCTAAGGTTCTTTGCCGGTGGTGACAACAGTATCCGTGGTTATGGTTATGAGTCTATCTCTCCTCGCGATGAAAGTGGCGCACTAACGGGTGCAAAATTCATGGCAACCAGTTCGTTTGAATACCAATACCGTTTGGTTGGAAACTGGTGGGGGGCGGCATTCTACGACATTGGTGATGCATTCAATGACAAACCTGATTGGAAGCACGGTACCGGAGTCGGGGTGCGGTGGGCCTCTCCTGTTGGTCCAGTGAGTTTAGATTTTGCTTGGGGTCTAGATGCAGCAAAAGGTGATGAGTTCCAACTGCACTTTAGTTTAGGGCCAGAATTATGATCAAAGTGATGGGAAAATTCATTAAGTGGACGTCGATTTCATTGACGTCTATTTTGCTGTTGTTGATAGCCCTACTAGGTTTTGTTTTGTTCACCAATCCAGGGTTGAACACTGTGCTATGGGGTGCTGAGAAAGCGTTGCCACAACTTAAAGTGGAAAGTACCAAAGGGGCGCTTTTCCCAAGCTTTACGCTTAATAACGTTCAGTTTAAAGATGACAGCCTGCATATCGATACCAAGGTTCAAAAGCTGAACTTGGCTATTAATCCTCGCTGTCTGCTCGATCCTAAGCTGTGTGTCGACCGCTTAGCTATTCAAGGGTTGGACTTCGCATTTACTGAATTGCCGCCAGCTTCTACAGAAGAAGCAGAGCCTACTCCGCCCGTAACATCGGTAAAAACACCGCTGCCAATCGTAATCAATCGAATCGCTTTATCTGATATCAAGCTGAATATCCTAGGCCATGAAATTGAATGGAGTCTGTTCTCTACGGCTTTGAGTATGCAGGGCGAAAAGCTGACGGTATCGCCAACCTTATTCAATGATCTGAAAGTTAAACTCGCGGAATCGACAGAAGAACCGCAAGCAGAAGCTGTCGAGCCAGGGACTGCTACTAAAACTGCTATCGAATTGCCGGAAGTCTGGATTCCTTTACAGATTATGTTGGAGCGTTTTGATCTCAACCGTTTTACCTTAGAGCAAGAAACGCCAATTGTGGTGAACCATCTTGGACTCGAGGCGCAAGCTGGTGGGCACTCTGTGAACGTTTCATCTCTCGAGCTCGACATGCCACAAGCAAGCGCGAATCTAACGACTAAGGTTGAGCTCAAAGGTGGCTACCCGCTAGACCTTTCTTTAGATGCTTTGGTGAAAGAAACCGACCTTGCTGGGCAGAAGTTGTCTCTGAAAGCGCAAGGTAGCGTGGCTAAACTAAACCTAGATTCCCAATTTTCTGATCTGATTGAGGCAAAGTTGTCTGGGGAGATTCAACCGCTAGAGCCAACTCTACCGTTTGACCTTCTTTTAGAGGGCGGCCAAGCGCAATGGCCTCTTACAGGCAAAAGCGATTACCAAGCGACAATTGATCAATTCAAAGCTGATGGCTCACTAGATCGTTTCAATGTTCTACTTAAAGGTGAAGCGGATGGTAAGGAGATTCCTGCCCTAGCCATCGACCTAAAGGGTAAAGGTACCACTGAACAAATAGAGCTTGAGCGACTGAAACTGAAGACCTTGGGCGGTGAACTCAATGGTGTCGTTAAAGCGAACTGGAAAAAGCTTGTGAATTGGCAAGCGGATGTGACCCTAAAAGACATTCAGCCTGGTCTGCAATGGCCAGAAGCGGAAGGTAACATCAGCGGTAGTTTAGTGACTTCGGGGGAGTTGACCGAAGCTGGTGGCTGGGCGATTGAGCTACCTAAGCTTGATATCGAGGGTATCTTGCGTGATTACCCGTTGGACATCGAAGGTCAGTTGTCAGCGTCGGATCGTAGTGCAAGTGGTGAGCCTAAACTGCAAACCAGCGGCTTGAGCTTGGCTCATGGTGTTAACTCGATTAAGGCACAGGGACAGCTTGATAAGCAATGGGACATGGGCGTTGATATTTACTTCCCTGAGCTGGTGAAAAGTGTTCCAGACTTGAAAGGACAAGTGATTGGTAACATCCAACTTAGCGGCCCTACGAAAGAGCCTGAAGTCGATCTTGCACTTAATGTTGATAAGGTCGATTGGAATAACGAAGCAACACTAGAATCCCTATCGCTTAATGGTTCGGTGGTTCCCCTACCATTGCCTGAAGCTCAAGCCGATCTTGTATTAAAAGCTAAGAACCTAACCTATCAAGATCAAAGTGTGGAAAGCATTGATCTTACGGTGAGTGGTGGCGAAAAGAAACACACAGTGACACTTGATGTGATATCCGACATCGTGTCGACCAGCTTGGCTATCTCTGGAAAATTGATTCAGAAGCCTTCTCTTATTTGGGATGGTTCGTTAGACAGAGTCAAAATCACCACTCAGCAGGGGCCTTGGGTATTAGACCAGCCTGTCGCGATAAAGGCGGACGTCGATAAGCAGTTTGCCGACGTTCAAGCGCACTGCTGGAAGCAATCTAGTTCGAGTGTCTGTCTGGATGAGGATATCCGCGCCGGAAAATCAGGTGAGGCTAAGATTGCAATCAATCAGTTCGACTTCGATCAGATCAAAGCCTTTGTTCCTAAAGAGACGGAACTGCAAGGTTTAGTGAATGTTAAAGCTCATGCCAAGTGGTCTGAACAAGGTGAGCCTGAGGTTACGGTAAGCGTTGATATGCCGAAAGGTCAGGTTGTTCAACAAGTTGGCGAGCCCATCACACTGGGGTGGGAAAGCGTTGCATTGAATGCCCAGCTAAAAGACAACAAACTGGATGCCGACTTTAAGTTGGATGTTTCCGACAATGGTGATCTGTCTGGCACGGTGTCGCTACCGGATATTCTTGTCGAAGACAAAATGGTCGATGCTGCAATTAAGCTGACCACGTTCCACCTTGATTTCTTACAGCCACTCCTAGGTGAATATAGTTTATTAAAAGCCGACCTTGAGAGTGAGCTTCAAGTTAAAGGCTCTTTGATGCACCCTCAAGTATTTGGTCAATTCTTTGTTGATGGCATTCAAGTCAAAGGTGATGTTACGCCTGTTGATGTGAAAGATGGCCGTATCGCTCTCGACTTTGATGGTTATAGTGCAAAGTTGGATGCGAATATTGAAACGCCCGATGGTCACCTTGATATCGAGGGAGGCGGGGTTTGGCAAGATCTTAAAGCATGGCACTCTAACGTCAGAGTGTTTGCTGATGAGTTGATGGTTGATATTCCGCCGATGGTCAAGGTGAAGGTCGTGCCTGATATGACCATTGATGTCACACCAGAATTGGCGAAAATCACCGGTGATATTGCATTACCATGGGGACGAATTGTTGTAGAAGACTTACCACCGTCAGCGGTAGGTGTCTCTTCTGATCAAGTTATCTTGAATAAAGATCTAGAGCCAGAAAACGAAGATGCGATTCCATTCAATGTGATGACTAATATTAATATTTCTATTGGTGATGACTTTAAATTGTCTGCCTTTGGTCTTGAAGGTGATTTGGTCGGTAAGCTTAACGTGGCTCAAAAAGATCAAGGTCCTTTTATTACAGGCGAAGTAAACATCGTCGATGGTACTTACCAATCATTCGGGCAAGACCTGTTGATCGAAGAAGGTAAGATTCTAATGAACGGACCTCCGGACCAGCCATACGTCGCGATAAATGCGGTACGTAACCCTGATAATACTCAGGACGATGTGACAGCAGGTATTCGAGTGACTGGCCCAGCGACAGAGCCGACGATAGAGATTTATTCTGACCCTGCAATGCCGCAAGCCAATGCGCTGTCTTATATTTTGCGTGGCCAAGATATCGACGGTGAGTCGAGCGGTTCGATGACAACCACCTTAATTGGTTTGAGTTTAGCGAAGAGCGGTAAGGTTGTTGGCGAAATCGGTGAGGCATTTGGTGTACAGGATTTACAACTGGATACCGCAGGTTCTGGTGATGACTCACAAGTAACGGTAAGTGGTTACATTTTGCCAGGCTTACAGGTGAAGTATGGTGTGGGTATCTTCAACTCGTTGGGTGAGTTTACCGTTCGTTATCGATTGATGCAGGATCTCTATGTCGAAGCTGTATCTGGCCTAGACAGTGCAGTAGACCTTCTTTATCAATTTGAGTTCGAGTAACACTTTGAGCGGGATTGACTAGCGGATGACGAATACTAGGGAGTGGGTATGCAGCACCTCGTTTTTGTTTATGGGACATTGAGAAAAGATCAATCGAACCACTACTATTTAAAACAGTGTGAGTGTTTAGGAAGGTTTGACACACCAGAGGAATACGCACTTTTTGATTTAGGTGCCTATCCGGCGATGATTCTTGGAAAGAAAAGTGTCGCTGGTGAGGTCTATATCATTAACGACGAAATTTTAGAGTCGCTCGATCGGCTAGAAGATGTTCCTGTTGAGTATCGTCGCGAGCAAATAGAGACTATATTTGGATTAGCATGGGTATATTTGTATCAGCTTGATCTAACAGCTAATAAAGAAATACTTTCGGGTAACTGGTGTAAGCGGAACAACCCGCTATAGTGAATGAACTACTGGAAGCATTCTGACGCAATAGCTAAAAGTCTCAATGTACAGGCTAGTCTTTTCCACTAGGAGGAAATTATGAAATATCTATTATTGGTGCTATCAGTAATGTTATTTGGTTGTGCGCAAACTCCGCCACCAACGTCAATGAACACAGCCGATTGGCAGAGCTTTGGCGAAGAAATGGCGCTAAAAGGAAAAACCAAGCAGACTGAAGCAAGCTTGGCTGAAGCCGCGTCTTCACCATCCATTGATGCAGACTTATATGCCGCTTATGGTCAAGGTTATGAAATGGGTAAAACTCAGTATTGTTCTCAAAACCCGAGAGCGCTAGGTCGCCGTGGTGAGACTTACCTTGGGATTTGTGACGACGTCGATAAATGGTTCCGTTTTAACTACGAACGTGGTGCTGAATCAAAGTATAGCGTTCAATAATTCGGTGATTGTTTAACGCAGCGAACAACAAAAAGCCAGCATGTGAATGCTGGCTTTTTTAATGACGTTAATTTAATAAATAAACGAATGGCTTAGTCTGGGTTAAGCTCAAGAAATTCTTCTACTTTTTTCACCATGTTCTTCGAACCGACAAAGAAAGGTACGCGTTGGTGTAGCTCTGTTGGTTTGATATCCATGATGCGTTGGGCACCATCGGATGCGATGCCACCCGCCTGCTCCATGATGAAGGCTATTGGGTTACATTCATACAATAAACGTAGCTTACCTTGAGGGTGGCTTTCTGTACTTGGGTACAGGTAGATGCCGCCTTTAAGCAGGTTACGGTGAAAATCAGATACAAGAGAACCAATGTAGCGAGAAGTGTAAGGGCGATTATCACTTGGTTCGCTTTCCTGACAGTATTTTATGTACTTCTTAACACCTGTAGGGAAACGAATGTAGTTACCTTCGTTGATTGAGTAAATTTTACCTTCGTCAGGGATCATCATATTTTCATGAGACAGACAGAAGGTACCCAATGATGGGTCGTAGGTGAAGCCATTTACGCCTGCACCAGTTGTGTATACAAGCATGGTTGAAGAACCGTAAATTACGTAACCTGCGGCCACCTGCTTATGTCCAGGTTGTAGGAAGTCTTCTTGCGTTGGTGGAGTTCCAATCGGTGATACTCGACGGTAGATAGAGAAAATGGTACCAACCGATACATTCACATCGATGTTTGAAGAACCATCAAGTGGATCCATCAGTACAACGTATTTTGCGTTTTTGTTGAGCTCTTTATTGAAGGCAACGGCTTCGTCTTCTTCTTCACTCGCGACGCCACAAACTTGATCTCGAGCTTCAAGTGCGGCTTTAAATTTGTCGTTAGCATACAGGTCTAGCTTTTGTTGCTCTTCACCTTGCACGTTGTCTGTACCAACAGCGCCAGTAATGTCGACAAGACCTGCTTTGTTAATTTCGCGGTTAACAATTTTTGCAGCAAGGCGAATTGATGACAAAAGGGATGATAGATCACCGCTTGCATGGGGGAAGTCATTTTGTTTTGCAACAATGAACTCACCAAGGGTGCGCATCTCAGACATGTTATTTCCTTAAACTTCTCTGAATATTAGGGGGGATTTGAGCACTATTGAATTTGCCTCTTGTACGGGCTTTATTCATCTAGACGCTTACCTAAATTCTAAAGGCTAGATCTTTTTAATGGTAATGAACTAAGCGACGCAGATCTCACTTACTATGTCGACTAAATTTGTTTTGCATTGTCACTCGCTTTTAATCGTCATTTAATGATAATGAGTGCTAGCCGTTTTAATTAGGCATCGTTTATTTAGCCAAGCGTTTGGAAGCAATTTATGCATATTCATATCTTAGGAATTTGTGGCACCTTCATGGGAGGTGCTGCGGTATTGGCTCGTCAATTAGGTCACAAGGTTACCGGTAGTGACGCGAATGTGTACCCACCAATGAGCACTTTGTTGGAATCTCAAGGGATTGAAATTATTGAAGGGTTCGACCCAAGCCAATTAGAACCAAGGCCGGATCTCGTGGTGATTGGCAATGCGATGAGTCGTGGCAACCCGTGTGTTGAGTATGTATTGGATAACAACCTTAGATACACCTCAGGCCCGCAATGGTTGCAAGAGTTCTTACTGCATGACCGTTGGGTATTGGCGGTATCGGGTACGCATGGCAAGACAACAACATCGAGCATGCTGGCTTGGGTCTTAGAGGACTGTGGCTATGCACCAGGCTTTTTAGTTGGTGGTGTGTTGGGTAACTTTGGTATTTCTGCTCGTCTTGGTGAAAGCATGTTCTTCGTGGTAGAAGCCGACGAATACGACAGTGCTTTTTTTGATAAACGATCTAAGTTCGTCCATTACCACCCAAGAACCTTGGTGATGAATAACCTAGAGTTCGATCATGCGGACATCTTCGATGATCTTGAGGCAATTAAACGTCAGTTTCATCACTTAGTGCGCACTGTGCCAAGCAATGGCCGTATTTTCTCACCTAAGCAAGATACGGCTATTCAAGACGTTCTATCTCGTGGCTGTTGGAGTGAGACTGAATCGAGTGGTGAACTCGGTGATTGGGATGCGAAGAAGCTGGTTAAAGACGGCTCTAAATTTGAGGTTTACTTCCAAGGCGAATGCGTTGGAACTGTCGACTGGGATTTGGTTGGCGACCATAACGTCAATAATGCTTTGATGGCGATTGCAGCTGCGCGACATGTAGGGGTGACACCTGATTTAGCGTGTGAATCGTTGGCGAAGTTCATCAACACCAAACGTCGTCTAGAGTTTAAAGGCGAAGTGGCAGGCGTTTCTGTCTATGACGATTTTGCACATCACCCAACGGCAATTGAACTTACGCTGGGCGGCTTACGTAATAAGGTCGACACGAAGAAAATCATTGCCGTGCTAGAGCCTCGTTCTGCCACCATGAAACGTGGTGTGCATAAAGAAACCCTGGCTGATTCGTTGAAGCAAGCGGATTCTACCTACTTATTCCAACCGGAAAACATTGGTTGGTCGGTACAAGATGTTGCGGACGCTTGTCACCAACCGGCACACGTGAGTGGTGACATGGATGCATTCGTTGCTAAAATTGTCTCAGAGGCACAAGCGGGCGACCAAATCTTGGTAATGAGTAATGGCGGTTTTGGTGGTATTCACCAAAAACTGTTGGATGGGTTGGCACTCAAAGGCTAATGGCGTTCACGACCTTATAATTTGAAGTAATTGAGAACATGACAAAACACGATAAAGCGATAACTCTTGCTTTTACTGGCGCATCCGGTGCGCCTTATGGCTTGCGTTTACTTGAATGCCTTTTGGCGGCCGATTATCAGGTCTACTTGCTGATTTCATCGGCAGCACGAGTGGTATTGGCGGCCGAGCATGAACTCAAGCTACCTGCTGGGCCGGATGCGGCGAAACAAGCTTTGGTTAAACATCTTGGGTGTGACCCCGAAAAGCTGGTGGTGTGTGGCAAAGATGACTGGTTCTCGCCGGTTGCCTCTGGATCAGCAGCGCCGAAGCAGATGGTGGTGTGTCCATGTTCTGCAGGAAGCTTGGCTTCAATTGCACATGGCTTGTCGGATAACTTGATTGAGCGAGCGGCAGATGTGGTCATGAAAGAGCGAGGCCAATTGTTGTTGGTGGTTCGTGAGACGCCATTTTCGACGCTTCATTTAGAGAACATGCACAAACTCTCAACCATGGGCGTGACGATCATGCCTGCTGCTCCGGGTTTTTATCACCAACCTAAGTCGATCGAAGATCTGGTCGATTTTATGGTGGCGCGCATTCTGGACCATCTTGGTATCGAGCAAGGTTTAGTGCCACGTTGGGGTTACGATCAACGTAATTGATCCAAACTTGATAGCTTATTGTTAAAATTCGAATTACAATTCTGAACACTCATCGGGGAGCGAACCATTCAAATAATGAATGCGAGCTGAGATCAAGCATACGCTTGGGACCCGTAAACCTGAACCAGATAATGCTGGCGTAGGAATTGAGTTAGGAACAACCTCTACCGTTCTCCTCCCTCAAACCTGTGCCGCTCAGACCATGGAGAGCGTCCAGTGAAAATCACATTAACTACCCTTGCTGTAACTACAGCGATCTCTTTTTCTGCCTTCGCTGCAGACAACACTTTGACTGTATATACCTATGACTCTTTTGCTGCGGATTGGGGCCCTCGTCCTGCCGTTGAAAAAGCATTTGAAGAGAAGTGTGGTTGTGATGTGAACTTTGTCGCGCTTGAAGATGGCGTGTCTATTCTTAACCGTTTGCGTCTTGAAGGCGGTAACAGCAAAGCTGACATCGTGTTAGGTCTAGACAACAACCTAATGGCTGAAGCGAAAGCAACGGGTTTATTGGCTGAGCACAACGTTGATACTTCATCAGTAACACTGCCTAATGGTTGGGATGACAGCACCTTTGTACCTTATGACTTTGGTTACTTTGCCTTTGTATATAACACAGAGAAACTCGCAAACCCGCCTAAAAGCCTAAAAGAGTTGGTTGAGCAGCGTGATGATCTGAAGGTTATCTACCAAGATCCACGTACTTCAACACCTGGACAAGGCATGATGTTATGGATGAAATCTGTTTACGGTGATGAAGCAACGGCAGCTTGGAAGAAGCTAGCTCAGAAAACCGTTACGGTAACCAAAGGTTGGTCTGAAGCTTACTCTATGTTCCTAGAAGGTGAGTCTGACTTGGTTCTGTCTTACACAACGTCTCCGGCTTACCATATCATTGCAGAGAGCGATTCTAAGTACGCAGCAGCGAGCTTCGAAGAAGGGCATTACACTCAAGTTGAAGTGGCCGCTAAGGTTAAAGGCAGTAACAACGAAAAGCTTGCTGATGAGTTTATGGCCTTTATCCTAAGTGATGAATTCCAATCGGCGATGCCTACAGGTAACTGGATGTATCCAGTAACGGGTGTCGAGCTACCAAAAGGTTTTGAGCAGTTAACTGTACCGCAGAAGGCGCTGAGCTTTAGCTCTGAAGAGATCGCCGAGAAGCGCAAGCCTTGGATTCGTGAATGGCAGAGTGCACTTACTTTCTAACGTACTTTTAAAAATTAGCTTTCTGTATTTAAAGATTCATTCGACATCAATTGAGTGAGCCATTTACGGTAAAAATCAATCTATGATAAAGAAAACACCTAAGGTCGGGATCTGGGTTGCGATACTCATTACCGCCTTCGTGGTTTCAGCAGTTGGGGCATTGCTTAGCAATGCCCCTTCTCTTGATATCAGCCAAGTATGGTCAGATCCTTACTATTGGCATGTAACGAAATTCAGCTTTTATCAAGCGACATTCTCAACAGTGCTGAGTGTTGGTTTTGCTATACCTATTGCGCATGCTTTGTGTCGTAGACAATTTTTTGGACGAGCCTTGTTATTAAGGTTGTTCGCGTCGACCTTGGTTCTGCCTGTGTTGGTCGGAGTATTTGGCTTGCTGGCGATTTACGGCAACAGTGGTTGGTTAGCTAAGTTCTTGGCGAACTTCGACATTGAGCTACCATTCTCGATTTATGGCTTGAATGGTATTTTGTTGGCGCACGTTTTCTTCAACCTGCCTTATGCCAGCCGTTTACTTCTGCAAGCGTTAGATACCGTGCCTGCCGAGCAGCATAAACTCTGTGCTCACTTAGGCATGAGCCATTGGAATAAATTTAAATGGGTTGAATGGCCGAGGCTAAGACAGCAATTGCCTCATGTGTGTGGCTTAGTCTTCATGTTGTGTTTCACCAGCTTTGCTACCGTGATGGCGTTGGGTGGTGGTCCGAAATCAACCACCATTGAGCTAGCCATCTATCAAGCAATCAAATTCGACTTTGACCTGCAAGCTGGCGCGTTGCTCGCGATATGGCAAATGCTGTTGTGTGGCGTATTAGCTGTGAGTATTCAGCGTTTGTCTAAGCCTATATCTGTGACGGCTAGTCAGCTGTCGGAAGAGAAGTATTTGGTCAAGGACAGCTGGTGGTCAAAAGCTTGGGATAGCTTTTGGATCATCATAGTCTCAATGCTGGTATTGCCGCCCTTAGCGATGGTTATTTTAAGTGGTATTAACTCTCAGGCGCTCACTGTACTGAGCAGCGAGCCATTTTGGGCTGCGTTAATGACCTCGGTTCGTGTTGCTGCCCTCGCAAGTATCATCGCTGTTGGTATTGGTATCACGATCCTTCTAACCAGTCGCGCATGGCGTTTGCAGAACAAGAACTTTAGAGCGGATAAGATTGAGCTGATTGGCACTATTATTTTGGTGACACCGGGCTTGGTGATTAGTACTGGCCTCTTCTTATTGCTACGTTCATTTACCGATGTGTTCAGCTTAGCTTTCTTTATTGTGATTGCCGTAAACAGTTTGATGGCGCTGCCTTACGTAATTAAAACCTTAGCTCAACCTATGCTGCATTTGTCTCAGCAGTACCAGTATGTGTGTGCAAGCTTAGGAATGACAGGGTTCACTCGCTTTAGGTTGGTGGAGTGGCGCGCATTACGTAAACCTATGGCACAAGCATTCTCAATCAGCTTTATGCTGGCGATGGGCGACTTAAGTGCGATTGCCTTGTTTGGTAGCCAAGATTTTAGAACTCTGCCTTTGTATCTATTCCAATTGTTAGGCAGCTATCAAATGGAAGCGGCGGCTGTGGTGTCAGTGAGTTTACTGTTGTTGAGTGTGGGCAGTTTTAGCCTGATTGAATTTTTGTTTACTCGAAGCTCAAAGCTAAAGAGTTAAGGAACCGATGATGTTAGTGATGAAAGATGTGGATTACCACTATCACCAAGAGTTGTTTAGTTTTGATTTCCAAGCCGAGCAGGGTGATATTGTTGCTCTGATGGGGCCAAGTGGTGCGGGTAAATCAACGCTACTCGCATTGGTTGCTGGGTTTATCGAGCCTACATCGGGTGAGATCTCAGTGGCTGGCCAGTCGCTTATTGGCAAAGAAGCACATCAGCGCCCATTGGCGATGTTGTTCCAAGAACACAACCTATTTTCTCACCTCACGGTGCGTGAAAATATTGGATTAGGCTTACATCCAGGGTTAAAGCTTACCGTAACCCAAAAGCAATCTGTGGAACAAGCCGCAGCACAAGTGGGTGTTGCTGAGTATTTGGATAGATTGCCTGAGCACTTATCAGGCGGTCAACGCCAGCGTGTCGCACTAGCGCGTTGTTTTGTTCAACCACACGACATTTGGCTGCTTGATGAACCTTTTTCTGCGCTTGACCCTGTGCTGCGGGAAGAGATGCTGAGCTTGGTAAAGCGATTAGCGGCAGAGCGCAATATTACCGTCTTGATGGTGACACACCATTTAGGAGATGCACGCAGCATTGCAAATAAGTTTGTTTTTGTGGCGCTAGGTAAGGTTTTGGTTGAAGACTCGATAGAGGTACTGACGGCGGAGCATCCACAGCCAGAATTAAGCTCATTTGTTAAAGCGGGTGAGTGACGATTTATCACTTTTGTTGGATATCTTTAATATTGAGTACGTAGAAAACAAAAAGACCTAGCATGCGCTAGGTCTTTTATTCACTCTATAAGTAAAGCGAGATAACGATTAGTCTTCTAGCTTTAGCTCTTTTAAGATTTGGAAGATCTCACGAGAAGACTTCGCAGGTTTGTTCGCAGATTTCTCTTTGTTAGCTTGGCGAGCTAGCTGACGAAGACGCTGGCGGTCTGCTTCAGGGTACATTTCCATGACTTCTGAAATAGCCGCATCACCTTCAGCAACAACACGGTCACGCAGTTGCTCAAGCTTATGTAGCTCAGCTGTTGCTTGTGAGTGTTTGTTGCGTACTTTATCCAAAGCCGCTTGAATTGGCTCAGGATCGACATTGCGCATTACTTTACCAATGTATTGAAGTTGACGACGCTTCGCTTCATTTTTAAAGCGTTGTGCATCTTTAATCGCTTGTGCCAAATCTTCAGACAGCGGAAATTTGTCTAATACAGAAGGCTTTAGACCAACAAGCTCTTCTCCCAGCTTTTGCAGGGCATCCATGTCCGTTTTCATTTCTGTCTTACTTACCCAGATGATTTCTTCTTCTGGTTCCCATGGGGCTTTTTGGTTTTTGCGAGCCATCTTTTCTGCCTATGTCACTATCTCAAACGAATATATTGCCTATTTTAGCAAGAATCTTGGGGAGAAAGCGAAATTCTTGTTATCCTACGTAATATTGACCTAAAAAATTAGAATAGATATGGATGTAAAACAGCAAGTCGCCCAGCAAAGAGTTGAGCTAGAAGCCGCAGTAGCTAAAGCGTTGGATATGGCATCAGTGAGTGCAGACGCAGCTGAGGTCGCTATTACTAAGTCAACGGGTTTAAGTGTTTCAACACGTATGTGTGAAGTGGAAAACGTTGAATTTAATAGTGATGGTGCGCTAGGTATTACTGTTTATCGCGGCCAGAAAAAAGGCAGCGCATCTACATCTGATCTGAGTGAAAAGGCCATTGCTCAAACAGTAGCGGCTGCGCTTGATATCGCTCAGTACACTTCTGAAGACCCATTTGCAGGTCCTGCAGCAAAAGAATACATGGTAAGAGAAATTCCAGATTTGGATCTTTTCCACCCTGATGAACCAAACCCTGATTATGCTGCTGAGATTGCGATTGCTGCTGAGAAGCAAGCGTTAGCTTATAGCGACAAGATTAAGCAGAGTGATGGCGCAAGCTACGACAGCCATTATGGCGTTAAGGTTTATGGTAACAGCCATGGCTTACTAGCAAGCTACGCTTCAAGTCGCCATAGCACGAGCTGCTGTGTGATTGGAGAAGGCGCTAACGGTGAAATGGAACGAGACTACAGCTACACCGTTGCACGTCACCGTGATGAGCTATGGACGCCTGAGCGCGTAGGTCAAGAAGCAGCAGAAAAGACCATTAGCCGTTTGGATGCGAAAAAGCTACCAACAGGCCAATACCCAATTATGTTTGCTAACGATGTAGCTACTGGCCTGATCGGTCACCTTGTGATGGCGATCAGTGGCGGTAACCTTTACCGCAAGTCGTCATTCCTATTGGATCATCTAGGTCAGAAAATCCTACCGGACTGGTTTAATATTTCTGAGCGACCACATATCCTGCGAGGTTTGGCTTCAAGCCCGTTTGATAGCGAAGGTGTGTTCACTCAAGATCGTGAAATCATCACTGACGGTGTGCTAGCTACTTACTTACTAACGAGCTATGCCGCACGTAAAATGGACATGACACCAACAGGCCATGCGGGTGGTATTCATAACTGGTTTGTTAAATCGACCGGCCAAAACTTTGAGCAGATGCTAAAAGAGTTAGGGACTGGCTTCCTAGTCACTGAAGTGATGGGCCAAGGCGTAAACACCGTAACGGGTGATTATTCACGTGGCGCTGCAGGTTTCTGGGTTGAGAACGGAGAGATCCAATACCCAGTATCGGAAGTGACGATTGCGGGTAACCTAAAAGACATGTTTACTCAGATTGTTGCAGTCGGCAACGACGTAGAAACACGTTCTCAGATTCAAACGGGTTCTATCTTGCTTGAGTCAATGAAAGTCGCAGGTGAGTAATTCAATTAACACTAATTGATGAATTAAAAAAGGGAGCCAATGGCTCCCTTTTTGTTTTCTGTATGTCGCCAAAAATTGGCTAGCTGCTTCTGCTAACTAGATCAGTATGGTGGCTAAGCCTAAGAACACAGATAGGCCAATAACATCGGTTACGGTGGTCAGTGCCATACCGCCAGCAAGGGCTGGATCGATATTCATTTTCTTCAGCATCACCGGGATGGTTACACCGGCAATACCAGCCACTATCAAGTTGGTCATCATCGCTGCTGAGATGATGCCTCCCAGTATCCAGTTACCTTTCCAAGCGACCACGATACCGCCAATGATAACGGCCCATAGAACGCCGTTTAGGAAGCCGATTGCCGCCTCTTTGAGTAACAGTTCGCGTTTGTTACTGTCACCGATATGACCGAGTGCCAAACCACGAATCACTAAAGCAACGGTTTGGTTACCGGCAACACCACCCATTGAAGGTACGATAGTCATCAGTACTGCTATCGCTGCCATTTGGTCGAGCGTTGCTTCAAACATATTCGATACCGATGCTGCAGCAAGTGCCGCGAGTACGTTAGCACCAAGCCACACACTACGACGACGAGCGGATTTTACGACTGGTGCGAAGGTATCTTCGTCATCGTCCATACCCGCCATACTCATCATTGAGTGTTCAGCATCTTCACGGATAACATCAACCACGTCATCGATGGTGATACGACCAACAAGGTGTTGATTGCTATCGACTACTGGCGCTGAAACCCAATTACGACGTTCGAACAGGCTCGCAATATCTGAAGCGCTGGTTTCAACCGCGATCGCTTCGTCGGCATCCTCCATCACTTCGGAAACTGCCACATCAGGCTGAGTCGTTACTAGTGTGGTAAGCGATAGGTTACCGATAAGACGTTCTTCTTCATCAATAACATACAGAGCGTCAGTTGCATCGGGCAGTTCGCCACGCATACGCATGTAACGCAATACAACGTCAACATCGACATCACCACGAATCGTGATTACGTCGGTATTCATGATCGCACCCGCTGAATCTTCAGGGTACGACAGGGCGGTTTCAACTAATGCACGATCAACAGAGTCCATTTGAGAAAGGACTTCGCGAGAAACATCGTCGGGTAGGCTTCGAAGTACGTACGCGACGTCATCGGTTTCCATACCTTCGGTTGCTTCTGCTAAGGTCTCCGGTGCCATTTTTGACACAAGAGCATCTTTGACGTCTTCGTTTAGTTCATCAAGAATTTCACCGTAGTCTTCAGGGTCGGTGAGTTGCCAGAGTACGTCACGACTTTTGCGAGGGGAGGCTTCTAAAAGGTGTGCAATATCCTCAGGTTCCATGTCCTGAAGTTGTCGGCGTACGTGAACAAATCGGCCGTTTTCTAGGGCTTCGCTGACTTCTTGGAGGGTTTGGTGAGCTTGGTCGAATTCTAATTGCTCTGCCATATTTTCCTCCTATCTCATTATTCTAACAATGTTTGGAATAGTAACTTAATTCTGGGGCTTATTTAAATCATAAACTTAGATAGAACTAAGATTTAATATTGGTTGGTTCACTGTTTGAGTCTTATGTGTTGTAAGTGAAGCGTTTTCGCTACTCACCCTCATCAAACTTGTCTTCAATGAGATGACAGACGGCATCAAGCGCTTGCTGTGAATCGGTGCCTGCAGCTTGAATAGTAATATGTTGCCCTTGCGCTGATTCCAGCATAAGTAGCCCCATCACACTGTCTGCAGTTGCGATTTTATCTTCTTCGCTATGGATAGTGATGGTTGCATCAAAGCTTTGGGCAAGCTCAACCAATTTTACGGCTGCTCTAGCGTGAAGACCCAAGCGATTTTGGATCAGTACAGTTCGAGTTAATTCCATGGTTAGCCCTGTTGGTGCTTCTCTAGGGAGGCGTGTCTGATTTGAACTTGATGACCTAGTTGATCGAAGTACTCACCAATTTTTTGAGTTAGATAAACCGAGCGGTGTTTACCGCCAGTACAACCAATCGCGACCGTTAGGTAACTGCGATTATTCTTCTCCAACATTGGCAACCACTGTTCAACAAAGCCTTGGATCTGTTGCTTGAGCTCAAGAACTTCTGCGTGTTTTTCTAGAAAAGAGTGAATTGGAGCATCAAGACCTGTTAAAGGCCGTAGTGCTGGTTCCCAGTGAGGGTTCGGCAAAAAGCGAACGTCGAACACATAGTCGGCATCACTTGGTAGGCCGTATTTAAAACCGAAAGATTGAAAGACAATGATTAGCTCTTGCTTCTCTTTGCCTTCAACTTTAAATCGAACCTTTTCGCTCAATTCGTAGAGGTTGCAGTCACTACTATCAATCACAATGCAGGCTTGCTCTGCGAGAGGTGTTAGGAGTGTCTTTTCCAAATCAATCGCTTGCTCAAGAGATAATTTTTCTTGGCCGATCGATAACGGGTGGATTCTGCGTGTTTCGCTGTAGCGCTTGAGTAACGTCTGCTTGCTTGCATCGAGGAACAAGACGTTCACATCAATGTTGGTTGCAGACTCTAGCTGCTCTAGCATTTCTGTTACTAGCTGAGGCTCTTTCGGTAGGTTACGAATATCAATGCTAACCGCGACGTTTTGATTGATCTCACGTACCGATTCGACAAAGTCGTTGAGCAGGTTTACTGGCAGGTTATCGACGCAGTAATACCCCAAGTCTTCAAGGACTCGTAGCGCAACACTTTTACCGGCCCCAGATTGGCCACTAACAACGATTAACCGCATGTTATTGCTCGCAAGTTGGCACTTGAATCATGATGTCGTAAAGCTCTTGATCGCTTTGAGCGTTACGCAACTGTTTCAGAGTCTGCTTATCGTTTAGTCGCTCTGCCATACAAGAAAGGGTTTTTAGATGCTCCTTACATTGTTCACTTGGAACAAGCAGGGCAAATAGTAGGTCGACAGGACGATTATCAATCGCATCAAATTCGATGGGATCTTGGCATTGCAGTAATACAGCAATCGCTTTATCACTGACATTCATACGAGCGTGGGGAATAGCAATGCCATTACCAATGCCTGTACTGCCCATTTTTTCACGGCTCAACATGCACTCAAACAGTTCTGTTGAATCTTGACCACAGCTTTCTGCTGCGATCTGACTGATGAGCTCAAGGGCTCTTTTTTTGCTTGTGCATTGGACTGCACTTTTGGTGCAGTCCAATGAAAGTACTTCGCTTAATTGCATGTTAGTGACTACTTAGCTTTTCTTTGTGCTTGTTGAGTTGGCGGACGAGTTTATCAACCAATGAATCAATCGCGGCATACATGCTTTCATCTGTTGCTGTCGCATGGATTTCCCCCTGATTTATATGCAGGGTAGCTTCTGCGATTTGATTGATTTTCTCAACTTTTAAAACAACCTGAACGCTATTGATATGATCAAAGAAGCGCTCAAGTTTGTCGAATTTGGTGTGAACATAGTCTTGCATTGAATCGGTAAGATCAACGTGATGGCCTTGAATATTGATTTGCATAGACTTTCCTTTTCAGTTGGTTGCCTGATCATAGTTGCTAAGTAACTAGCGACTAAATGAGCTTATAGCAGGCGTTTACGCTGACTCGATGGGGCAATGCCCAGAGACTCACGGTATTTCGCTATGGTACGTCTAGCTACCTGAATTCCTTGGTCAGCCAGTAAAGCAGCAATCTTACTATCACTTAGAGGCTTCGCGGTATTTTCCGCTGCGACAAGCTTCTTAATGAGTGCGCGAATTGCTGTAGATGAACATTCACCGCCATTGTCAGTGCTGACATGGCTTGAGAAAAAGTATTTGAGTTCGAAGATGCCACGTGGCGTATGCATGAATTTTTGAGTCGTCACACGAGAGATCGTGGATTCGTGCATATCAACAGCTAACGCAACATCATTAAGGACCATTGGCTTCATCGCTTCTTCGCCATGTTCGAAGAAATCACGCTGATGTTCAACAATGCATCGCGCAACTTTGAGTAGCGTCTCATTTCGGCTCTCTAGGCTTTTAATTAACCACTTTGCTTCTTGCAAATTTGAGCGTATGTATTGATTGTCGGCGCTGTTGCCTTTACTTCCAAGATCAGCGTACTGCTGATTTACTTTCAACTTAGGCACGCTATCAGGGTTAATGGTCACTAACCATTTGCCAAGGTCTTTGAAGACAGATACATCCGGAACCACATACTCAGTTTCATCTGGAGTAATCTTACTGCCAGGGCGAGGGTCCAGCTGTTGAATAAGCTGCAAAACTTCACGTAGTTCTGCTTCTTTCAACTTGGTCTCTTTGATAACCAGTTTGTAATCGCGATTGCCGAGTTGGTCGATATGGCTAGTAAGTACTAACTTAGCTTCGTTGAGCCAAGGCGTATCTTGAGGGAAGGTTGCCAGTTGCAGTAACAAGCAATCTTGCAGGTTGACTGAACCGACACCTAGCGGGTCAAACTGCTGAATTCGTTTACGTACGGCTTCAATTTCATCAAGCTCGATCTCTTCATTGTCGAAGTTTTCAAGGATGTCTTCACAAGTTACAGTGAGGTAGCCATAGTCGTCGATGGCATCTATCAATGCAAAAGCGATGCTTCGGTCGGTGTCAGTGAATGGTGTTAAATCGAGTTGCCAAAGCAGGTAATCGTGCAGGCTTTGAGTGGTTTCACCTTGATAAACAGGCATGTCGTCATCAATCGCAATACCCGTATTACCGGTGTTTGCGCTGTAGACGTCTTCCCAAGTTGTGTCGATTTCTAGTTCGTTGCCAATCTCTGATTTTTCGATTAAGTCTGAGCTATCAGGTAAGTCTTGCTCTGTGGCTTCAACGGTTTCTTTTTCGTCACTGCTAGGTTTTTCTTCCGATGTTGGCGTATCTTCATTGCCTTCTTCGACATCGAGTAGCGGGTTAGATTCAAGTGCTTCTTGAATCTCTTGCTGCAAATCTAAAGTAGACAATTGCAACAAACGAATCGCTTGCTGCAATTGAGGAGTCATTGCTAACTGTTGGCCTAGCTTAAGTTGTAATGAGGGTTTCATTCAGTGTGACTTACCTAGTTATTATTCTTAGAACTCTCGATACTCTCTATATAATCATAGACGGAATTGTTCGCCTAGATAAACTTGTTTAACTTGTTCGTTATTGAGAACATCTTCAGGAGTACCTTCAGCGATTAGGTGTCCTTGGCTTACGATGTAAGCTTTTTCACATACGTCTAGTGTTTCACGAACGTTGTGGTCGGTAATCAAAACGCCCAAGCCACGATCGCGTAGGTGAACAATGATTTTTTTGATATCGATAACCGAGATCGGGTCAACACCAGCGAACGGTTCATCCAGAAGAATGAACTGCGGGTTTGCTGCCAATGCGCGAGCAATCTCAACACGACGACGCTCACCACCCGACAGAGCCATACCATTACTGGTGCGGATATGTTGGATGTGGAATTCTTCAAGCAGGTCTTCCAATTTATCTTGACGCTGTTCATTGGTCATCTCATCACGGGTTTGTAATACCGCCATGATGTTGTTCTCAACTGACAACTTACGGAAAATCGATGCTTCTTGTGGCAGATAACCGATACCAAGACGAGAGCGACTGTGCATTGGCAAGATACTGATGTCTCGGTCATCAATGCTGATGGTGCCCTCATCACGCGCAACTAAACCAACAATCATATAGAAAGACGTGGTTTTACCTGCACCGTTAGGCCCAAGCAGACCAACGATCTGGCCTGACTCTACCTGCAAGCTTACATCGGTAACAACTTTGCGCTTGCTGTAGGTTTTCGCTAGGTTTTTTGCTTTAAGAACAGCCATCGTTACTTATTCACTTCCGTTGGTTGTAAAACCGTTGACACTCGTTTGTTTTCACCACTGTCAGCGACTAATTTCTGAGAACCGATCTGGTAAGTGATCTTAGAGCCGCGAATGATACTGCCGTCTTGAGATAGCATCGCATTCTTGGTCATGATCAGTTTGTCGGCAACAAGCTGGTAATGCAGGTCGTCAGCTTCACCGTAGAGTGTCTTACCATCGTCAGTAAGCTGAGAGAAGGTTGCTGGCTTACCGAAGCCTTGAATTTCTTCAATCTCGCCGTTTACGGCGTTGCGGGTAACAATAACCTTATCGGCATTGATATTGATGCTGCCTTGTTTAAGGTTTACATCACCAAGAAAGGTTACTTGATTACTTTTCATATCCAATTGCTGGCTGTCTGAGTCAATGTAGACAGGTTGCTCGCTATCCGAAGAAAGGGCATAGACATTTGGTGCCGCAAGGGTCAAAGCGAATAAACTAAGGTGTAAGAGTTTCATATCTACCTTGAACAGAATTAAAGAGGGTTGCATTGTTGGTACCGAAGTTACCTTTCATTGCTTGTCCCTCAGTTTCAAAAAATGTACCGATCATATGGACCGGAGTCTCTGAATAAAAATCTCGGCTAGGCAGCTCAACAACCATTTTATCTGTAGTCATTGTATCGAAGCTGGCTTCTGGCAATAGGTTCTTTGCCACGACGTTGTCATAAAAAGTGACAACTTGATTCTCATCCATAATCGCGCGATCAGCGGTGACTTGCCATTCAATCGTGTGTCCTTCTCGGAATACCGAAAGAACCGGGTTTTGAAAGTGCGTATCGCCAACCACTGAGTAATGTTCTAAATACGTCGATTCAACCTGATAGCTACGAATACCGCTTTCGTCATAGCTAATGTTGTTTAGGCTTTTGCCACTAAACGCGGGCAGCTCCAAATTTGGAGCTACTTGTATCGTTGATGTTTGCTCTTTGTCGTACAGATAATAGGTCGACCAAGAGGCAATAAATATTAGTATTAAATAGATAATACGAGTAAAACTCATATGCTTAAACCTTTATGCACGTCGAGTTCATTTCTTGCTTGTAAAATAAGGTCGCAAACTTCACGTACCGCACCATGACCACCGTTAATGGTTGTCACGTAGTTTGCTCGCTTTGCAAGTAGCGGGTGACCATCTGCTACACAGACCTTCAAGCCAACTTTTTCCATCACAGGCCAGTCGATCAGATCGTCGCCGATGTAACCTGTGTTTTCAGGATTTACAGAAAGCTTATCGCAAATATCCTGGTATGCCTTAACTTTATCGTCTTGGCCTTGATAAATCAGCTTGATGCCTAGAGCAGTCATTCGATTCTCAACAATTTGAGATTTACGACCAGTGATGATCGCGATTTCAATACCCGCGTTCATCAGTGATTTAATGCCGTAACCGTCACGAGTGTGAAAGGTCTTCAGCTCTTCACCGTTGTTGCCCATGTAGATGCGACCATCAGAGAATACACCATCGACATCGCAAATTAGTAGTTTGATCTCTTTTGCTACTGCGAATACATCAGCATCTACTGTGCCGTATAAGGTTTCGACTGTCTGTGTCATTACATTACTCCTGCTTTCAGTAAGTCATGCATGTTTAAGGCTCCAACCAGCTTACCTTCATGGCACAACATCAGGCCATTGATGCTTTTAGCTTGCATCAAGTTTAATCCCTCTACTGCGAGCATGTTTGGTTCTGCTACAGTTGGGTTAAGTGTCATTACGTCGCCGATCTGCGTGTTATGAATATCAACGCGCTTGTCTAGGATTCGGCGTAAATCACCATCGGTAAAAATACCGGCCATTTGGCCATCTTCACCAACGATGGCTGTCATGCCCAAGCCTTTTTGAGATATCTCTAACAGAGCATCTCGTACTAGCGCATTTGGTGCAACAACAGGGAGTGCATCTCCTGTGTGCATGATGTCGTCTAGTTTTAACAGCAGTTGACGACCTAAAGCGCCACCTGGATGAGACAATGCAAAGTCTTGAGCGGTAAAGCCTCGAGCCTGCAAAAGTGCAACGGCTAATGCATCACCCATAACCAAAGTCGCCGTGGTACTGGTTGTTGGTGCTAAGCCCAGTGGACACGCTTCTTCCGGTACTGAAATTTGTAAATGGATATCAGACAAGGTCGCCATGTTTGATGCTGGCTTACCTGTCATGCTGATGATCTTGATGTTCAGACGCTTTAATACAGGGAATAGGCTGAGGATTTCTCCCGATTCGCCTGAGTTGGATATTGCGATCACAATATCGCCAGGTTCGATCATGCCTAAGTCGCCATGCGCTGCTTCTCCTGGGTGCACAAAGAAAGCAGATGTCCCGGTACTTGCTAACGTTGCTGCTATTTTGTTGCCAATGTGGCCTGATTTCCCCATGCCCATCACAACGACTTTGCCTTTGTTGTTCAGGATAAGGTCGCAAGCTTTACAAAAATCATCATTAAAATATTGGTCTAATTGAGTGAGACCTGCAACTTCGGTTTCCAAAACTTGTTTTGCAACGCTGCGGTAATCAAATGGCTGAGACATCAAATACTCCAAGTACGGGAAGTTAAATCAACAATTAAGCCGACATGTTCATTAGTAGGTAACTTTGGTAGGCCACAAACGTGATAATTAACACGCCGCCTTCAATACGATTCACGCTACGAGATTTTCCTAGTGCCATAACAACAAGCAGTAGCGATACGCCTAGCATTACCCAGAAGTCTCGACCCATAGCGAACTCGCTCAAGATCGAAGGGTTTAGGATGCCCGGGATACCCATAACAGCAAGGATGTTGAATACGTTTGAGCCAATGATATTACCCACGGCCATATCATCTTCACCCTTCATAACACCAGCAAGTGATGCGGCAAGCTCAGGCAGACTAGTACCTACGGCAATGATAGTTAGACCTATGACAAGATCGCTCATGCCAAAATATTTCGCGATGATTACCGCATTATCTACCAGCATATCAGCAGCCAAAGGCAGGATGATCAGGCCAATCACGACCCACATTGCGGCTTTAGGGTTGCTTACACCCTCTGGGATTTCTGATTCTTGTTCATCAAGGAAAGCATCGCCGTTCTTTTTCTCGCTGCGGCTGATTTGCAACATAGCAAACAAAAACGCGGCAAAAAGAACAAACAACAACACGCCTTCATAGAAGCCTAAATGGTTATCCCACAGTAGGGCGCCCGCTAGTAGAGTAACACCGATCATTAATGGTAGTTCACGACGAATCACGCCTGAGCTAATAGATAATGGCTTAATTAGTGCTGTAATACCTAAAATCAGCGCGATGTTGGCGATGTTTGAACCTAAAACGTTACCAACGGCTGTATCTGTTTTGCCATCAAGGGCTGCTGTTGCAGAAACCATCATTTCAGGAGCCGAAGACCCCATTGCTAAGATCGTCATACCGATAACTAGTGGTGAAATACCGAAGTTGCGAGCAAGAGCTGCGGCACCGTAAACCAGCTTATCTGCACTCCACACCAAAAAAACTAGACCGATAATAAGAAACGCAATCGCTTCAAGCATGATGATTCCTAAAAAATTAATAAAAACGGAGAATTAACCGCTAATTTTGACCTGTTGCTAGATAAAAGGGAAGTCACTCGGCAAATTAATTACCAGTTAGCTGGCAAGAAAGAGAGCTCAATAGATAATTTTCTAATGCTTTCAAATTCCTGCATAGATTCCTGTTTAATATGAATTAATTGAACAGTGCTTTTAATTCTAAAGTAGACTCATTATTATTGCAGCCATAATTGGCGTTTTTTAAAGCAAGGAAACAACAAAAATATGTTGAACACTGAGCTTGTGAAAGTTAAGAACCTCAGCTTTTCACGCGGTGATCGCGTTATCTTTGATGATATAAGTTTAGAGGTTCCTCAAGGTAAGATAACCGCAATTATGGGGCCGTCAGGGATTGGTAAAACGACCTTGTTGCGTTTGATTGGCGGACAGTTGCCGCCAGATGGAGGCGAAGTCTGGTTTGATGGCGACAACATCCCTGCATTATCACGTCGAAAGCTTTATCAAGCACGTAAGAAAATGAGCATGCTATTCCAATCGGGTGCGCTTTTTACGGATCTCAATGTGTTTGATAATGTGGCGTTTCCTCTGCGAGAGCACACTGAACTGAATGAAAAATTCATTCGTACCATCGTATTACTTAAGCTTGAGGCGGTAGGGTTACGAGGGGCAGCACAGTTAATGCCAAGTGAATTGTCTGGCGGTATGGCGAGACGAGCGGCGTTGGCACGTGCGATTGCCTTAGATCCAGAGCTCATCATGTACGATGAACCGTTTGTTGGCCAAGACCCAATCACCATGGGTGTTTTGGTTGAGCTTATTCGTAACCTCAATCAAGCGTTGGGCTTAACCTCGATTGTCGTTTCTCACGATGTTCCAGAAGTAATGAGTATTGCGGATTGGGTTTACCTCATGGCAGATAGCAAAATCATTGCTGCGGGAACGCCTGAAGAGTTGTACAACAACGACGATCCGAGAGTGCAGCAATTCTTACAAGGTGAAGCGGATGGTCCGGTGCCGTTTAGATTCCCTGCGCAAAGTCTAGAAAAGGATTTGTTTTAATATGATAGCTAAAACTATTGCGGGTGTCGGTAGACGTACACTTGCGATTTGCGAGTCATTTGGTCGAGCAAGCCTGATGTTATTCGGGGCGTTGTTTGGCATCCCGAGACTAAAAAACTTCCCTTTATTAGTAAAACAACTTTATAGCGTTGGCGTTCAGTCATTGGCTATTATTTTAGTTTCGGGTCTGTTCATTGGCATGGTACTCAGCCTGCAAGGTTATGTCGTGTTAATCGACTACGGCGCAGAGGGGAACCTTGGTCAGATGGTCGCTCTTTCTCTGTTACGAGAGCTCGGTCCTGTAGTGACAGCGCTGCTGTTTGCAGGTCGCGCAGGTTCTGCGTTAACGGCTGAGATTGGCTTGATGAAGGCTACAGAGCAGATCTCCAGCCTTGAGATGATGGCCGTTGACCCTCTTAAACGCATTATTGCACCACGACTTTGGGCCGGGCTTATCTCAATGCCATTGCTTGCTATGATCTTTATGGCGGTAGGCATTTGGGGCGGTCAGTTAGTGGGTGTTGATTGGAAAGGCATTGACCACGGTAGTTTCTGGTCTGCGATGCAGTCTTCTGTTGAGCTAGGTCGAGATATTGGTAACAGCATGATCAAGTGTATGGTCTTCGCTATCACCGTAACTTGGATCGCACTTTTCAATGGTTACGATGCGGTACCGACCTCAGAAGGTATCAGTCAGGCAACCACACGCACAGTAGTGCACTCTTCTCTAGCGGTATTAGGGCTAGATTTTGTTCTTACCGCATTGATGTTTGGGAATTAATCATGCAACAAACTCGAAAATTAGAATTATGGGTCGGCACCTTTGTTATTGCCGGAATTTGCGCAATCTTAATCATGATCTTTCAAGTCGCTGACGTAAAAGGCATAGGTTCGAACCATACTTACAATCTCAAAGCGACCTTTGACAACATTGGTAGCCTAAAGGTTCGTTCTCCGGTGAAAGTGGGGGGCGTGGTTGTTGGCCGAGTTCAAAGTATTGAGCTTGATACCGAGAGCTACCTGCCGGTGGTTAAATTGTCTATTGATTCGAAGTACTCACAATTTCCTGATACCTCTAGTGCTCAAATTTTAACGTCAGGTTTAATCGGTGAGCAGTACATCAGTTTGGTTCCAGGCTTCATTTTTGACGATGAAGAGATGCTGGTCGATGGGGATTCTATAGAAGATACTAAATCGGCATTGGTACTCGAAGATTTGATTGGCCAAGTGCTGTATAGCGTTGGCGGCTCTGATGACAATAAAGCTGAGGAATAAGAGGATGTTGAAAACGATGAGTCACTTAAAAACATGGTTTTTCGCTGTAATGGCCTTGTTGATTTCTACTCAAGCTTTTGCGGATACGACTATTGATAAAACGCAGCCTTACCAAATGATGACGCAAGTCGCTGAGGTGGCATTTGAGCGCTTAAAGAGCGAACAAGACAACATTCACCAAGATCCAGAACTCCTTAAGGTGATCGTGGAAGAAGAGTTGATGCCTTATGTGAATGCACAATACGCGGCACTTAAGTTATTAGGGCCAAATCTGAAAGGCGCGGATAGAAAAGATGTCCATGTATTTATCGACTCATTCCGTAAATACTTGGTTTCTTCTTACGCGCAAGTACTGACTCAATATTCAGACCAAACCATCGAGTTTGGCCCTGAACCAAAAATCAAAGCGGACAGCCGTATTACCAGTATCAAGGTAGATATCATTGATTCGCCGCGACCTAACATCAAGCTTGAATTTAAACTTCGTAAAGACAAAAAATCTGGCGAGTGGAAGGCATTTGATATGGTTGCGGAAGGGATTAGCCTGTTGTCGAGCAAGCAATCGGAGTGGAATACTAAGATTCGTCAAGAAGGCATCTTACAGGTTGCTGACGAGCTAGAGAAATTAGCAGCACAACCGATTCGTTTTGAGAGTAATAAATAATGAGCCATTCTCAATGGCAAGCACTAAGCTCTAAAGAATATCAGCTGCTCGGCGATATCGACCGAGACAGTGTCCCTGCAATCTGGCGTATATTGGAAAAGTGGCAAACGACGGAATCGAGCGTTGAAATTGACCTTAGCCATATAAATCGAGTCGATTCAGCAGGAATGGTGATGCTAATTCACTTATTAGAGCATGCAAAAAATCAAAACTGTCATATAATGCTCAGTTTCGTGCCAGAACAATTACGAACGTTGTTCCAATTGAGCAATATCCAGCCAATGATGGCAGAACACATAAAAAATTAGGCAGGAGCTATTTGTGGACAGCACAAAAGTACAAGAATTATTAGCAGAGGCACTGAACCTTCAGGAAATTTTCGTGAAGGGTGAAGGCAGTCATTACGAAGTTGTTGCGGTTGATCCATGTTTTGACGGCATGAATCGAGTTAAGAAGCAGCAACTAATCTACGGCCCACTAATGGAATACATTCAACGTAATGACATCCATGCTCTTTCTATTAAGGCTTTCACGCCAGAAGAGTGGGAACGTGATAAGAAACTGATGTCACTTTAAGGTTTATGATGGAAAAGTTTCGAGTTATTGGATCGGACAAGCCGCTAAGCGGTGAAGTGACGATCTCAGGCGCAAAAAATGCAGCGCTACCTATCTTATTTGCTTCAATTCTTGCTGAAGAGCCAGTTGAAGTGAGTAATGTTCCTCACCTACGTGACATCGATACTACGATGGAGCTACTAAAGCGTCTCGGCGCAAAAGTATCACGTAACGGTAGTGTTCATGTTGATGGCAGTGAAATTAATGAGTTTTGTGCGCCTTACGATTTAGTAAAAACAATGCGTGCATCTATCTGGGCTTTAGGTCCTCTAGTCGCTCGTTTTGGTGAAGGCCAAGTATCACTTCCTGGTGGTTGTGCAATTGGTGCTCGCCCTGTTGATTTGCATATCCATGGCCTAGAGCAACTAGGTGCGACCATTAAGTTGGAAGATGGTTATGTGAAAGCAAGTGTTGATGGCCGTTTGAAAGGCGCGCACATCGTGATGGATAAAGTAAGCGTTGGCGCTACGATTACTATCATGTGTGCAGCAACACTAGCGGAAGGTACAACAGTACTCGATAACTCAGCGCGTGAGCCTGAGATTGTTGATACGGCTGACTTCCTAAACAAACTAGGTGCTAAAATTTCTGGCGCAGGTACAGATACGATTACTATCGAAGGCGTTGAGCGTCTTGGTGGTGGCCAACACTCTGTGGTTGCTGACCGTATTGAAACGGGCACTTTCCTGGTTGCTGCTGCTGTTTCTGGCGGTAAAGTGGTTTGTCGCAACACCAACGCTCATCTTCTTGAAGCTGCCTTAGCGAAGCTTGAAGAAGCGGGTGCGAAGGTTGAAACGGGTGAAGACTGGATCAGCCTTGATATGACGGGTCGTGAACTGAAAGCGGTGAAAATCGTAACGGCACCTCACCCTGGCTTCCCAACCGATATGCAAGCACAGTTTACTCTGCTTAACATGATGGCGAAGGGCAGTGGTGTTATCACTGAGACTATCTTTGAAAACCGCTTTATGCACATTCCTGAGTTACAGCGAATGGGCGCAAAAGCGGAAATCGAAGGCAACACGGCTATCTGTGGTGAGACGGAAAAACTGAGCGGCGCTCAAGTAATGGCTACGGACCTTCGCGCATCTGCGAGCCTTGTGATTGCTGGCTGTATTGCTCAAGGCGAAACCATCGTTGACCGTATTTATCACATCGATCGTGGCTACGATAAGATTGAAGATAAACTGTCAGCCTTAGGCGCAAACATTACACGATTTAGTGAGTCGAACTAACCTAGGTTAGTGGATTCATGAATCAGTAAGATGAAAACATAAAAGTCGGAACCTTGGTTTCGGCTTTTTTATAGTTGTATTTACCGCAAGTGAACCTATTGCTCATTTTTGCGCGAATAGATGAATCAACTTGGCGGTCGGTGAGGAACAAAATGATAGCAATATTACGTATTTTCGCAGTGGCGATATTTGCGATTCTTATGTTTGTATTTGGGTGTGGTTACTGTTTACTAAGCCCGCGCAACCCAAAACACGTATTTACCTTTGGCCGCTATTTCGGTCGCATGTCGAAGATCTTCGGCATGAAGTTAGAGCTTCGCATCCCAGAAGATGCCTACTCTCGCGGCCAACATGTTTATGTGGCGAACCACCAAAACAGCTGGGATCTATTCACGATTTCATCAGCGGTAACGCCTAAAGTGGTGACGGTTGGTAAGAAAAGCCTAGTGTGGATGCCTCTATTTGGTCAGCTTTACTGGCTGACGGGTAACATCCTAATCGACCGTGCTAACCGCAGCAAAGCGGTGGGTACCATTGATCAGGTAGTGACAAGCCTAAAAGAGAGCGACGTTTCAGTATGGATGTTCCCTGAAGGGACTCGTTCTCGTGGCCGTGGTTTATTGCCATTCAAAACGGGTGCTTTCCATGCTGCAATCGGCGCAGGCTTACCGATTATCCCTATCGTGTGTAGCTCAACAGGTGGCGTGAAGCTAAACCGTTGGAACAACGGCCATGTGATTGTTGATATGCTGCCACCTATCAGCACAGAAGGTTACGACAAGTCTAATGTTCGTGAACTAGCGAACTTAGCTCGTGAGCAGATGGCTGCTAAGCTTGAAGAATTAGATAAAGAAGTGGTTGAGCTTAATAAGAAATAATCATCTAAGCGAAACGATGAACAATAAAAAAGGTTGCCAATTGGGCAACCTTTTTTGTATCTGATAAACGCTCAGCATTATGCCTTATTCGTTTACTAGAAACCGTTTATTCTAGATATTAAAACCTATTTGCGAACCGCAATAGCTTCGATCTCAATACCTACATCTTTTGGCAGACGTGCTACTTCAACACATGAACGTGCAGGGTAGTTTGCAACACCGTGCTCATCAAAGAACTTGCCGTAAACTTCGTTTACTGTACCGAAGTCGTTTAGGTCTTTAACGAATACTGTTAGCTTTACGATGTCTTTTACAGTTAGGCCTGAAGCTTCTACAACCGCTTTAACGTTGTCTAGAGATTGGCGAGCTTGCTCTGCGATATCAGCAGATACTTCACCAGTTGCTGGGTTTACTGGGATTTGACCAGAAGTCAGTACCATGTTGCCAAGGTCAACACCTTGTACGTATGGGCCGATTGCAGCTGGAGCAGATTCTGTGTGAAGTACTTTAGTCATTGGTTTATTCCATCAGTTATTAGATAAAAATCAATTTTCAGTGTGCCTTCAAACTTTGGATAGGTAAAGAGCAAAATACCCCGCATAGGCGAGGTATTTGATAGTTTTTACATTCGGTCAGCGTTGCCGTATGGCGTTATCTTTCTGTCACGATCTCGCGAGAGAATACCTTTTCGCAATACTTACACTTTAATCGAATATCTTCTTTCTTTTCAAAGATCTTAAAGCTGCTTTCAACCGGTTCATTGTGAGTAATACAGTTGGTATTTGGGCACTCGAACACATCGTTGATTTGCTCAGGAAGTTCTAATGCTAACTTCTTAACCACTTCGTAATCTTCGATTTGGTTAACGGTCGCGTGAGGTGCGTAAAGTGCCAGCTTGCTCGCCTGTTCTTCGGTGATAAACACATTCTCAATCTTGAGTAGGTCTTTTCCGCCTAGTGCAGAAGACGGCAGATTTAGGCCAATCGTCACACGCTGATGAGAGTTGTGCATGTCGAACAGTTTTAGCACTTTGATCCCGATGTTAGCTGGGATGTGGTCGATAACAGTACCGTTTCTGATTGCTTCAACTTTTAATTGAGTCTCTTTAGACATGATATCTCTCCTCTACAGCGTTTCGTTAAGAACAAGGGCTAGTAATGCTTCACGCGCGTAAACACCATTCTCTGCTTGCTGGAAGTAGTAAGCGTAAGGTGTTTTATCGACATCGATAGTAATTTCATCAACGCGAGGAAGAGGGTGTAGAACCTTCAGGTTATCGCGTGCATTTTCCAGCATTGAAGCGGTCAGGATGTACGCTGATTTGATGTGCGCGTATTCTGACTCATCGAAGCGCTCTTTTTGAACTCGAGTCATGTACAAGACATCAAGCTCAGGAATCACATCTTCCATGTCCGTCAATAGTTGGTACTTGATGCCCGCTTCATCAAGCTCTTCGCAAATGTAGTCTGGCATCGCTAGTGCTTCTGGTGCCACGAAATAGAAACAGATGTTGTCGAACTTCGCTAGCGCTTGCGTCAACGAGTGAACTGTACGGCCGTACTTAAGGTCACCAACAAATGCCACGTTAAGGTTATCTAGGCGGCCTTGTGTCTCGGCGATAGAGAATAGGTCTAATAACGTTTGTGTTGGATGTTGATTTGCGCCGTCACCTGCGTTAATAACTGGTACACCGTTTGAGAACTCAGAAGCCAGACGCGCTGCGCCTTCTTGAGGGTGACGCATTACGTAAGCGTCAACGTATGAAGAGATAACCTGTACCGAGTCCGCTAGCGTTTCGCCTTTCTTTGCCAAAGAAGTGTTACCACCACTGTCGAAGCCAATCACGTCACCACCGATGCGTTGAATCGCAGTTTCAAAAGAGAGGCGAGTTCGCGTAGAAGGTTCGAAGAAGCAGCTGGCAACAACTTTGTTCTTGATGAGTTCTGGGTTTGGTTCAGCCTTTAGCTGACCTGCCGTTTGAACAATTAATTCTAGCTCTTCACGAGAAAGCTCTGGAATTGAGATGATGTGCTTTTGATAGAGCGAATTCGCCATGATCTTCTTCCCCACAATAATGTATTGGCCATAAAAAAGCCCCCCATAATGGGAGGCTTTAAAAAAGTGCTGAAAAGCAGAATAGACGGCCTGGTAAGCATCTTAGCTTACGAGCAATATTTGGTGTTTTCACAATATTGGTTGGCGTCATTTTCACTACTCTCAGACAAATTGCCGAGAATTATACGCTTTCAATTTGTGAGCGCAAGCGATTACATCAAGCTTTTGTTTACTTTCAATATTCGCTATTGGCCCAGTGTCGCAACCATTACCGCTTTGATGGTGTGCATGCGATTCTCAGCTTCATCAAACACAATTGAGTAATCCGATTCAAAGACTTCGTCAGTGACTTCTAAACCGTTCATTCCATACTTGTCTGCGACTTGCTGGCCGATTACGGTTTCATTGTTGTGGAAAGCAGGTAAGCAGTGCATGAATTTCACTTGAGAGTTACCAGTGAGCTTAATAACTTCCATATTCACTTGGTAAGGCGTCATAACAGCAACACGTTCGTCCCAAGCTTCTGGCGCCTCGCCCATCGAGACCCAAACATCGGTGTAAAGGAAATCACAACCTTTAACACCTTCAGCAACGTCTTCGGTTAACGTGATTTTAGCACCTGTACTTTGCGCGATAGCTTGGCACTCTTCAACGAGCTGTTCTTCTGGCCAAAAGGCTTTTGGCGCGACAAGGCGAATATCCATACCCATTTTCGCAGCACCGACTAAAAGTGAGTTGCCCATGTTATTACGAGCGTCACCTAGGTAGGCAAAGCTGATTTGATGTAGATGTTTACCGCGACCATGCTCAAGCATAGTGAGGAAATCAGCCAAGATCTGAGTCGGATGGAATTCATCGGTTAGGCCGTTCCAAACCGGCACACCAGCGTATGCGCCAAGATCTTCGACAGTGCTTTGACCAAAGCCACGGTATTCAATGCCGTCGTACATACGACCTAATACACGAGCCGTATCTTTCATTGATTCTTTCTGACCAATCTGAGAACCAGAAGGGCCTAGATAAGAGACTTGAGCACCTTGATCAAAGGCCGCTACCTCAAAAGCACATCGAGTTCGTGTTGATGCTTTTTCAAAGATCAAAGCGATGTTTTTACCGTTAAGCTTTTTCTGCTCTGTTCCTGCATACTTAGCTTTTTTTAGATCAGCAGACAGATCGAGTAAAAACTGAATCTCTTTAGGAGTAAAGTCGAGAAGTTTTAGAAAGTTACGATTGCGAAGATTAAAGGCCATCTCTCGCTCCTTGCGAATATAGAATCAATGAAGAACTCAGTTAAACATAAAGATGCTATATTTGTGAATATTTATTTTATTAATTTAATAAAAAAGGCCAGTAAATGAATACTGGCCTAGATAAGTTATTGAGTTCGTTTAACTGAGCTCTTTGACTTAGATACCGTCTCTTTCGATAGGGCAGCTCATACAGCGTGCGCCGCCACGACCACGGCCTAACTCGTTGCCAGGAATCGTTAGAACTTCGATACCCGCTTTGTCGTATTTCTCATTGGTGTAAACATTACGCTCATAGCCAATCACGGTACCTGGCTTCACTGTTAGTACGTTGTTAGCGTCATTCCACTGTTCACGTTCAGCTTCATAGTTGTCACCGCCAGTCGTGATGATCTTCAGCTGATCAAGGCCTAGAGCCCCTTCAATTGCTGACAGGTAGTTTTCCGATTTCTCTACACGCATCTCACCATTTTCTTTTGGTGTTAGGCGCCAAGTATCTAGATCTTTGCGAACAATCTCAGGGTAGACAGAGAAAGTGTCGATATCCATGTGCGTCATCACCGTATCAAGGTGCATACAAGAGCGGTGTTTTGGTAAATCGATAGCAATTACTTCGGTTGCTTGACCCGAACGGAACAAGCTAGCCGCTAGGTTTTCGACACCTTGTGGCTTGGTACGCTCAGAGATACCAACCAGTACCGCGCCTTTACCGATAACCAGTACGTCACCGCCTTCAATATTGGCGTTGTCGTAGTGAAGGTCTTCATCACCAAAGTACTTAATGAAATCTTGACCGGCGAACACTGGATGCCAGCGGTAGATAGCACGCAGGTGGTTCGTTTCACGTTGACGTGCAGGCTTCATCATTGGGTTCAGCGATACACCGCCGTAAACCCAGCATGAGGTATCTCGCGTAAACAGGTGGTTAGGCAGAGGTTCGATAACGAAATCGAGTGGTCGATGCATTTTAGGCAGCATCGATGATGATTTGATAGGAAGCTCAGAATAAGCCAAGCCACCGAGTAAGATCGTTGCTAGATGCTCATTATCCATTTGAGCAAGGTAGTTTCTTAAGTCACGGGCAAAAGTAGGCCCATAACGGAAATCTGAGATTTGAGTATTCAGCAACCACTCACGAGCCTGAGGTACGGCAAGCGTCTCTACTAGCAGGTCGTGCAGCAGTAGCACTTCTACGTCTTGACTGCGCAGCGTTTCTGCAAAGGCATCATGTTCTTCACCAGCTGCTTCAACGGCAAGTACATCATCAAATAAAAGATCATGACAGTTTGAAGGGGTGAGGTGGGTGAGTGCTCTTTCAGGTCTATTTAGGAGAACTCGTCTCAATTGACCGACTTCGGAGCCAACGTACAGCTTACTCATTTTGCATCCTTACTATTAATCCAGCGTCTATTTATGACAAGCTTGTCCGTAATATGCAAGTTTTACAGATTGAGTTAATGCAAGGTATTTGGCTAATTATTGGTCATAAAATCTGCCATTTTAAACTTTACGCAGATTAAATTCCAATTTACTGGCTATCGCACGGAACAACGTTTTTGAGGATCTATGCTCAATTCATGGCTTGTTAGAATTGAATTTTGCTTATTAATCGTGATTTTTTATTCACTATTATGCACTTTTTGATAACAAGCTGAGGATTTATGCACCCTAAAAGCGGTTGGGTGTATGCAGCCAATGTGACTAATCACGCAAGTTTTATTCAATAAGCCCTAAAGTGGCCACAAAAACGAAATGCTAAAATACGTGGCGGTTAATAAAATGTTGGAAATTTGTTTCTGTGATTTTGATTTCACTTTTGAATTGATATTGGCTCTGCGATCTCGCGATAAACTTACCTTTCTAGGCCTGATCTGGGTGGCTTTTCTGGACGATCCGTGCCATATTTCGTGGCAATCAAATTTGATCTTTTCATAGTCAACACTCTGGAGCAGACACATGTCTCACGAAGATGAATATCTATCAGTAGCGGAATTAATTGAATTTCAAAAGGAAGAGACTCGCGACATCATTACAGCATTAATTGAAGATGGTAGCGATCCTGAAGCTCTATACGATATCGAGCATCACCTATTTGCTGAAGATTTCGATGTGCTTGAGAAAGCGGTTGTTGAAGCATTCAAAATGGGCTTTGAAGTGCTTGAAGCTGAAGAGACTGAAGACGAAGATGGCAATAAGCTACTTTGTTGTGATGCAACGATGCAATGTACTCTGAATGCAGAAGCGATCGATGAGCAAGTTGAGAAGCTTGTGAACCTTGCAGAGAAGTTCGACATTATCTACGACGGTTGGGGCACTTACTACGAAGGTGAAGATGCTATCTACCCGGACGAAGATGATGAAGGCGAAGAGTAATTCTTTCCTAATTTTAAAAAATGCCAGCCTCGAGCTGGCATTTTTTTACCCTCAGAAAAATAAATGTCTTTATATGCATTCATTCATTATAATGCGGTCAAAATTGATCTAGCTCAAGGAATGATATGCGGTTGCTTCTCGATGGTCTTTGGCAAATTTCGCCACTGACGGATCTCTCTATCCCACAAGATGACATCACTTTTCCGGCTCCGTTAAGCTCAAAGCTCCCTGGTAGCTTGAGTGAAAATGAAATTGCAGAGCAAGAGTGGCACCTGATGCATGACATTGAAGTGGATGACGCTATGTTGGCGTGTCCATTCGTTGAGTTGGTCGTAGCGGGTGTCGATTACTTTGCAGAAGTGCGACTGAATGGCGTTGCCGTGTTTGATTGCGATGGTAGCCAAGCTGAATATCGCAAAGACATCCGCCCTTATATGCAGTCTGGCCGAAACCGTTTTGAGATCCTTTTCCTTGAAGAAGAAGAGAGCCTGCTGCTTGAAGAGGATATGGATGATTCTGTATCTTCACAGGTTGTCGTTAAATCTGATTCGCGCATCGGGATTTGGCAAGCGCCATACCTGCAGTTCGTTCGAAACGTCAAACTAGAGCAAGTTGTCACAGAGCAGATCTGGCACCATGGCGGTGGCTGTGAGTTCAAAGTAGATGTTATCTATCAAACGCTAAAGCCGGGGTTAATATCGGCATCCATCAAGTTTAATGGCATGACACTCGTAATGCCGATAGATGTGCGCGCAGAGCATACCGGCGTTGTGTTTCAGGTGGAAGCTCCCATGGTATTTAACCTTGAGAAGCCCAACCCTAAGCATCTATATCAATTAGAAGTGGTACTTGATGGGCAAGAAGAGAGTTCTTTTGTTGCCTTGAACCCAACTTCTTGCGTCAGTAACTTTTTACGCTAACTCCGTATATTTTAGCACTATCTTCTTTCGCTATAGCGGCACATTCTGCTTATAACGATTTGGCCATGACAACCTCACAAGCGTCGTGGCCTGTCTCTCCCCAAGCTGAGTCAAGGTGCTCAAACCCAAGTTTCTCATAGAGTTTGACCGCAGCACCTAAGCATTCCGTCGTTTCTAAATACATGTGATGATACCCAAGTTGTTTGGCTTGCTTTAAGCTCAAAGCGACAATTCGCTTGGCTAGGCCATGCCCTCGAGTTTGCGGTAAGAAGTACATCTTTTGTAGCTCACACACATTGGGTTTGCCTGCTAGAGGGGCAAAGCCACCGCCTCCGACAACCTTTCCGTTATGTTCGATAACCCAATACATTGCGTTTGCTTGGCTATAGACAGAGTACATATCATCGAGTGTTGGATCGGCCACGCCATAGCCTTTATCTTCTGTGAGCCCATGCTCAGCCGAAACTTGGCGAATGACTTCGGCTAATTGTTGGTTGTCTGACTCTGTGAGTGGACGTAATACAAACTCATCCGCTTGGCATACTTTCGTTAGCCCTTTTAAATAGCTCTCAAGTCCTTGCTTAAGCAGTTGTTGTTCGTTGTTATTGAGTGTCGAGAGTACTTTTTCAAAGAAGATGCTTTGCTGCTGGTCGAGTTGAGATAACGCATCAACGCCTTGAGCGGTTAGGGCGACTAATTGGCTACGCTTGTCTGTTGGGTTCTCTAGGCTTTCAACTAAACCAAGCTTGAGCAGACCCGTGACAGTGCGGCTAGCATTCGATTTATCTACGTTAAGTTGCTGTGCTAATTGGTTGATGGTGATTGGCTGCAACTGGATTTCACCAAGAGTATGAGCCTGGACTGGAGTGAGGTCGACATCACCACATTGCTTATCAAGCATGCCAAGTAAACGAACCGTTTGACGAGAATAGTCTCTTAACTGTTGAGAATTCATAACCACCTACCTTTGGATTAAGAAATGAAGTTGCGCACCGCAATCAATTTAATTGCGGTGCGCAACTTTGTCAATGGTGAGCTGAATTTTGTTATTCGAAACTGGTTGCTTCAATCGCTCAGTGAGCTTTAGATTAAGCGTGTTGATGTAAGCAAAACTGAGCTTGTACTGTTTGGCTTTCAGCTTTTCGTAACCAGACTTTCTCGTGGAAGTAGTAAGCAACTGTATTTAAAGCTGGCTCTAGCAAAGCCATCACACCGCCGATGAAGGCATCGCCAGTCAACAAGTAGACAACGGTAAAGGCAACACTAAAGTGGATGCTAGCAAAGCTTGCTGTTTTTAATTTGGTCATCCACTGACGAGCTTTAAGCGCTGGTACTTGAGCCCACGCCTTTTCATGAAAATAGAAGGCAACAGTATTCACAGAGGGCTCAATCATGGCGATTAAGCTACCAATTAAGATGTCGCCTGTGAGTACATAAGCGACACTAAATGCGATAGTAAAATGTAATGCAGCAAAGGTTAGTGTCTTTTTCATGATAATTACTCGGTCGTTGTGTTGTTTCGATAGAGCTATTATTGAGAATTATTATCACTAAATCCAATGGGCAGTTAAGATTGTTTTGATAGGCAAAAGCTATCAATAAACTGGAGTGAGGCTGATTGGATTGGAACTTGGTGCATAAAAAAAGGCTGACCATGAAGGCCAACCTTTTTATCTAGAGCGAGAGGTTCGAAACCTCCTCGTTCATTCAGTTTTAAAGAGCAGCAATTGTTGCTTTTTGCTCTTCAAGCTTCACAAGAGTCTCTTGGTAGCCTTCAAGCTTTTCACGCTCTTTCGCGATAACCGCTTCTGGCGCTTTAGCAACGAAACCCTCGTTACCTAGCTTACCTTCGATACGCTTAATCTCGCCGTGAGTTTTAGCTACTTCTTTATCTAGACGAGCAAGCTCAGCATCTTTGTCGATAAGACCCGCCATTGGGATCATTAGCTCAGACTTACCAACCAGTTTAGTTGCACAAGCAGGAGTCTCTTCACAATCAGCTAGAACTTTAATGTCGTCTAGTTTAGCTAGAGAGTTAAGAACGATCTTGTTCGCTTCGATACGAGCTGCATCTTTCTCATCAGCGACTTTGATCATTACTTCTAAGCCTTGGCTCGGTGCAATGTCGTATTCCGCACGTAGGTTACGGATAGCTGTGATGAAAGTCTTAACCCATTCGATGTCTTCTACGATCTCAGCATTGAAGTTATCTTCGTTAAACTGAGGAAGCGCTTGAGTCATGATTGTCTCGCCTTCAACGCCGTCTACTAGAGGCTTAACGCTCTGCCAGATAGATTCGGTGATGTAAGGAAGAACTGGGTGAGCAAGACGCAGAGTCTTCTCTAGAACCGTGATAAGCGTGTAACGAGTCGCTTGTTGTTGAGCTTCAGTGCCTTTCCAAAGAACCGGTTTAGTTAGTTCTAAGTACCAGTCACAGAATTGGTTCCAGATGAATTCGTAAAGCGTGTTTGCTGCCATGTCTAGACGGTAGTTGTCTAGGTGAGCATTAAACTCTTTCGCTGCAACTTCAAACTGAGATTCAATCCACTTATCCGCTAGAGAGAATTCCATGTTTGCACGGTCTTCAACAGACAGTGACATGCCACAATCGTGCTCTTCTGTGTTCATCAGTACGTAACGGCTCGCGTTCCATAACTTGTTACAGAAGTTACGGTAACCTTCAAGGCGCTTCATGTCCCAGTTGATGTCACGGCCAGTTGAAGCCATAGCAGCAAGAGTGAAACGCAGTGCGTCAGTACCGTATGGTTCGATACCGTTTTCGAAAGTTTTACGTGTTGCTTTTTCGATCTTAGCAGCCAGTTTAGGTTGCATCATGTTGCCACAACGCTTTTCTACTAGCTCTTCAAGGCCGATGCCGTCAATCATGTCGATTGGGTCAAGTACGTTACCTTTCGACTTAGACATCTTGTCGCCGTTTTCATCACGGATAAGACCTGTCATGTAAACCGTTTTGAAAGGTACTTGAGCCTTGCCATCTTCGTCTTTCACGAAGTGCATGGTCATCATGATCATACGAGCAACCCAGAAGAAGATAATATCAAAACCAGATACTAGTACTTCTGATGGGTGGAATGTTTTCATTGCTTCAGTATCTTCAGGCCAGCCTTGCGTGCCGAACGTCCAAAGTGCAGAAGAGAACCATGTATCAAGTACATCGTTGTCTTGCTTAAGCACAACAACAGGCGCTAGGTTGTTCTTTTCACGAACTTCTTCTTCAGTACGACCTACGTAAACTTTACCATCGTTGTCGTACCATGCTGGGATTCGGTGGCCCCACCAAAGTTGACGAGAGATACACCAGTCTTGCACGTCACGCATCCACGCGAAGTACATGTTTTCGTACTGCTTAGGCACGAACTGGATTTCGCCATCTTCAACGGCTTTGACTGCAGGTGCTGCAAGAGGTGCTGTGCGCACGTACCATTGGTCAGTCAGCATTGGTTCGATAACTACGCCACCACGGTCACCGTAAGGGACAGTTAGGTCGTGATCTTTTATCTCTTCAAGAAGACCAAGTTCATCGAATTCAGCAACGATAGCTTTACGTGCAGCAAAACGCTCCATGCCTTGGTACTTAGCAGGGATATCTGTTGAGTAAACATCGCTTTCTTCGCCGTTGGTTGTGAAGACTTCAGCAGCATCACGGATATCAGCGTTGAACGTTAGGATGTTGATCATCGGTAGGTTGTTGCGCTTACCCACTTCGTAATCGTTAAAGTCATGAGCTGGAGTGACTTTCACACACCCCGTGCCTTTTTCCATGTCTGCGTGCTCATCGCCTACGATAGGGATAAGACGGTTAACAACAGGAAGTAGGATTTCTTTACCGATAAGATCTTTGTAACGAGGATCTTCTGGGTTAACCGCTACGCCAGTATCACCAAACATGGTTTCTGGACGAGTAGTAGCAACAACGATGTAGTCTTTACCATCAGCCGTTTTAACACCGTTCGCTAGCGGGTAGCGGAAGTGCCACATGAAACCTTTTTTGTCTTTGTTTTCAACTTCAAGATCTGAAATTGCAGTGTGCAGTTTAGGATCCCAGTTTACTAGACGCTTACCACGGTAGATTAGGTCTTCTTCGTATAGACGAACAAACACTTCTTGAGTCGCAGCCGATAGGCCGTCATCCATAGTGAATCGCTCACGATCCCAATCTACAGATGCTCCAAGACGACGAAGCTGTTTAGTGATCGTGCCACCTGATTCGCCTTTCCATTCCCAGATCTTGTCGATGAAAGCTTCACGACCGTAGTCGTGTTTTGTTTTACCTTCTTCAGCAGCAATCTTACGCTCAACAACCATTTGAGTTGCGATACCAGCGTGGTCAGTACCCACTTGCCAAAGCGTGTTTTTGCCTTTCATACGTTGAGCACGGATAAGCGTATCCATGATCGTATCTTGGAACGCGTGACCCATGTGTAGGCTGCCAGTGACGTTCGGTGGCGGGATCATGATGCTGTAAGCTTCTTTTGATGTGTCACCGTGTGGCTTAAAGTAGCCTTTCTCTTCCCAAGTCTGATACAGAGCTTGTTCGATTGATGTTGGGTTGTATGTCTTTTCCATAGTGCTCTTAAACGGATACTGTGAATGGTTAATCGTGGTCAAACTTCATAAGTGAAGCTTCTTGAATCTAAATCCAAAGATAGCTTTAACTATGAGGTTTGACTATGGATGTTGAATCTCGATCGTCTGTAGCTGATATCCAGCCTGACGGTAAATTTTATACCTTTCTCGAGCGAGTTGCTTAGCTTTTTCTTCGCAAGGGACGAAGTCTATCACCTGAGCAAAGGCGTTCGCAAAGGTTGTATGATTATCGGCCAGATTAATTACTAGCTGACGATTCCAATTATGTTTTACGCCTTGATAGCCAATTTCGATGTTGGTTGAATACTTTGGGCCTTCGCCAACCAAGTTGTGCGCAATAAACTCACTGGGTTCGACTTGCCACAAAACTTCAGCAATACGCTCGGCATGTTCTTTGTCATTACAATTGAGATAAAGCTTAGCGCCTTGTTTCGCAAAGTGCTGAGCAAGAAACAGCACATAGTGAGCAAAACCATCTTCGTTGGCTTGCGGACTGTCTGAAGGCACAATGTAAAATGTAGCAGTCTGCATACTTAATACTCGAACTGAAAATCGTGGATATCAATGTTACTTGGTTAACAGGATCTAACAAATAGCGCTTATTAAAAAAGGGCCCGTAGGCCCTTTTTATTATTTTGAAGATTGCTCTTCAGTCTCTTGGCCGCTGCGGTTCAATAAGAATTGGACTAGCATTGAGACAGGACGACCTGTCGAGCCTTTCGCTGCGCCTGACTTCCAAGCTGTACCAGCACTATCGATGTGTGCCCAGTGGTACTTCTTAGTGAATTTAGACAGGAAGCAACCAGCAGTAATTGTGCCGCCAGGACGGCCGCCGATGTTCGCCATATCAGCGAACGGGCTGTTTAGCTGCTCATGGTACTCGTCTGCCATAGGTAGACGCCATGCTCGGTCACTTGCTTGCTCAGAAGCATTAACAAGTTCGTGAGAAAGCGGGTTGTGGTTCGATAGAACGCCACTGATGTGGTGACCTAGAGCGATAACACATGCGCCAGTTAGCGTAGCAACATCGACAACACAATCTGGTTCAAAACGCTCAACGTAAGTTAGAGCATCACATAGAACCAAGCGACCTTCAGCATCAGTGTTTAGTACTTCAACCGTTTGGCCTGACATTGTCGTTAGGATATCACCTGGACGGTAAGCATTGCTGCCTGGCATGTTTTCACAACCTGCTAGGATACCAACCACGTTAATAGGTAAGTTCAGTTTAGCCAATGCTTTCATTGTACCGAATACTGACGCCGCACCACACATGTCGTACTTCATCTCATCCATACCTTCACCAGGCTTAAGCGAGATGCCGCCTGAATCGAAAGTCAGACCTTTACCGACTAATACAATCGGCTTCGCATCTGGATCCGGAGCGCCTTTGTATTCCATGATAGACATCATAGATTCATTTTTAGAGCCACGGCCTACAGCTAGGTATGATGTCATACCCAGTTTTTCCATCTCTTCTTCGCCAATGATCTTAGTCTTCACTGTCTCGTAATCGTCAGCTAAGCGACGAGCTTGAGAAGCAAGATAAGCAGGGTTTGCGATGTTTGGTGGCATGTTGCCTAAATCTTTAGACGCTTTTACACCTGAAGCAATAGCAAGGCCGTGAGAAATAGCTTTCTCACCCAGGCTCAATTCGCGGCGTGTTGGTACGTTGAATACCAATTTACGTAGTGGGCGACGAGTCTCTGGTTTGTTGCTCTTGAATTGGTCGAATGTGTAAAGGCCATCTTTAGTCGCTTCTACTGCTTGGCGAACTTTCCAATAAGTGTCGCGACCTTTAACGTGAAGTTCTGTAAGGAAACATACTGCTTCCATAGAACCTGTTTCGTTTAGTGTGCTGATGGTTTTTTGGATAATTTCTTTGTATTGACGCTCGCCTAGCTCACGTTCTTTACCACAGCCTACCAGTAGAACACGTTCTGAAAGTACACCAGGTACTTGATGCAGTAGTAGCATCTGGCCAGGTTTACCCTCTAGATCACCGCGACGAAGCAGTGAACTAATGTAGCCATCGCTAATCTTATCTAATTGCTCGGCTACTGGAGAAAGGCGGCGCGGTTCGAATACACCGACAACGATACATGCGCTGCGCTGTTTCTCTGGGCTGCCACTTTTTACACTGAACTCCATGCGTACTCCTACATCCTGAAGACAAATCGAACTAAATGTTAGATAATGGGTTCTTACTTGTTGGATCCTATAATGGAACTAACCTTAAAGAAGAACGCTAACACTTAGCTAAAAATTTAAAAAAATAAAAGGTTCAACGGGAAATTATAGTGATTCAATCAAAAAAACAAGTTTTGTATAGGTAATTTGAGCGTGATTATTGTTAGATATTTGATCCGCGAGACAATCAAGAGCCAATTTGCGATCTTTTTTGTTCTCTTTCTCGTGTTTCTCAGCCAAAAATTCATCAGTGTTTTAGCGGACGCCTCTGATGGTGATATCCCCGCGAGTCTTATATTGTCGATTGTTGGCTTAAATATGCCAGCGATGGGCCTATTGATGCTTCCTCTCAGTATTTATATTGGTATTTTGCTGACTTTTGGCCGCCTTTACGCCGAAAGTGAAATTGTGGTGATGAACGCCACCGGTATTGGTAATAAATTCCTGATTCAATCTGCACTTTACTTAGCTTTAATTACCGCAACGGTTGCCGCTTTTAACTCATTTTGGTTGTCTCCTTGGTCACAAGACAAAGTTGAACAAATGTATGAAGAAGTAGCCGCAGAGAACAGCGTTGATTTGCTACCAAAAGGTAAGTTTGAAGGCACGCCGGATGGTTCTTCTGTGGTGTTTATCGATGATATTGACGGCAATAAATTAGAAAATGTGTTCGTTGCTCAAATGCGCCCACGTGACTCAGTACTGCCAAGTGTGATGTTCTCGAAGTCGGGAGATGTAAAAGAACTCAGCGATGGTCGCCAAGTTATCGTGATGTACGATGGCACTCGTCATGAAGGTGTGCCTACACGCCTTGATTATATGGTGACACACTTTGAAGAATACGAAGGCCTGATCGGTCAACGTGAAGTTGAGAAGAAAGGTCGAGACTGGGAAGCTATCCCGACACTTGACCTTATCGGTAACCCGAATAATAGCGCGAAAGCTGAATTGCAATGGCGTATTTCTTTGGTACTTTGTATTCCATTGTTGACCATGCTTGTCGTGCCGCTGTCTGCGGTAAACCCTCGCCAAGGTCGTTTTGCGAAAATCGGCCCAGCAATACTGATTTATCTCACCTATTTCTTAGCAATCAGTGCAACTAAATCTTCAATTGAAGAGGGAAGCATTCCTGCGGTAATCGGCATGTGGCCAATCAATGCGTTGTTGTTATTTGTCGCGATTGGTGCAAACTTTATGGATAGCGTGCCAGTAAGGCGTTTGAAAGAAAAATTCAAGAATAAGAGGTTGGCTTAAGCCGTGTTTAAGATTCTCGATTTATATATAGGCAGAACCATCATCGCAACGACGTCACTGGTATTGGTGACGTTTGTTGGTCTCTCTGGGATCATCAAGTATGTAGAACAGCTGAGAAAAGTTGGCCGTGGTACATACGATCTATTACAAGCGCTGTACTTTGTTTTACTGAGTATCCCTCGTGATATCGAAATGTTCTTTCCAATGGCTGCATTGCTTGGCGCCTTGATTGGGCTTGGTATGCTTGCTGCGAGTTCTGAGCTGGTAGTTATGCAGGCCGCTGGTTTCTCTAAGTTAGATATCGGCCTATCGGTACTTAAAACCGCTATTCCACTGATGATCGTGGTGACACTACTTGGTCAGTGGGGCGCACCGCAAGCGCAGAAAATGGCTCGTGATTTAAGAACTATTTCCATTGCTGGTGGTAATATTATCTCGACGCAAAGTGGTGTGTGGGCTCGTGATGCGAATGACTTCATCTTCATTGTCAAAATCGATGATCAGAAGCTATATGGAATGAACATGTGGCGCTTTGATGAAAATAAGGCACTTAAGACCGCTATTTACTCTGACGAAGTTGATTACGTTGGAGATAACGTGTGGACGATGAAGGATGTCGAGATAACGTCTTTTGAAAACGAACTTCAAATTACCAAAGAAAGTCTACCGACATACTCATGGAAGACATCACTTGCTCCAGATAAGCTTGCGATTGTAACGGTTAAGCCAGAAGAGCTCTCTTTAAGTGGTTTGTATGATTATGTTTCCTACCTTAAAGCGTCGGAGCAAGATGCATCACGTTATGAACTGGCATTGTGGAGGAAGATAACTCAGCCAATTTCGATCGCGGTTATGATGCTGATGGCACTGTCGTTTATCTTTGGTCCTTTGCGTAGTGTGACCATGGGGGCGAGAATACTGTCAGGTGTTATTGCTGGCTTTACCTTCTATATATCCAGTGAGTTTTTTGGCCCTGTGAGTTTGGTTTATCAGATACCGCCCGCCTTTGGCGCAATCGCCCCGAGCGTGGTGTTCCTTGGAATTGCCATCATGCTCTTGAGGCGAAAACTGTAAATAGAAAAAAGGAAGGCATAACGCCTTCCTTTTTTGATCTTGATTGGAGCTAACTTAAATCACGCTATCTTGCTTGTGGTAACACAACGACTTCGGTCTTTGCCCAGATATCGTGAAAGCCACGTTTTTGAGGATCGAATGGCACACATAGGTTTGCCAATCCAAAACCTGAAGTACCTAAGCGAATTAGCGCCTGAGTTACTGTGATAGCTGAGCCATCTTTGTTTTGAACGCGCAGTTTCCAAGCTCTCATACCGAGAGTTTGACCAGCTCTAGTCCAGAAAAATACAAAGAAATAGACCCAAACGGCCACTAAGTAAAAGGTGTATGCAGGGCTCCAAATCGGATGGTTGGTTAAGAAGTCACTAACATCGGCATAACCGCTGTGGTTAAATATGCCGAGAGCCATGAGCGCGTGCAGTAGAGCGACAATGACGCCAGCCGCCAACATTTCAATAGCGATTACGATCAGAGCGTCATAGAACAAGGCACCAAATCGGCGCATGACTCCTGCTGGTGGCAGAGTGTTTGTTGATGTCATGTGTTATTACTTCTTTAAAAATTGAGGCGTCAGAATATAGTTTAAGGCTTAGCCTGAAAAGAGACATGACGCACAGCTTATGACTTAGTGGCGAAATTATCGGCAAACACACATGAATTCAAGTTTTTATACTTGCCACATCAGTTCGCATACGTATAATGCCAAACATCGAAAGGGCAATGCCCCAAGATAATGCCGGTATGGTGAAATTGGTATACACGACGGATTCAAAATCCGTTGCCTTCGGGCGTGGCGGTTCAAGTCCGCCTACCGGTACCATATTTAGATAAAGCCCTGATCAGAAATGGTCGGGGCTTTGTTGTATCTTGAGTATGGAAAACGTTGCCTCGCGGTAGCGGGAGGAATGCCTGTCCAATCGGTCCGCCTAAACCGGTACCATATTTTAAGATAGAGCCTCAACGAAAGTTGGGGGTTTGTTGTATCTGGAGTCTGGAAAGCGTTGCCTTCGCGGTAGCGGCAGGAATGCTTGTCCAATCAGTCAGATCTTGCTGTTTCATTCCTAAATCTCGCAGTTTCACTTCGTAATTTCATTTCCTAATAAATTAATCATCTTAAATCATACTGTTACCTGTCATTCCTTCTTCTATTGTCTATGTTTAAGTAAATAACAGAGGAGAGAGATATGCTGACAGTAACCCCTTACTTGTTTTTTGACGGTCGTTGTAGTGAAGCGTTGGATTTTTATCATAAGTGTTTCGGCGGTGTGGTTTTATCGAAGCAACTTTTTAGTGATGCACCACAAGTAATAGAGGGAGCTCAACCTGATTGGGTCATGCATGCTGAGTTCGAAGCATTTGGTATGAAGCTGATGATGTCTGATGGTGTTAAGGCAAAAGAGCTAGAAGGGAACAACCTAGCACTTTCTCTTGTTACAGATGATACCGCGACCCAAGAACAGATCTTTGAAAAGCTAAAGCAAGATGGACGAGTAATGACGCCGTTAGCGGATACTTTTTGGGGCGCTCGGTTTGGTAAGGTTGAAGATAAGTTTGGAATACGCTGGATGGTGCATTGCGATTCTTTAAATTGAACCTGTGAAATTGGATAGTGAAATTGCTGCTTGGTTTTATTAGAATTATAAATAGAGATTATTAATCAATATTATATATAAAAATGGGCAGCATAAAGATTACCGTAGATCGCATTCAGCCCGGTCTGCATATACGACTCCCCGTAAAATGGAATGAACACCCATTTTTATTCAACAGTTTTAAAATCAAAGATGACGCCCAAGTAAAGGTAATTCGACATCTTGGGATTAAGCACGTCTATATAAACTTGAATCAAAGCGATACATCCCCTCTACCTGCTAACCATGTGATTGAGCAAGAAGCCGATACTGATTTACAAGTAAGCCTTGAAGCGGAAAGAATGTGGAAAGATAAGCATGAACGTATCGAAACTTTAAGCTCTTATCGTCGCAGAGTGAGTCATTGCGAGAAAGAGTTCGAACGTTCGCTGGCCCGAATGCGCTCTGTGATGACCAAGATCCGTAACCGACCTTTAGATGCAGTAGGGGAGGTAAAAGCTCTGGTTGATGACATTGTCGAAACATTAGTAAGCGATGATAACGTCACATTACACCTTATGAATGCTAAAGCTGATTTTGAAGACATCTACTTTCATACATTGAATGTTTCTGTTGTCGCGCTGATGATAGGTAAAGCTAAAGGTTACAATACGCAGCAATTAAAAGATCTTTCCTTCGCAGCGTTGTTCCACGATGTAGGCAAAATCAAAATACCAGTCGCTATATTAAGAAAGCAGAGTGCGCTTACGGTACCAGAAGAGAACTACTTAAAGCTTCACACTAAATATGGTGCAGATATTGTTTCAACAATTGATGACTTTCCTGAAAGGGCCAAAAAGGTGATTGCTCAACATCATGAGATGAATGATGGTTCTGGTTATCCCGAAGGCTTAAAAGAAGATGAGATAGATGAATTTGCCAAGATAGTCGCAGTGGCTAATGCATTTGATAACCTTTGCCATGGTAAAACGCAATATCAACAAATGATCCCGTATCTGGCACTGTCCCATTTATATAAAAGCTGCAAGCATTTATATAGCCAAGATAACTTGGGGCTATTAGTTAAGTTCATGGGAGTCTACCCACCAGGAACCGTAGTACAGCTTTCAAATGATTCGATTGGGGTTGTGATATCCGTTAACGCGAAACATATGCTTTATCCAAATGTACTTATCTATGATCCTAGCGTGCCAAGAACCCAAGCCCCGATTATTGACCTCTTTATTAAAGAGATAAAAATCGTCAATGCCGTTCATCCAAGTAAATTACCGGAACAAGTGAGAGAGTATCTAAACCCAAGAGCTCGTTTATCTTATTTTTTTGATAACGGGGAGTAGTTATCCACAAGGTGTTGTGGGTAATTTGTTCGAAACTTGGGGTGAAAATGGTATAAATAAGCCCTTGGTTGAAATATCTCCGCTTAACCTCTTTTTTCAATAAAAAACACATTTAATGCTTGCCAATAAGAGCGGCATCTCTATAATGCCGCCTCACTGACACGGTAGACGCCACAAGGCTTCAGCGCAGAATGTTAGTAAAGGCAACTAGCTTTGAGTGATTATTCGCTCCTACTTTTAGAAAGTAGAAATTAATTCCAAATAAGTGTTTGACACTGAGAATTAAGTCGCTAGAATGGCCGCCTCTTCCGAAGTGATGCAAGTCACAACGAAGAGAAGC
>NZ_MCSD01000012.1:0-50304 GCF_002872555.1 Vibrio sp. 10N.286.55.E10
TTAACTGACTGGCATTACGCCTTGGTGGGCGCTCTTTTCGTTGGTTTATATGGCTATCAACCTAATTGGTTGCGAGTAACTGACCGTATCGCTCAAGGTTATTTAGTCGAATCTCTGAGTTCGCAATAAATGTTGCTTTTGCTTTACCCGTTAACGATTTTGATTGAGGCAACTTCACGGTACGCGCATTTTTATGCACGCCATTGACTAAGAATTCATAGTGTAAATGCGGGCCAGTTACACGACCTGTTCCACCCAAAGTACCAATGGTTTGGCCTTGTTTTACGCGCTGACCAGTTTTCACCATACGTCGCTTCATGTGCAGGTACTTGGTAATGTAGGTGTTGCTGTGGCGGATAAACACGTAGTTACCATTGAATTGGTTGTAACCCGACTTTTGAACAATACCGTCACCTGCCGCCCAAATCGGAGTGCCAACAGGGGCAGCATAGTCAGTGCCGCGGTGAGCTCGAACCTTACCTGTTACTGGGTGTCTTCTGGTAGGATTAAAGTTCGATGTTACGCGACGAAAATCAATTGGTGAGCGCAAGAACGCTTTCTTCATCGCACGACCATTTTCGTCGTAGTAGTTACCAGTTTTATCGTCCAATACCGCGGTAAATGAATCACCTTGGTTTTTGAACACTGCCGCCATGATCTTGCCACGACCAATCACTTCGCCTTCAACCACTTTCTCTTGGTATAAGATTTTAAAGCTGTCGTTCTTACGAATATCCAATGCAAAGTCGATATCCCAACCAAAGATACCTGCCAGTTCCATAATTTGGTTTGCGGTTAAACCTGCGCTTACACCAGCGTTCCAGAAATTAGAGGTGATATTAGCTTCGGCATAGTTGTATTGGTATGCCACTTCTTTTTTGTCGAAGCTAGAGGAGAAAGAATCGCCAGACTTAGTGATCTTGAAGCTTTCAAACGCACTAAGTTGTCGCTTTAACTGAATAAGGTCGTTGTTTTCATCGAAGCCAAATTGCAAGACATCGCCAGGCCTTAGATTAGACAACTGCTTCTTAATATCATTATTGGTATTGAGTAGCGTGATCAGCAGGCGGTATGAAAGGCCAATACGCTCGAATAAAACAGAGGTACTTTCGCCTGAACGAACGGTGTATTTTTCCCAATTGAGTACTGCCGTTGGTGGTGCGTCACTTGAGCTAACAAGCGCAGATGCATCAATAGTCAGTGGATAATGTTTTCCCACAACTAAAGCGCCCGAATCGTCACGCAAACTGTTGACGTCGGGGAGTAAGAAAATCGCGACGAAAATTATGGCACTAAAAAATGCGATAAAAGCCCGGTGCAAAATAGGAAGGCGTGCAAAAATAGACAACATGTTCCGGTTCGTTCTGTAAATATTATGAAAATCGACGACGGAATAGTGTAACTGGTTTCAAAATACATCGCTATTCAAGTAAGATGTCTAATTAATGTATTTTTGCCAAATCTGTGGGAGTGAACAAGAATGGCGAGTATTGAAGCTGCACTAGCCGAGATCAAACGTGGCGTAGAAGAACTGATTCCAGAAGACGAACTGATTGCAAAACTAAAAGAAGGTCGTCCTTTACGCATTAAGCTGGGTGCCGATCCAACAGCTCCAGATATCCACCTAGGCCATACGGTTATCTTTAACAAGCTTCGTGCTTTCCAAGAGCTTGGTCATGAAGTGACATTCCTTATTGGTGATTTCACTGCAATGGTTGGTGACCCATCAGGTAAGAACTCAACGCGTCCACCGCTAAGCCGTGAAGACGTATTGAAGAATGCTGAAACTTACAAAGAACAAGTATTCAAGATTCTAGATCCTGCGAAAACGCAAATTCGTTTCAACTCTGAATGGCTATCTGAGCTTGGCGCTGAAGGCATGATTCGTCTTGCTTCTAACCAAACTGTTGCTCGTATGCTTGAGCGTGATGACTTCAAAAAGCGTTATGCTGGTGGTCAACCGATCGCAATCCACGAATTCATGTACCCACTTCTACAAGGTCACGACTCTGTTGCACTAGAGAGCGACGTTGAGCTTGGCGGTACTGACCAGAAGTTTAACCTTCTAATGGGTCGTGAACTGCAAAAAGCGTCAGGTCAAAAACCACAAGCGGTACTGATGATGCCACTACTTGTTGGTCTAGACGGCGTTAAGAAGATGTCTAAGTCTGCGCACAACTACATAGGTATCAGCGAAGCACCAAGCGAGATGTTTGGTAAAATCATGTCTATCTCTGACGATCTGATGTGGAGCTACTACGAGCTGCTGTCTTTCCGTCCTCTTGAAGAAGTTGCGGAACTGAAAGCTGGCGTTGATGCAGGTAAGAACCCGCGTGACGTTAAAGTACTTCTTGCTAAAGAGATCATCGCGCGTTTCCATAGCGAAGCAGATGCTGATGCAGCAGAGCAAGAGTTCGTTAACCGTTTTGCTAAGAACCAAGTTCCTGATGAAATGCCAGAATTCGAATTCGAAGCTGGCCTGCCAATTGCGAACGTTCTAAAAGAAGCAGGTCTTGTAAACTCGACTTCTGATGCGATGCGTATGATCAAGCAAGGCGCGGCTAAGCTTGAAGGCGAGAAGATTGAAGACAGCAAATTCGTACCTGAAGCAGGTACTGCCGTTTACCAAGTAGGTAAGCGTAAGTTTGCTCGTATTACTATTAAGTAATAATGCACATCAATGATTGAGCCAAAGGCATCCACGGATGCCTTTTTTATTGACCGAAAGTTGACGAAACTTTGAAACGCCTATTGCTACACTATGCGCGCTGTCAAATTGACAGTAATTCTGGAGATTTTTATGAACAATACCGACCATCCTCCTAGTTTGAATGGAGAAGAATAACCTGTCTCGGTATTGATCTATTGTCCTGCCGTTCAGGTAGGGTATCTTTGTTTTTCCCCCTCATTCTTTTCCACACACTAGATTCTAACAAGTAGACACACCAGTAGCTTTCAGCTCTTGGTGCGCATAAATCTATAAATCTATGCTATTTGTTTTGATGGTCGTTACCTTTGCCAATCGGGAGATTCGCCATGACGGTAATGAACAACACTTTTTTATCTATTGAAGCTCTGTACTCAGAGCAAGACATCCAAGCTGTGTCGAATGCATTTCAACAGTACGGACGTGAACAACAAATTAACCTTTTGAACCGAATGCCGCTCGAAGATGCGGTGTTAGTGCTGGGGCAATGCTCTCTTAGTACGATTCAGACTTTACTTAGTGAGCTAGAAGAGCAGGGCTTTGAGAAGCGCTCTCGACATCTAGCTCACCAACTAGGGCTGATTTACTCAGAGGTAGAACCTCAGCAGGGCTATCTTTCTACTGGCGTCATGAGCCACGTTAGACAGCGTATCGGTTGGATTATTGCGTTAGCACTATTGGGCATCGTCTCAGGGCTTATCATCGCTCAATATGAAGACATTCTCAGTCAGTTGGTACTTTTGGCTATCTACATGCCGGTAATTGCTGCAGCTGGTGGTAATACCGGGACACAAGCTGCGACTTTGGTTATCAGAGCCTTAGCCACAGGTGAGTTAAAAAAACGCCAATGGGCTAACGTTCTGTGGAAAGAGTTTAGAGTCGCTATTTGTTTGGCTTTAGCTATTGCTGTGGTGATGATTGGACGTATTCTGCTATTTAGCGAAAACCAATCGACAGGTGGCTATGACATCAACATGATTGCGTTAGCGATTGCGGTAGCGCTGTTTATTCAGGTGACCATATCAACTGTGCTCGGCGGAGGGTTACCGATCGTTGCTAGGCTATTCAAGCTGGATCCAGCGGTGTTAGTGAGTCCAGTGCTTGCTTCGATAGTTGATATCTCAGGAATGTGGATCTATTTCACTGTCGTGAACTCATTCCTAGGAATTGCTTAAAAGCTGATAAAAATAGCTAAATACATCTGAGAAATAAAAATGGCGCTGAAGATTGAAGGTCTTCAGCGCCATTTTTTAGGTAGAGGTTTACAAAGAGCCAAACATTACTTCGATTTGCTTTGTGTTTGACTGAACTCAACTACATCTTTGTAGAAAGCACGCTCAAACTGGGTGATTGGAGCCTCTACCGGTCTGTCTGGATCTTGCTCTTCAGGGAAGTAATCACGAATAAACTGCACAAACAAAGAGTTTGGTTTCCCGGACTCATCTAAACCATATCCCGCCATGTTGTACGTTCCGTACAAAGAACCACTTTTGGCTGTGATGTTGCCTTGAATCGGTGCTTTTCTCATGCTTTGACGGTATTTGAGCGTTCCATCAGTGCCTGATGTAGGCATAGCCTCAATTAGGTTGAGCTGTTGATCGTTTTCCCAGATATAACGAAGCACTTGAGCCATGGTCTGTGACCTCATTCGGTTATTTCTAGATAGCCCTGAACCATCGACGAGCTGCGCTTTACTGAGGTCAATATTAGCCTTGGTCAGCAATATCTGCTTTATCGCTTCAGTACCGTTATTGAAACTGCCTGGTTGAACATAAAATGTGGCTCCTAGCGTTTTAGTTAGATTATCTGCGATAAGGTTATCTGACTTCTTGAGCATGATATCGAGCAGTTCAGGAAGCTTTTCTGAGTGATGGCTAGCCACTAACGTCGTCTTGTTTGTGCTTTCCTTAGTTCCAATGATCACATCCCCCTTTACTTGTATTTTCAGCTCTTTAAGTAGTGATCTCACCACTTGAGAGGTGTAAAGCTCAGGATTTTGAATAGCGAACTTTAGTGGTAATGGCTTCTTACGTTCCACTAAGCAACCAGATAGCGTGTACGAGTTGTTTGGTGTGGTGATGAGCTCTAAGTCGCACTGTGTGGCTTTTTGTCCTGAGCGCGTCACAGTGGCTGCATTGGTTGTCACGTCGATTGGGTAATGGGTTGGAATATAGACGCGAGTGCTGCCGTTATCTTTTGTATAAATAGAGGCTTGTGCGCAGTTACTGTCTAAGGTCATTGCACTAGAAGGCGCGCTGTAACAAACGCCTAGAATGTCCCAAGGCCAACCAACGGCTCGCTGATAGCCGGTATAAGCCGAGTTATCGAGGTATAAGTTGCCTTTGATGGCTCTGGATTGAGACTTAGCGTATTGAGCTAAAAGGCTTTTAAGCTGTTCTCGTTGCAAGGTTGGGTCGCCACTAAATGAAATGATAGAGTCATTCCCAGAACGAGCAATGCTGGTCGTGTAGTGAAAGTCATCCCCTAACTCCAACTTAGCCGCCAACGCTGTCACCAGCTTTAAAGTACTAGCGGGGGGATAGAAGCCATCACTGTTGGAATTCATTTTGTTTGAATCGCCTTTCAGGGATTCCAAAATTACACTGGTGCTACTGCCATCAGGCAGTTTATTTAGAGGGGGGTAAGCGAAAGCGTTAACTGAGAAAGCGCTAATGGAAAAACTACATACAAGTAGTGTGGATAGAAGGCGCATAGAAGATTTCTTGGATGGCTGATGTTTTCAGTATACAGATATAAAAAAACGCCCGCTATCTAGCGGGCGTTTTGATTCTCAATTAACTAATTAATCAATTAGATAATCAGAATTAGAAGTCGTAACGTAGACCTAGAGCTAGCTCGTCTTCAGCTTGTGCTTTAGTTGCACCGAAGTTAGCTGGAATGCCTGCTGTACCGAACTTGTCACCTTCAGAGATTAGGTTGAAGTTGTACGAGATGTACGTACGGAAGTTAGGCTTGAAGTAGTAAGTCGCATCGATAGCAACGTTGTCAGCAGATGTGTCGCCGTTTGTTTCTGCGTTGTTGTACGTTAGCGTGAATGCAGTTTTTTCTAGTGTGTATGCTGTTGCGAATTCGTAACCAGTGTAATCACCGTTATCTTTCGCTAGCTCACCGTCTGTGAATGTACCAGCAAAGTATAGAGCGTCAGTGCGGTAAGAAGCCGCTAGCATGTACTCGTTTTGCTCGTCTTGATCAGCGTAACCAGCACCTAGCTTGAAGCCAGAGTCACCGATAGCGTAGATACCAGATAGAGAGTAACCATCTGCATCATTATCATCGTAAGAAATTACAGTGTCGCCAACTTTGTTTTCTGTGCGGTCAGCAAAACGGTAGCTTGCTTTAACGCTTAGGTCTTGGAATTGACCTTTGTAAGAAACCATGTTGTCTGAACGATCTGCTACAGCAATTTTCATCGCCGCAGAGTTACCGTGGTAAGACATGATATCGGTAAAGTCTGTGATTACACCTAGTGCACCGTCGTTTTTACCGTAAGTCACTTCACCGAATGCACCGCCGATACCAGCGTACGTGTAACGGTTAGTAATGTCACCGTCGTTGTTATCAGTAGAACCGCCGTTTTCAGCAGTTGTGAATTCGCCTTCGTAGAAACCAACACCGTATAGGCCGTCTTGGATTTCCACTTTACCTAGGAAGTTAAGACGTACACGTGTTTTGTCTTCAGCTTTGCCGTCTTTTAGAGATAGACGAGCTTCCGCACGACCACCGATCTCTAGAGAAGTGCCGTTTGAGCTGTATACAGAAGTACCGTCAATACCACCAGCTTGTTTACCGTCGGCTGCCACTGCGTTAGTAGCAAGAGCTGCAGCAGATACAGCAAGCGCAATCATAGTCTTGTTCATGTTATTATTTCCTAATTACTGTCCATAGAAGTTTTATCAAGGATTTGAACCCTTTTGTGTATTGCCTGTATTAATCAGGCTTCATAACCATGATTAGAACAGAAGTCTGAAAAATGCCAGTGCAATCCATGGGTTACTTTTTACCTCTAAAGTTCCATAGTCAGTTAGTAAAATGATATAAAACTAAAAAATGAACACTGTTTTATTATATCTCTTGTTATTTAAGTTTATGTTTTAAATTGATTTTTACAAAAGTGTGATCTGTGTTTATTTTGTTTGTTTTTTGTTTTTTTAGGTATTTGTTTCTGGGCTTATTGATGGGGAGGTTATTATTCATTTTTGTGATGTCTGTAATTTAGACCTAGATAAAGCTTTTATAACGCAAAGTGGAATAAAGGTGATTTAGCCATAAAGTTTGTTTACACTAAGCCAAATCGTTTTGTTTCTATCACCTAATAACTATGTTGGGTGTATTTATGTTGGCCAAAGAAAGCTTTGGCATAGAGGTAAAAAATGGAAAAGGTTCCAATGACAGTACGTGGCGCTCAGCAGCTACGTGACGAATTAGATCGCCTACTTAAGCTACGCCCTGTTATCTCAGCAGCTATTGGTGAAGCACGTGAACTAGGTGATCTGAAAGAGAATGCTGAATACCACGCCGCTCGTGAAGAGCAGGGTATTTGTGAAGCTCAGATCCGTGATATTGAATATAAGTTATCACTGGCTCAGATCATCGATGTAACGCAAATGGATAATACGGGCAAGATTATCTTTGGTACGACAGTGACGCTAATCGATGTGGATACAGACGAAGAGTACCGCTACCAAATCGTTTCAGAAGACGAAGCAGACATCAAAACGGGTCGTATTTCTGTGAAATCGCCAATTGCTCGCGGCCTTATCGGTAAAATGGAAGGTGACGAAGTTATGATCTCTACCCCAGGTGGCGACAAAGATTTCGAAATCGACAAAGTAGAATATATCTAATTGAATTTTCTTTGTTTCTAATAAGTAAAAAGGTCGCTAAATGCGACCTTTTTCGTTTCTCACGCTACACTAAAAGATAAGCGCTGTGGCTTCCTATTTAGTGAAGTTAGCTTATATTAAGCTCGCTTATTTACGTGGAATCTCGATTTTACGTGCTTCTGACTGACGGAACAGTACTAGAACTTTACCGATAGTCTGTACTTTCTCAGCTTTAGTTTCACGTACAATTGCATCGATAATCAGTTGCTTAGTCTCACGGTCTTCTGATGCAACTTTAATCTTGATCAGTTCGTGGTGGTCTAGAGCTAATTCGATTTCCGCTAGAACAGCTTCAGTAAGTCCATTTGCGCCCATTAGCACAACAGGTTTTAAACTGTGAGCTAGGCCCTTTAGATGCTGCTTTTGTTTGGTACTTAGGTTCATTACGCGGCCAATTTTCTTTACTATTAGGGTTGAAAAAACCTATTTTAACGCCATCTAAAGCTGAAGACTATAATTTATTCAGCAATTAGTACTTTCCTCCAATTTAGGTATCCAATGAGCAAACAGAAACACTCGGCCAGTTCAGGCCGTTGGTTGAAGGAACACTTCGACGACAAGTACGCAAATGAAGCAAGAAAGAAAGGCTATCGTTCACGTGCTTATTTCAAAATGGAAGAGATTCAAACGAAAGATAAATTGCTGTCTCCTGGGATGACCATTGTGGATTTGGGTGCAGCACCTGGCGGTTGGTCTCAATATGCTGCTAAGATTGTTGGAGACAACGGACAAATCATTGCGTGTGACTTGTTACCAATGGACCCGATTGCTGGCGTTAGCTTTTTACAAGGCGATTTCCGCGAAGAAGCTGTGCTAGATGCCTTGTTGGAGCGTATACAACCAAACATGGTTGATGTCGTGATGTCAGATATGGCACCTAATATAGCAGGCAACAATTCTGTGGATCAGCCAAGAGCTATGTATTTAGTTGAATTAGCTTTGGATATGTGTCGACAAGTTCTAGCTACCAATGGTAGTTTTGTTGTAAAAGTATTCCAAGGCGAAGGGTTTGACCAATACGTTAAGGACGTCCGCGAGATGTTTAAAACAGTAAAAGTTAGAAAACCCGACTCTTCTCGAGCTCGATCTCGTGAAGTGTTTATCGTAGCCACTGGTTACAAAGGTTAACGATTCTCTTCCAATAGTGAGAGTTAACAACATGGCTACAGGTTACAAACTGTAGTACCCTACCTTTAATTACAATTAGTTATCGAGAGGCTTACACCTTGAGTGACATGGCAAAAAATTTAATTCTGTGGCTTGTTATCGCGGTAGTGTTGATGTCGGTATTCCAGAGCTTTGGCCCTGGGGAAAGTAACGGCAGAGCAGTAGATTACACCACGTTTGTACAGGAAGTTGGCCAAGGCCAGATTCAAGACGCACAGTTCAATAACAGCGAAATCACTTTCACACGTCGTGGTGGTGGCTCTAAGTATGTAACTTACATGCCTGTTTATGATCAAAAGCTACTTGATGACTTAATTAATCAAAACGTAAAAGTTCAGGGTACACCACCTGAAGAACAGAGCCTGCTTGGCACTATCTTCATCTCATGGTTCCCTATGATCTTACTGATTGGTGTATGGATTTTCTTCATGCGTCAAATGCAAGGCGGCGGCGGCGGTAAAGGCGCGATGTCTTTCGGTAAGAGTAAAGCTCGAATGATGAGCGAAGAACAAATCAAAACGATGTTTGCTGATGTTGCTGGTTGTGACGAAGCAAAAGAAGACGTGAAAGAGCTTGTGGATTACCTTCGTGACCCAAGCCGCTTCCAAAAGCTAGGTGGTAAGATCCCGACAGGTATCTTGTTGGTTGGTCCTCCTGGTACGGGTAAAACATTGCTTGCAAAAGCGATTGCCGGTGAAGCGAAAGTACCGTTCTTTACTATCTCTGGTTCTGACTTCGTTGAAATGTTTGTTGGTGTTGGTGCATCTCGTGTGCGTGACATGTTCGAACAAGCGAAGAAAGCGGCACCTTGTATCATCTTTATCGATGAAATCGATGCTGTAGGTCGTCAACGTGGCGCTGGTGTTGGTGGTGGTCACGATGAACGTGAACAAACACTGAACCAAATGCTGGTTGAGATGGATGGTTTCGAAGGTAACGAAGGTATTATCGTTATCGCTGCGACTAACCGTCCAGACGTACTAGACCCTGCATTACTTCGTCCTGGTCGTTTTGACCGTCAAGTTGTGGTTGGTCTACCAGATGTACGTGGTCGTGAACAGATTCTTAAAGTACACATGCGTAAAGTGCCACTATCGGGTGATGTTGAACCATCTCTGATTGCTCGTGGTACTCCAGGTTTCTCTGGTGCAGATCTTGCGAACCTTGTGAACGAAGCGGCGCTGTTTGCTGCTCGTGGTAACAAGCGTAATGTATCTATGGTTGAGTTCGAACTAGCTAAAGACAAAATCATGATGGGTGCAGAGCGCCGTTCAATGGTGATGTCTGAAGAAGTGAAAGAGTCAACGGCTTACCACGAAGCGGGTCACGCAATTGTTGGTCGCTTGGTGCCTGAACACGATCCAGTGTACAAGGTTTCAATCATTCCACGTGGTCGTGCGCTTGGTGTAACTATGTACCTACCTGAGCAAGACCGCGTAAGCATGTCTCGCCAACATCTAGAATCAATGATCTCTAGTTTGTACGGTGGTCGTCTTGCTGAAGAACTTATCTACGGTAAAGACAAAGTTTCGACTGGTGCGTCTAACGATATCGAACGTGCAACTGATATTGCTCGTAAGATGGTAACGCAGTGGGGCTTCTCAGAAAAACTGGGTCCTCTTCTATATGCTGAAGAAGAAGGCGAAGTTTTCCTAGGTCGCGGTATGAGCCAAGCGAAACATGTTTCTGACGATACGACTAAGCTGATCGATGAAGAAATTCGTATTCTAATCGACCGCAACTATGCTCGTGCGAAGCAAATTCTTGAAGAGAACATGGATATCATGCACTCGATGAAAGACGCGCTAATGAAGTTTGAAACGATTGATGCAGGTCAGATTGATGACTTGATGGAACGTAAAGACGACATTCGTGAGCCAGCTGGTTGGGGTGATCAGGCGAAAGCAGAACCTGCAAAGGAAGAAGCTAAACCTGAAGCGAAATCAGAAGAAGCAGCAGCCGAACCAAAAGCTGAAGAGTCGCAAGTTGAAGAAGTTAAGTCTGAATCAGATGATGCTCAAAACAAAGATTCTTAATCACTAGGCTTTAAATTAAAACCCTGAGTACGCTCAGGGTTTTTCTGTTTATAGCCCAAGATGTTTTTACCTTTAAGACCCACCTTCCATGATATTAAAAGCACATAATAAAACGCTCGTTTTAGACCGCCCACATGTGATGGGTATCCTCAATGTTACGCCTGACTCTTTCTCTGATGGCGGGAAATTCAATTCATTAGATAATGCTTTACTGCAAGCAGAGCGAATGATTCAAGCAGGTGTTAGCATTATTGACATTGGTGGTGAGTCAACTCGCCCGGGAGCACCTGACGTATCTTTAGAAGAAGAGCTCGCTCGCGTTATACCTGCCATTAAAGCAATTCGCGCCAAGTTCGATGTGTGGATCTCTATTGATACCAGTAAAGCTGAAGTGATGCGCCAAGCCGTTGAAGCAGGGGCTGATTTGATCAATGATGTGCGCGCATTGCAAGAGCCCGGAGCTCTAGAGGCAGCCGCCGATGCTAATGTGCCAGTTTGCCTGATGCACATGAAAGGTCAGCCAAGAACCATGCAAGCCAACCCAAATTACGATGATGTCCTAACGGATGTTGAAGCGTTCTTAAAAGAAAGGGTAGAAGCGTGTGAGGCTGTTGGCATACCAAAAGATCAGCTGATTTTGGATCCTGGTTTTGGTTTTGGTAAAACCATTGAGCATAATTACCACCTATTAGCGCACCTTGAAAAATTTCACAGGCTTGGGTTGCCAGTCTTAGCGGGGATGTCGAGAAAGTCTATGATCTTTAAGCTACTAGACAAAGCTCCAGCAGATTGCATGGTTGCTAGCGTCACTTGCGCTACCATCGCTGCAATCAAAGGTGCACAAATTATTCGCGTTCACGATGTTGAAGATACATTGGAAGCGATGAAGATAATCGAAGTGATGAATAACAATCACTAATCATAATTAAGGAAAATCAATATGTCTGATAAGAGACGTTACTTCGGCACAGATGGTGTACGTGGCAAAGTTGGCCAATACCCGATTACACCTGATTTTGTTCTGAAGCTTGGCTGGGCTGCGGGTCGTGTTCTTGCGAAACAGGGCACTAAGAAAGTCATCATTGGTAAAGACACCCGTATCTCTGGCTACATGCTGGAGTCTGCTCTAGAAGCTGGTCTCGCTGCTGCGGGTCTTCAGGCTACTTTTACTGGCCCAATGCCAACACCAGCCGTGGCTTACCTAACACAAACGTTCCGCGCTGAAGCTGGTATTGTTATCTCAGCATCACACAACCCTTACTACGATAACGGTATTAAGTTCTTCTCTTCTGAGGGAACAAAGCTACCGGACGATATCGAGTTGGCGATTGAAGCTGAACTGGACAAAGACATTGAATGCGTTGATTCTTCGGAGCTAGGCAAAGCAGTACGTTTGAACGATGCCGCTGGCCGTTACATCGAGTTCTGTAAAAGTACGTTCCCACATAAAATGACATTAGCTGGCATGAAGATCGTTATCGATTGTGCCCATGGTGCCACTTACCACATTGCGCCTGCTGTATTTAAAGAGCTGGGTGCTGAGGTTGTGGCTATTGGTGTTGAGCCAAATGGTACTAACATCAACCACGAAGTAGGCGCGACGGATGTACGTGCTCTGCAAGCTAAAGTGCTTGAAGAAAAAGCGGCATTAGGTCTGGGCTTTGATGGTGACGGCGACCGTATCATCATGGTTGACGAGCTAGGCAACAAAGTTGATGGTGACCAAATCGCTTACATCATTGCACGCGATGCACTGCGTCGTGGTGAGTTGAAAGGTGGTGTTGTTGGTACACTAATGACCAACCTGGGTATGGAAAATGGCCTTAAGCAGTTAGGTATTCCGTTTGTTCGTGCTGCAGTTGGTGACCGTTACGTAATGGAGCAACTTCTTGCTAAAGGCTGGAAGATTGGAGCAGAGAACTCGGGTCACGTTATCCTATTAGATAAAGTAACGACGGGTGATGCTATCGTTGCTGCGCTGCAAGTATTGGCTTCAGTTGTTGATAGCGAAATGACTCTGAATGAGCTGTCTCAGGGCATGACGTTGTACCCGCAAGTTCTAGAAAACGTTCGTTTCAGTGGAGACTCAAACCCACTAGAAGCAGAAGCAGTAAAAGCAGCTGTTGTTGAAGTTGAAGCTGAACTTGGCGAGAAAGGTCGTGTGCTATTACGTAAGTCTGGTACAGAGCCACTATTGCGTGTGATGGTTGAAGGCGAAGATGCTGAGCTTGTTCAAGCATCCGCGCTTAAGATTGCCGATGCAGTAAAAGCAAACTGCTAATTTAACCTTTTACTAAACAGGCGCAATGAATAGCGCCTGTGATTAGAAGTGATTGACTTATATAACGGTCAAAAGAGACGTAAATGAGTTTTGTGCCGCTTTTGACCTTTTTTTGACCATTCACTTGGTAAAGGCTTATTTTTTAGCAAATTCTCCTTGTCAGCCATCGTCGCATTCGCTAGTATTGCTCGGCCTTCAGTTAGGAGGTCGCTAGCCTTGTTCTTAAAAATAGTTTTTTGAACGGCGCTGGCTCAACAATTAGGAACATAGGTGGAAAAATGTTTACAGTTCTACTTGTGATTTACCTGTTGGCAGCGCTTGGTGTAATTGGCCTAGTGTTGATTCAACAAGGTAAAGGCGCAGATATGGGAGCCTCTTTCGGTGCTGGCGCTTCAAACACTGTGTTTGGTGCTGGTGGCTCAGGAAATTTCCTTACCCGAATGACTGCAATTTTTGCAACTACATTTTTTATCCTTAGCTTAGTGCTTGGTAATATGTCTACACATAAAACTGAGTCACAATGGATTGACCCGACTCAAGGTCAGGTAATTCAACAAGCTGATGATGCAGTGAGTGAAGTTCCGGCGCAAGGCGACGAAATTCCACAATAATCTGTAAAGATTTGATGCCGAGATGGTGAAATTGGTAGACACGCTAGCATGAGGTGCTAGTGCCTTAGGGTGTGAGGGTTCGAGTCCCTCTCTCGGCACCATGTTTACAAACTTGTAAAACATCTTGTTGGGCGTATAATGCTCGCAAGTCGGACGCGGGATGGAGCAGTTTGGTAGCTCGTCGGGCTCATAACCCGAAGGTCGTCGGTTCAAATCCGGCTCCCGCAACCAATTTCAATGCTATTATATAGCTTGTATTGGTAGCAAGTTTGCACAGTGTGAACCTCACTGTGAGTTAAGTGTGATATCGAATGTGATGGCACTTAACATATAAGGGTCCAGCAACAAAAACCCCGGCTTATACGGGGTTTTTTGTTATCTAAGCATTTATAAATGCGCTTAGATAATGTTTGCTTGGAATTTAAATTGGGCTTTGAGCCCTTTTTTTGTTTCTGGAGTGGTTAAATGACTGGTTTAGAAAGACAACTTACTGAAATGCTTGACGCTCCAGTAGCAGCATCAGGTTATGAGTTAGTTGGATTAGAATTTATTCGTGCTGGTGAGCACTCAACGCTACGTATTTACATCGATTCACCAAACGGTATCAATGTAGATGATTGCGCTGAAGTTAGTCACCAAGTAAGTGCCGTAATGGACGTTGAAGATCCAATTTCAGTGGCTTATAACCTTGAAGTGTCTTCACCAGGTTTAGAGAGACCACTGTTCAAAGCAGAGCATTACCAACAATTTATTGGTCACGAGGTAAGCATCGTTTTGAAAATGGCTGTCGGCAACCGTCGTAAATGGAAAGGTGATATCCAATCTATCGAAGGCGAGACAGTGAAAGTATTGGTTGAAGGACAAGAAGAAGAATTCGTCCTGAGCAATATTGCGAAAGCTAACCTGATCCCTAAATTTTAGTTCTCCTAGAGAGAAGAGCTTAAGAGGCTAGATTAATGAACAAAGAAATTTTGGCGGTAGTAGAAGCTGTTTCTAATGAGAAAGCAGTTCCTCGTGAGCGTATTTTTGAAGCGCTTGAAATCGCGCTTGCAACGGCAACAAAAAAGAAAAGCGAACTAGAAATTGAAGTTCGTGTTGAAATCGACCGTAAAACGGGTGATTTCGAAACTTTCCGTCGTTGGGAAGCTGTTGAGGAAGTTGAATTCCCAACAAAAGAAATCTCTATTGAAGCTGCAAAGTACGATGACCCAGAGATCGAACTTGGCGGTTTCATTGAAGATGACATCGAATCAGTAACGTTTGACCGTATTACCACTCAAACGGCTAAGCAAGTTATCGTACAGAAAGTACGTGAAGCTGAACGCGCTCAAATCGTTGAACAGTTTATTGATAACGAAGGTGAGCTAGTAACTGGTGCAGTTAAGAAAGTTAACCGTGACACTATTATCCTAGACCTAGGTAACAACGCTGAAGCGGTAATCCTTCGTGATGACCAACTTCCTCGTGAAAACTTCCGTCCAGGTGACCGTGTTCGTGGTCTTCTTTACGCAGTTAAACCAGAAGCTCGCGGTTTCCAGCTTTTCGTTACTCGTTCGAAGCCAGAAATGCTAGCTGAACTATTCCGTGTTGAAGTGCCTGAGATTGGTGAAGAGCTAATTGAACTTAAAGGTGCTGCACGTGACGCGGGTTCTCGTGCTAAAATCGCTGTGAAAACAAACGACAAACGTATTGACCCAGTTGGTGCGTGTGTTGGTATGCGTGGTGCACGTGTGCAAGCTGTTTCTAACGATCTTGGCGGTGAGCGTATTGATATCGTTCTTTGGGATGATAACCCGGCTCAATTCGTAATCAACGCAATGGCTCCTGCTGATGTTGCTTCAATCATCGTTGATGAAGACGCACACTCTATGGATATCGCTGTTGAAGCGGATAACCTAGCACAAGCTATCGGTCGTAGCGGTCAAAACGTACGTCTAGCTTCTCAACTTACTGGTTGGGAACTGAACGTAATGACTGTTGCTGACCTTGAGAAGAAGCACCAAGAAGAAGCAGTTGCTTCTATTGAAAACTTCATGAAGCACCTAGACATTGAAGAAGACTTTGCTCAAATGCTTGTTGAAGAAGGCTTCTCTACGCTTGAAGAAGTAGCATACGTTCCTGTGAACGAGCTTCTTGAAGTAGATGGTCTAGATGAAGGTATCGTTGAAGAACTACGTAACCGCGCGAAAGACGCACTGACTACTCTAGCGCTAGCGAAAGAAGAAACTTTCGATGGTGTTGAGCCTGCTGAAGACTTACTTGCACTTGAAGGTCTTGAGCGTGAAATGGCTTACAAGCTAGCAGCAAAAGGCGTTGCGACATTGGAAGACCTAGCTGACCAAGGCGTTGATGAACTAGAAGGCATCGAAGACCTAACTGCAGAGCGCGCAGGCGAGCTAATTATGGCTGCGCGTAACATCTGTTGGTTCGGCGACGAAGAATAATTCAGCAAGGAGAGAAAGCGGTATGACACAATTAACAGTTAAAGCACTGAGTGAAGAGATTGGTACGCCAGTTGACCGCTTAATTGAACAACTTGCTGATGCAGGCATGAAGAAATCAGGGTCGGATCAAGTGACTGATTCAGAGAAGCAAACATTGCTAACGCACCTTAAAAAGGAGCACGGCGATACTTCTGGTGAAACAGAACCGACTCGTTTAACTCTTCAACGCAAGACCCGCAGCACGCTAAGTGTTGCCGCTGGAGGCGGTAAGAGTAAGGATGTTCAAGTAGAGGTACGTAAAAAACGTACTTACGTGAAGCGCAGCACTATTGAAGATGAAGCGAAACGTGAAGCTGAGGAAGCGGCTAATCGTGAAGCGGAAGAGAAAGCACAACGCGATGCTGAAGAGCAAGCGAAACGTGATGCTGCAGAGAAAGCACAGCGCGAAGCCGAAGAAAAAGTAACACGTGAAGCGGATGCAAAACGTGAAGCTGAAGAGAAGGCTCAACGCGCACAAGCTGAAAAGGCTAAAAAAGACATGAATTCAAAAAATGCAGACGCTAACGCACAAGCGAAAAAAGAAGCGGATGAACTTAAAGCTCGTCAAGAGCTAGAAGCAACTCGTAAAGCAGAAGCTGAAGCAGCTAAGCTTGTTGAAGAAGCTCGTAAGTTAGCAGAAGAGAACCAAGAACGTTGGTCTGAAGAAGAGAAGAAGAAGAAAGAGCAAGAGAAATCTGCGGATTACCATGTGACTACTTCTACTTACGCTCGTGAAGCTGAAGATGCGGCAGATAAGAAAGATGAGAAAGCACCTCGTCGTCGCAAGAAGAAAGCAGCTCCTGCTAACCAACCTGCAAACAACCGTGGTGGTCGTAACCAACGTGGTCGTGGCGGTAAAGGTAAGCTTGCTAAACCAACTTCAATGCAGCAAGGCTTCGATAAGTCAGCGACTGTTGCTAAATCTGACGTTGCTATCGGCGAAACTATCGTTGTTTCTGAACTGGCGAGCAAAATGTCAGTTAAAGCAACTGAAGTTATCAAAGTAATGATGAAGATGGGCGCTATGGCGACTATCAACCAAGTGATCGACCAAGAAACAGCACAACTTGTTGCTGAAGAAATGGGTCACAAGGTAATCCTGCGTAAAGAAAACGAACTTGAAGAAGCAGTACTAGCTGACCGTGATAGCGATGCTATCGCTGAAGGTCGTGCTCCTGTTGTTACTATCATGGGTCACGTTGACCACGGTAAAACTTCAACACTTGATTACATTCGTAAAGCACACGTTGCTTCTGGCGAAGCTGGCGGTATCACGCAGCACATTGGTGCTTACCACGTAGATACTGACAACGGCATGATCACTTTCCTTGATACTCCTGGACACGCGGCGTTTACAGCTATGCGTGCTCGTGGTGCTCAAGCGACAGATATCGTTGTACTAGTAGTTGCAGCAGATGATGGCGTAATGCCACAAACAATCGAAGCAATCCAGCACGCGAAAGCGGCAGGCGTTCCTCTGATTGTTGCTGTGAACAAGATCGATAAAGAGGGTGCAAACCCAGACAACGTTAAGAATGAGCTAGCTCAATACGACGTTATCCCTGAAGAATGGGGTGGCGAGAACATCTTCGTTCACATCTCTGCAAAACAGGGGACAAACATCGATGGTCTTCTAGAAGCAATCCTTCTTCAGTCTGAAGTTCTTGAGCTTACAGCGGTTAAAGAAGGCATGGCGTCTGGTGTTGTTGTTGAATCTCGTCTTGATAAAGGTCGCGGTCCAGTTGCAACAGTACTAGTACAGTCTGGTACTCTAAACAAAGGCGACATCGTTCTTTGTGGTCAAGAGTACGGCCGTGTTCGTGCAATGCGCGATGAGAACGGCAGAGACATCGAAACTGCAGGTCCATCTATCCCTGTAGAAATTCTAGGTCTTTCTGGCGTACCTGCGTCAGGTGACGAAGCGACTGTTGTACGTGATGAGCGTAAAGCACGTGAAGTTGCGAACTACCGTCAAGGTAAATTCCGTGATGTTAAACTAGCTCGCCAACAAAAAGCGAAACTAGAGAACATGTTCGCGAACATGACAGCTGGTGAAGTTGCTGAACTTAACGTTGTACTTAAAGCTGACGTTCAAGGTTCTGTAGAAGCAATTGCTGACTCTCTACTGAAGCTGTCAACTGACGAAGTTAAAGTGAACATCGTAGGTTCTGGTGTTGGTGGTATTACTGAAACTGATGCAACTCTTGCAGCAGCTTCTAACGCTATCATCCTTGGTTTCAACGTTCGTGCTGACGCAACTGCGCGTAACACGGTTCAGAACGAAAACCTAGATCTGCGTTACTACTCAATTATTTACCAACTGATTGACGAAGTTAAACAGGCGATGGGCGGTATGCTTGCTCCTGAATTCCGTCAAGAGATCATTGGTCTTGCACAAGTTCGTGACGTATTTAAGTCGCCTAAACTTGGTGCAATCGCTGGTTGTATCGTTACTGAAGGTACGATTAAGCGTAGCAACCCAATCCGTGTACTTCGTGAAAACGTTGTTATCTACGAAGGTGAACTAGAGTCACTTCGTCGCTTTAAAGATGACGTTCAAGAAGTTAAGAACGGTTACGAGTGTGGTGTCGGCGTTAAGAACTACAACGACGTTCGCGTTGGTGACCAGATCGAAGTATTCGAAATCGTTGAGGTTAAACGTACTCTAGACTAATCAGTCTGTACGACTCGACATATTGACTAAGGTTACTAACATTACTAATAAAGGTAATAAGTAATCGGTTGTTGAATACACCATGGGGGGCTGGTAATTACCAAGCCCCCCATCTTTCTAAGTGAGAAAAGAAAATGTCAAAAGAATTTAGCCGCACACAACGTGTGTCTCAGCAGCTTCAAAAAGAACTTGCTCTTATCCTCCAACGTGAAGTTCGTGACTCACGTATTGGTATGGTAACTATCTCAGACGTAGAAGTGTCTCGTGACCTTGCTTACGCAAAAGTGTTCGTGACTTTCCTATGTGTTGGTGAGCAAACACCTGAATCATGTCTTAAAGCTCTTAAAGAGCATGAAGTGCCAGTTCGTATGGCTCTTGGTAAGCGTATTCGCCACCGCCTAACGCCTGAAGTTCGTTTTACTTATGACAACACACTAGTCGAAGGCATGCGTATGTCTAACCTAGTAAGTGAAGTTCTGAACGACGACAAGCGTAAGCAAGAAGAAGCTGGCCGCACTGACGAAACTCAGTCTAAGGGCGAAGAGTAATGGCTCGCCGTCGTAAAGGTCGCCCTATCAACGGGGTAATTCTATTAGATAAGCCGACAGGCATTTCGTCTAATGATGCACTGCAAAAAGTAAAGCGTATTTACTTTGCAGAGAAGGCAGGGCACACAGGTGCTCTGGATCCTCTTGCGACTGGCATGCTGCCAATTTGTCTTGGTGAAGCAACGAAGTTCTCTCAGTTTCTTCTAGATTCTGATAAGCGCTACGTTGTTATCGCTAAGCTTGGTGAGCGTACCAATACCTCTGACTCTGATGGTGAAGTGGTAGAGACACGTGATGTCAACGTGACTAAAGAACAGCTTGAGCGTTGCATTGCGAGCTTCAAGGGTGAAACCGATCAGATACCATCAATGTTTTCGGCATTGAAGTATCAAGGTAAGCCTTTGTACGAATACGCGCGTGCAGGTATCGAGGTTCCTCGTGAGTCTCGTAAAATCACTGTGTACTCTATTGAATTGCTTCGCTTTGAAGGTGATGAAGTTGAAATGGAAGTGCATTGTTCGAAAGGCACATACATCCGTACAATTACCGACGATCTTGGTGAAATGCTCGGTTGTGGTGCTCACGTGACCATGCTTCGTCGTACAGGTGTCGCGAAGTACCCATACGAGCGTATGGTGACTTTGGAGCAGTTAAACGAGATCTTAGAGCAAGCACAGGCGCAAGAAATTGCACCGAAAGAGCTGCTTGACCCACTGCTGATGCCAATGGACACTGCCGTTGAAGATTTACCAGAAGTAAACCTGAACGCGGAACTGACTGACCTTGTTCAGCACGGTATGCCCGTCCAGGTTGCTGGTGCGCCAACTGAAGGCACGGTTCGTATGACAAGTGGCGAAGAGAAGCTGTTTGTCGGCGTTGCTCAGATTGCTGAAGATGGCCGAGTTGCACCGAAGCGTTTGGTTGTTTTCAGAGATGAAGAACCACAAGCGTAGCGCTGACATCGAATCAAATCTTAGCGGTTCGTTTTGAAAAGTGAGCAAATAAGACAGAAAGCGAACGCCTAATATAGGTGGTTCGCTTTTTTCGTTTTTAATGGGTTCGATTGTTATTGCACCAACTGACAAACTTCCCTATAATCCTCGGCTCGCGTAGCGGCTGAATCAGAGATTGGCTGCTACAAATATAAACTTACTCTTATCAGGAGAGAATTATGTCTCTGAATGCAGAAACTAAAGCAGCAATCGTTGCAGAATACGCACAATCTGAAGGCGACACAGGTTCACCAGAAGTACAAGTAGCACTACTTACTGCTTCTATCAACCACCTACAAGGTCACTTCAAAGCGCACAAACACGATCACCACAGCCGTCGTGGTCTACTACGTATGGTTTCTAGCCGTCGTAAGCTTCTTGATTACTTGAAAGGCAAAAACCTTGCTCGTTACCAAGACCTAATCAAGCGTCTAGGCCTACGTCGCTAATAGCGATGTCTGCAAAGACAGTTTGAAGAAAAGGAGCATTTATGCTCCTTTTTTTGTGCCTGTAAGAAAATGCTAGGCCGGATGCTCAGAATATCATCTGGCTTTTTCTGATAGGAAATATATCTCCTAATAAAAATAGTTTATACTACGCCCGCCTATAGCGTTTTCAGCGTTTGGCAATCAACCTCTCAAGAGATTACAGTCACAGATGTCGGCCAATAGGTCGCGACTATTCAAAGGCGGATTTGGTCTTAATTCGGCGTATGAACGCATACAAAGAGTCACCATCCTAAGTCCCTTTTCACTAGTCGCGATTGGTAATGTCTTGAGTCATTATTCACTTAATCTAAAGTCTGACTTTAGAGCTAAGGATATACAATGTTTGAAAAACCAGTTGTAAAATCGTTCCAGTACGGTAACCACACCGTTACTCTAGAAACGGGCGTAATTGCACGTCAAGCTACCGCTGCTGTAATGGCGACTATGGACGATACATCAGTATTCGTTTCTGTTGTTGCTAAGAAAGAAGCTGTTGCAGGTCAAGACTTCTTCCCTCTAACAGTTAACTACCAAGAGCGTACATACGCTGCGGGTAAAATCCCTGGTGGTTTCTTCAAGCGTGAAGGTCGTCCTTCTGAAGGCGAAACGCTAACAGCTCGTCTGATTGACCGTCCAATTCGTCCACTTTTCCCAAGTGCGTTTAAAAACGAAGTTCAAGTTATCGCTACGGTTGTTTCTATCAACCCTGACGTAAACCCAGACATGATCACTATGATCGCAACGTCTGCTGCACTTGCTATCTCTGGTGCTCCATTCAATGGCCCTATCGGTGCTGCACGTGTTGGTCACATCGACGGCGAACTTGTTCTTAACCCATCAAATACTGAGCTTGAAAACTCTAAACTAGACCTAGTTGTGTCTGGTACAGAAGGCGCAGTACTAATGGTTGAATCTGAAGCAGATAACCTATCTGAAGAAGAAATGCTTTCAGCTGTTGTTTATGGTCACGACCAACAACAAGTTGTAATCAAAGCAATCAACGAGTTTGCTGCTGAAGTGGCAACTCCAGCTTGGAACTGGGAAGCGCCAGCAGTTAACACTGAGCTTAAAGCTCAAGTTGCTGAACTTGCTGAAACACGTTTATCTGACGCGTACCAGATCACTGAAAAAATGGCTCGTTACGAGCAAGTTGGCGCAATCAAGAACGACGTTGTTGAAGCTCTAATCGCACAAGACGAAAACCTAGATGAGCGCGAAATCCGCGGCATGCTTGGTTCTCTAGAGAAAAACGTAGTACGTAGCCGCATCATCGCTGGCAACCCACGTATCGATGGCCGTGAAAAAGACATGGTTCGTGCGCTAGACGTACGTACTGGTGTTCTTCCACGTACACACGGTTCTTCTCTATTCACTCGTGGTGAAACTCAAGCACTTGTTACTGCAACGCTTGGCACACAACGTGATGCTCAAATCATCGATAGCCTAATGGGTGAGAAGAAAGACAACTTCCTTCTACACTACAACTTCCCTCCATACTGTGTAGGTGAAACTGGTTTCGTTGGTTCTCCTAAGCGTCGTGAAATTGGTCACGGTAAGCTAGCTAAGCGTGGTATCCAAGCAGTAATGCCTTCTGTTGAAGAATTCCCATACACAGTTCGTGTTGTATCGGAAATCACTGAATCTAACGGTTCTTCTTCAATGGCTTCTGTATGTGGTACATCTCTAGCTCTTATGGATGCTGGTGTTCCAATCAAAGCTTCTGTTGCGGGTATCGCAATGGGTCTTGTTAAAGAAGGCGACGATTTCGTTGTTCTTTCTGACATCCTTGGCGACGAAGATCACCTAGGTGACATGGACTTTAAAGTAGCAGGTACTAATGCTGGTATCACTGCACTTCAAATGGACATCAAGATCGAAGGTATCACTAAAGAGATCATGCAAATTGCACTTAACCAAGCGCAAGGTGCACGTAAGCACATCCTTTCTGTAATGGATGAAGCTATCTCTGGTGCTCGTGAAGATATCTCTGAATTTGCTCCACGTATCCACACAATGAAAATCAGCTCTGATAAGATCAAAGATGTTATCGGTAAAGGCGGCGCAGTTATCCGTGCTCTTTGTGAAGAAACTGGTACTACAATCGAAATCGAAGACGATGGCACAATCAAGATTGCTGCTACTGAAGGCGCAGCTGCTAAAGAAGCTATCCGTCGTATCGAAGAGATCACAGCTGAAGTTGAAGTTGGCCGCATTTACCAAGGTAAAGTTGCTCGTCTAGCTGACTTCGGTGCATTCGTTACTATCCTTCCAGGTAAAGATGGTCTAGTACACATCTCTCAAATCGCTGACAAGCGCGTTGAGAAAGTGTCTGACTACCTAACTGAAGGTCAAGAAGTTCCTGTTAAGGTTCTTGAAATTGACCGTCAAGGCCGTGTACGTCTAAGCATGAAAGAAGCAGTTGAAACGCCAGCTGAAGGCGAAGCACCTGCTGCTGAGTAATTCTCAGTGTGTCGATGGTGATATCGCTTTTTAGTGATTTCTAACCTATCGTCAACAAAGCATGTTATAAAGGGGAGCATATCGCTCCCCTTTTTTATTGCGGTCATAACAGGAGTAATTATTTGTGAAATGGTTTCAAACCGCGAGTATGTGTTTACTGCTTGTACTAACAGGTTGTGCGACAACATCAGATAACGCCTCACGTTGGGTTTATCCACCGATGGCTGTGCCACTGCAACCAAGCGTTCAGCAAGAAGTTCAAATTGCACGTCTTAGTCAGTTATTACAGCGCCCAGATTTGAACGATGAAGTTCGAGCTAAGATGCTGTTTGAACGGGGTAACTACTACGACAGTGTTGGCCTGCGTGATCTCGCGCGTCTCGACTTCAACCAATCTCTTTCATTGAACCCAGCTCAACCTGATATCTTCAATCTTTTGGGTGTTTACTTTACGCAGGTAGGGGAGTTTGATGCGGCTTATGAATCTTTTGATTCTACGTTAGAGCTTGATCCTGCAAACTCTTACGCAGAAAGAAACCGTTCTATCGCGCTTTATTATGGCGAACGTTACGACTTAGCTAATGAAGAGATGATGAAGCACTATGCCGATGATCCTAGCGATCCGTTTCGCGCTCTGTGGTTGTACATCATTCAGCATGAGCTAACGCCAGAGCAAGCTAAGCTTGATTTACAAAAACGTTACGAGAGTCGCGATGAGCAGTGGGGCTGGGTATTAGTCGCGATTATGCTTGATGACATTACTGAAGAGCAGGCTTTTAAGGCGATCTTAACCGGTACTCGTGACAACACGTTACTAGCGCAGCGTCTAACAGAGACGTACTTCTACCTTGCTAAGCGTTACCATATGAATGGTGACTACGCGAATGCGATCTCTTTGTACAAGTTGTCAGTCTCTTTCAACGTGTATGAATATGTAGAGCACCGTTACTCTTTCTTAGAGCTAAGCCGTATCTTCACCACGCTTAAAGCCGAGCACTTAGCACAAGTTAAGTTAGCTGAGGCTGAAGAAGAAGCCAGCGCTAAGTAAGCAATACATTTTGACTCCGAGAAGCCGCTGCCTGTCAGCGGTTTTTTATGCTCTTCATCTCGTTTTGATTGCTTTTTATTTAAACAATACTAAAATAGTTAGCCTTGCTAACTAAATGCCATTTTTTGATTGGGTGAGTATGCTAAACCAGAATTTAGAAAAGATTGAGCGCTTCGCTTCAAAGATATGGCGAACTCAGGTAAATGAAGACCCTATTTGCCAATTGAGCTTCAATGAGTATGACTATTTGAAGGTCATTCAATCTTCTCCTGAACCGATCCGATTGACTGATCTTGCGATTGAGATGCAGGTGACCAAGCCTTCAGCAACCACTATGGTTCAGAGACTAGAGAGAAAGGGGCTTGTTGAGCGTAAAGCTTCGCTCGAAGATGCGAGGTCTAAGTTGGTTGTACTGACCAGCAAAGCTGAAGTCGGCTTAGAAGAAGAAAGTAAGATCTATCAGGTCATGGCACAAATACTGGAAAGTCGTTTGTCTGAGCAAGAATCTCAGCAGCTAAACCTATTATTAAATAAAGCTTTGAAGTAAATAATTTAGATATTTAGTTAGCCTTATTAACTAATTTTTCGAGTCATATCTTGTTGATATGCGACTCACAAATGAAAGTAGAGTAAGAAATGAGTAACTCAATTAGTCGTCAGTTTTGGCGATACACAATCCCTACCGTGGCAGCCATGTTGGTTAATGGCCTGTACCAAGTGGTGGATGGCATTTTCATTGGCCGCTATGTGGGGGCTGATGGACTTGCAGGTATCAATGTTGCGTGGCCTGTGATTGGTTCGATTCTCGGTATTGGTATGTTGGTGGGCGTGGGTACCGGTGCACTGGTCTCGATTCGCCAAGGTGAAAAAGATACTCAAGGCGCTAAGCAGATCTTAGCAACGGGCTTAACCCTGTTGTTAGCGATAACGCCTATTGTCTCCGCATTGCTGTTTTTGTTTGCTGATAACTTCTTGCTTTGGCAGGGCGCTGAAGGGCGAGTGTATGAACTTGGCTTGCAGTACTTACACATTCTTATTGGTGCTAGTGTCTTCACGCTAGGTTCGATCGCGATGCCGTTTCTACTGCGTAACGATGACAGCCCTAATTTAGCGACGATATTGATGATCGTTGGTGCTGTGATTAATATCGTACTCGATTACCTGTTTATCGCTCTGTATGGTTGGGAGTTGATGGGCGCGGCACTAGCAACAGCTATCGCACAATTTGTGGTAACGGGCTTAGGTCTGGCTTACTTCTTTTCACGTCGAGCAAATTTACGCTTACGTTGGAATGAGTTACGACTGAAGCTATCGGTTATCCCACAGATCTTCGCCATTGGTACATCAAGCTTCTTTATGTACGCTTATGGTTCGATGATGGTGGCGCTGCACAATGCGTTGTTCTCCCAATATGGCGACCAGTTGATGATTGGTGCTTACGCGATTTTGGGCTACATCGTGACGGTTTATTATCTCACGGCTGAAGGTATCGCCAATGGCATGCAACCTTTGGTGAGCTACAACCATGGTGCGCGTAACCAAGCGAACATTCGTAAGTTACTTAAGATTGCGATGCTGAGTTCGGTATTGATTGGTGTGGCGTTCGTGCTGCTTCTGAACGCATTCCCACGTGAGTTTGTATCAGTCTTTAACTCGGACGAACCTCAGTTAGTTGAGTACACAGTATTAGGTATTCGACTACACATGTTTGCATTGGCGCTTGATGGTTTCTTAGTGGTAGCGGGCGCTTATTACCAAGCGGTAAACAAGGGCAGCAAGGCGATGTTTGTAACGATAGGCAATATGCTGATCCAGTTACCTTTCTTGTACATTATGCCTAAGTTGTACGGTGTGCCGGGGATCTGGATTGCATATCCACTGTCTAATATCGCGTTGAGCGCGGTGGTAATGGTGATGCTCTACAAAGACGTAAAGAAGCTCGACGCCTCGCCGATGGAAACCGCAACGGCATAGGTCGATTTTCTTGAGACGAACTAAAAAGGTCTAGCATGTGCTAGACCTTTTTCGTTTTGAAAATCGCTTCGTTTTGAAAATAGTATTTAGATGTTTTTGACGTCTAAACCTGCAAGCTGATGCCAGTAGCCATTACATTGTCGGCTTTCAATCTTCATCGGGTTTTGACCTTGTTCGTTCGCTCTGAAGTTATTGATCTCAGAGAAGGTATCAACGCCGAGTGGGCTTAAGCGAACCACATCAACCAGGTCGTGCATGTTCGGCAAATCATTGACTAGGTTGTAGCAGTAGCCTGATTGGGTCTGGATACCATTAAGGTTGAATACTGATTGGCCTTCTTGGCTTTCTACTTGTAGCCCTGTTGGGTACTTGATACAGCAGGTTTCGCAATCGTCTTTAGCTTTGTTTTCAGCGCGAGCGGTAAAGCAGCGTGCTGAGTAAGCAAGCGGTAGGTAGCCGTGGCTAAATACTTCTACTTCGAACTTATTACGAATATTGAGCTCTTCGCACTGGGTCATTACGTTACTTAACCATTCGCGAGAAAGCTCAACCGGCATACACCAACGCGTCATACCTTGTTTCAAGAACAGGTTCAGGGTGCGTGCGTTGTAGGTGTTCACCGCAGGACCAACCACGAAAGGGACTTTGCTTTCGCTGGCCAGTTGAATTGCAGACACGTCGTTTGCTTCAATCGCGAAGTCACCGTTATCGATGTACTTCTTCATGATGTTGACTTCACTTGGCGCTTCGAGCAACGCCATGGTCGACAGTACCACTTGCTTACCTGAAGCAGACAGCTCTTTAGCGATGTCCATCCAGTGTTTTGCTTTCATCTCACGACGCTTTGAACACACGGCTTCACCGAGATATATGATATCAGCAGAGCTTGATTTCGCTTGCTCATAGAAGCTTTCAACGTCTTGTTTTGGCCAAAAATAAAGTAGAGGGCCTAATGCGTATTTCATTGAGTTCTCCATTTGGCTCTATTGCCATTTACGATGATAAGCGCCAAGCGTGGTTTGTGTACCTTCCGATACATTCGCCAGTGTCGCATTCCAAGCTTGTTCTACTTGGTATTGTTCAGGGTTTGCTAAGTAGCGATCAATAGCAGCGCGCCACGTACGAGTAACTTGCTCTACATAAGCAGGGCTACGCTGACGACCTTCAATTTTCACTGAAGCAACATTGGCAGCGAAAAGCTCTGGCAGCATTGATAGCGTGTTTAGGCTGGTTGGTTCTTCAAGTGCGTGATAGCGCTTACGTTCACCATCGATCTCTGCTTCAAAGCGGCCTTTACACAGCGTTGGGTAACCTGCGTTCTCACCTGCTTCATATTTATCGATAAGGATTTCGTTCAAGCGAGATTCGAGGCCTGTTTCTGTTTCTTGCCAGCGAACGTATTTCGCAGGAGAGCAAGCGCCAACCGTATTTGGTGATTCGCCAGTCATGTATGAAGAGAGGTAGCAACGACCTTCTGCCATGATGCACAAACTACCGAAAGCGAATACTTCAAGGTCAACGTCAGAAGTGATATTACGAGAAAGCTGTTTGACCTGATGGATCGATAATACACGCGGCAGTACCACACGCTTAACATTGAAGTTTTTATGGTAGAAGTCGATAGCAGCGGCATTGGTCGCTGATGCTTGTACCGATAGATGCAGTTCTAGATCTGGATATTTGTTTGCTGCGTACTCAAGCACCGCGATGTCTGCGATGATCAGTGCATCGACACCTAGCGCAGCAGCGTTGTCTACGGCATTGGTCCAACGGTCGAAGCCATTTGGGTGAGCAAACGTGTTTAGGGCAACATGAATTTTCTTGTTGTGGTCATGCACATACTGCACAGCACGATCGAGCTTTTTACCCGCAAAGTTTAGGCCTGCAAAGTGTCGGGCATTGGTATCGTCTTTGAATCCGATATAGACAGCATCCGCACCACAATCAATAGCGGTTTTCAAAGCAGGTAAGTTACCCGCTGGGCATAAGAGTTCCATTTGCTCACTACCAGTAGAATTGAGTTGAAGCGAGCATTTTATGAAGAATTGTGAATGACGGAATTGATGTAAGGCAGGTTTAGATGGATAAATCTGCTTTTACTCCGTTTGAGGTACTGACGAGTGACCGTTTTACATGTTGGCTTGGTTTAAATATGAGGTACTTGAATCGGTTAGTTAGTTCTTATGACGGCGGTTTTGGGCAAACAACTCTTCGACATCTTGTTTTGGTTGCGGACGGTAGAAGTGGAAGCCTTGAATCGAACTACAGTTGAGATTAGACAGCAGAGTCGCTTGCTCACTAGTTTCGACACCTTCAGCAACCACAGTTAAATCGAGAGACTTACCCAGGTTGATGATGTTTTCAATTACGGTGATTTGCTTTGGTAGGGTATCGATATCGGAGATGAAAGCACGGTCTATCTTTAGCTCATCAATTGGGAAGCGAGCAAGGTAAGACAGTGAAGAGTAACCAGTACCAAAATCATCGATGGAGAGAGCAAAGCCAAGTTTCTTGATGGCGTTAAGCATTTGAAGTGTGTGTTCACTATCACTCATCACCGCGCTTTCCGTTAGCTCAAATGTAATCGCACTTGGGTCTAGTTCTGTCGAACGCAGCAGTTTTTCCATGTAATCAATCAGTTTCGGGTTCCCAAACTGTTCAGGAGAAAGGTTGATTGCCACACGGCCAGGTAGGATCCCCTGCATCTTCCAGCGTTTAACTGTTGCGAATACTTCACGCATCACCACACGACCAAGCTGCTCGATAAGACCTGCACGTTCTGCAACTGGGATGAAAGCAGCAGGGCTGATGTAGCCTTCGACAGGGTGTTTCCAACGAACTAGAGCTTCTGCTCCGTTGATGGTGAAATCACGGGCATTTACTTTTGGTTGGTACCAAACCTCGAGTCCATTTTGTTGCAGCGCTTTCTGAAGCTCAATCTCCAGCCACAGTCGCATACGCGCTTCTTTGTTCATCTGTTCGTTGAACTTGATCAAGCGGTTGCGACCACGATCTTTCGCTTCATACATTGCTGTGTCTGCATTTTGCAACAAGATACGAGCATCAGTACCATCTTGAGGGAAGTTCACGCTACCAATCGAGCAGGCCAAGCGTTTACTGAAGTGGTGAAGATCGAAGGGTTGATTGATCAGGGAGATGATCTTTTCAGCGAGCATTTCAGGTGTTCGCTGATGTTCAGGTTCTGGCAGGATAATACCAAACTCATCCCCGCCTAAATGCCCAATCACAGCCTTACGGGGCAGTAAGCGTTTAAGGCGTGAAGCGACCTCTTTAATCACCTTGTCACCGATGTGATGACCAAGTGAATCATTGATATTCTTAAAGTTATCAATGTCTAAGTAGAGCATCACCACTGGCGTATCGTTGTGAATGAACTGCTCAAGACGCTTTGTAAACCCAACTCGGTTATAGAGCTTAGTCAGTGCGTCGATGTAGGCATCTTCACTGTTTGCCGGTGTATATTGTTTTGCGGTTTCTTGTGCGTCTTGGATAAGCACCAACTGAGTATTACTTCCAAGAACAGTGGTGGAGTCGATGTTGAGCTGAACCTTACGTTCAAAGCCGCATCGGGCACCCGTTAAGCAAACCAAACCAGACTCAGAAATAATAGAAGTGAGGTTATTATTGAAAACTGTTTTGGTTTGTTCATCGATAAATAGGCGTCCCAATTCTTCGCCAATTAACTCTGTGGTTGAGTTAAAGCCAAGCAAGCGAGCTGCTGCTGGGTTGGATGACAAGATGTAGTCACTTTCAACGAGCAGTAATCCGTCTGGGAGTAGTTGAGATAGCTTGTGGAATTTAGCTTCGGATTCTTCTAAAGAACGGACAAGTACTTGGTTTTCTGATGTGTCGAAGGCGTGAAAGACGATGTAGTCGGTTTTGTTGCCATTGGTAAGCGGAGATAGGCTGAAATGAAGGCTGGTATCGAGGTCAGTTTCGTTAAGGGTGACTTCGGCCTCAATCGTTTCGCCACTGAATGCACGCTCATAGTAAGGCTTAAGATGTTGGTAAAATTGTTCGCCCAATGTTTGGCGGTCATTCATGCCTGCAAGCTCTGTTTGACTCAAACCAGCAATATCGCAGTAACGCTCATTCACCATAAAATAGTTATGTTGAGCATCAAGTACTGCAAAAAAGAACGGACTATTTGCAGTTAGCTGGGTAAACCAATGTTGTAGTTGCTGGGGAGGCATCAAAGTACTACCAATTCTCCAAGAGCTTGAATATTCACTATCGATAAATATTTATTACTTTTTGTGTGGCTATCGATATTTACCTGTGAGTGCAGCGATCCGCTGTAATTCTCATTACCTGAGTTACTATAACTGTGATTTTCAGGATATTAAAGGTCGAGCATCAAACAGAAGTTAATTTGATACATAACAGTAACTGAGATCTTAACATCATCTATGATGCATTCCATATTATTGACAAAGTTACGGATAAGTCACGTGATAAACAAGATTCGCACTCAACTAGTTCAAAATGCCGCATCAATTTTGCGATCTCCAGTCCAGTTATTGCCTAAAACAGTACAAAAAAGAGCCTTGTTGGAGGCGCTTAAGAATGTCTTTAAGGAAGCTTTAGAGGACGGTGACTTTGAGTTCTTAGAAGATAAGTGGCTTAAAGTCTCAATAAAAGATATGGGGTTAAGTTGGTGTATTAGTTACAAAAATGAGCAACTAGTTGTAGCTGATAAAGAGGTGGCTGAAGATGTAAGCTTTAGCGGGAATCTTAATGACCTTGTGTTGATTGCGGGGCGTAAAGAAGATCCAGATACGCTTTTCTTCCAACGTAGACTGTCTATTGAAGGCGATACCGAGCTTGGTTTAGAAGTCAAAAACTTGATGGATAGCGTAGATTTGGACTTATTGCCGACTCCTATGAAAACTTTGTTAAATCAATTAGCTGATTTTGTGCAGAAGGGAGTACAATCCCCAGATACACAAAGTGAGGTAATGAATGCTTATTCGAACTGAAGCACCGGCAGATATACTTGTCATTGATCGTTTATTGAAATCTGTTTTTGAAACAGATGCAGAAGCTAATTTGGTTATGAGCCTGCGTGAGAATAGTCATTTAACGCTATCGCTGGTGGCTTGTTCTGACGAAGGCGAGGTGGTTGGTCACCTGATGTTTAGCCCTATCACGCTTAAAGGTGACGATCACAATTGGCAGGGGCTTGCACCGCTTGCTGTGAAAGAAGAGTTCCGCAACCAAGGCATTGCTAAATCACTGGTTGAAGATGCTTTCTCTACTTTGGTTGATTTTGGTTACCCAGCCTGTGTTGTGCTTGGTGATCCTGCCTATTACGGCCGCTTTGGTTTCAAGGCTGCGAGTGAGTTTGGTTTGAGCTGCACTTGGAATGTGCCAGAGGGAGCCTTTCAAGCTATCGAGTTAGTTGAAGGTGCGCTTGCTGGGCATTCTGGTGAGATTGCTTACAGTCCTGAGTTCAATGACTTATAAGCCCATTTCCCACGCAATATGATGCAAACTGATTTAGTCTAAATAAAGGAGCTTGATGCTCCTTTATTTTTTGTTAGTATCAGCCCAGCTCTGATGAGCTCGTTTTTAACTTCGCTCTAATAAATCGCCCACTATAAACCTAAGGTTACACCGCTAGATATGTCACAAACACACGCACAATACCTGCAAGAGATGGGCATTAGCCAATGGGAGCTTAGCCACCCAGAGCGTTTAGCGGGTTATGAATCTGAATTGATGCCACTCTCAAATGACTGCAAGCTACTGTTGGTTTCGCCTGAAAAGCCTCAGGAAGATCTCGCCGTGATGTTTGAACGAGTACTCAAAAGTATCAAGCTCGACTTATTTCAGGCATTACACATTCAGCCTCAGCACCTATCTTCGGTGGATTTAGGGGCGGTTGAGTGGGTGTGGTTTGCGGGGTGTGAGCCGACTCAAGAGCTGAAGGCTAAAACATTACAATCGCCATTACTGTCTGACATTAACGGTAATAACCAACATCGCCGCGACTTATGGCAACAAATTTGTGCTTATGACTAATCAATTTTTACCGACTTCACAACAACACCTAGACGCCATTTGGCAGATTGAGCAGGCCGCACATTCTCATCCTTGGTCTGAAACCATGATTCGAGATCTTGAGAGTCGAGGCGCTTGTCATCATGTTCTCGAAGTCGATGGGCAAGTGGTCGGGTACTTCTTCGCGCAAAACATCGTTGGTGAAGTCACGTTACTTAATATAGCGGTAGACCCAAGCCAACAAGGCAAAGGGTATGGTAAAGCGTTAACTGAACATTTCCTTGATATATGCGAACAAGCTGACGCGGAAAGCGCTTGGCTAGAGGTTCGCGAAAGTAATGTGAATGCGTTTAATCTTTACGAAAAAGCGGGCTTTAATGAAGTCGATCGTCGTCGTAACTATTACCCAACTAAGCAAGGCAACGAAGATGCGATCATTATGAGCTATCTTTTTATGTCTTTTAGCTAGTCATCTTGTCGCTTTTCGCTAAGCAGAGAATAAGCGACAAAATAGGGTGTAAACTGACCCTTTAGAAAGTGACACGCTTTCTGTATAATCTGCACACAGAATTCAAGGGCAAGTATTATCTACTTGCCCTTTTTACGCTTTAGATCAGCAAAGGGCGACTATGTCTTTCCAACAAGAAGTGAGCAAACGTAGAACGTTTGCGATTATCTCTCACCCGGATGCGGGTAAAACCACGATTACTGAAAAAGTTCTTTTATTCGGAAACGCGATTCAAAAAGCGGGTACCGTAAAAGGCCGTGGCTCTAACCAGCACGCTAAATCTGACTGGATGGAGATGGAAAAAGAACGTGGTATCTCGGTAACTACGTCGGTAATGCAATTCCCATACAATGATTGCCTAGTAAACCTATTAGATACTCCAGGACACGAAGATTTCTCGGAAGATACGTACCGTACGCTAACAGCGGTTGACTCTTGTTTGATGGTTATCGATGCTGCGAAAGGTGTCGAGGATCGTACTCGTAAACTAATGGAAGTAACACGTCTACGTGATACGCCAATCGTAACGTTTATGAACAAACTTGACCGTGACGTTCGTGACCCAATGGAAGTGCTTGATGAAGTTGAGAGCGAGCTAGGTATGGCTTGTGCTCCTATCTCATGGCCAATTGGTTGTGGTAAAGAGTTTAAAGGTGTTTACCACATTCACCGTGATGAAACGATCTTATATGAATCAGGCCATGGCCATGAGATCCAAGAAGTTCGCATCATCAAAGGTCTAGATAACCCAGAGCTAGATGAAGCGGTAGGCTCTGATCTTGCGGAAAGCGTACGTGAAGAGCTAGAGCTTGTTATCGGTGCTTGCCCTGAGTTTGACCACGAACTGTTCCTTGCTGGTGAACTAACGCCGGTTTACTTCGGTACCGCATTAGGTAACTTCGGTGTTGACCACATGCTTGATGGTCTAACGAAATGGGCACCTGCTCCTCAAACGCGTCAAGCGAACGAGCGTGATGTTGAAGCGACAGAAGAGAAGTTCTCTGGTTTCGTCTTTAAGATCCAAGCAAACATGGACCCTAAACACCGCGACCGTATCGCATTCATGCGTATCGTATCAGGTACTTACAACCAAGGCATGAAGATGAACCATGTTCGTACTGGCAAGAACGTAAGTATCTCTGATGCGGTAACCTTCATGGCGGGTGACCGTGCACGTGCTGAAAAAGCATACGCGGGCGATATTATCGGTCTGCATAACCACGGCACAATCCAGATTGGTGATACCTTCACTCAAGGTGAGAGCCTTAAGTTCGCTGGTATTCCTAACTTCGCACCTGAGCTATTCCGTCGTATTCGCCTACGTGATCCACTGAAGCAGAAGCAGCTTCTAAAAGGCTTAGTTCAGCTTTCAGAAGAGGGCGCAGTACAAGTATTCCGTCCTATGCAGAACAACGACCTGATCGTTGGTGCAGTTGGTGTACTTCAGTTCGACGTGGTTGTAGCGCGCTTGAAAGCGGAATACAACGTAGAAGCTATCTACGAAGGTGTTAACGTTGCAACAGCTCGTTGGGTTGAATGTGATGACGCTAAGAAACTAGAAGAATTCAAACGTAAGAACCAATCTAACCTTGCGCTAGATGGCGGTGACAACCTGTCTTACATCGCACCAACTATGGTGAACTTGAATCTAGCTTCTGAACGTTTCCCTGAAGTTCAATTCCGAGCGACGCGCGAGCACTAATTACTCCGCGCTCTATTCGAGTTAAACAAAAACGTCTATTGTTCTGCAATAGGCGTTTTTTAATGCGTTTTATTTAAGGTTCAAAAGCTGAGGTTAAAGGCAAGTATGTTGGGTTGGATAAAAACTTGGATTAAGAAATACGATAAGTGGTGTGAAGAGCTTGGCTTAACGCCTGAAAATAAGCGTAGCTGTGTACCTTATCGTCGTGACCTTCAAGGCCAGAAAGCAGAGAATGGAAAATATGACACAGCAAATAAGTGACTTTCCGCTGTTTGATACTCATTGCCATGCGGATTTTGAGGCGTTTGAGCAACATATTGTAATTGATCAGGGAACTACACTTGATCAAAGTATTGATCGCTACCTTGAAGAAGCGAAACAAGCCCAAGTTGAGAAAATACTCATCCCTTCTATAGGCCAAAATAACTGGCGTAAGCTTGAAAAAATTGCGCAATCCTACCCGAATGTTTATTACGCGCTAGGCTTCCATCCTTACTTTTTAGAGCAAGCGGATGAGGTGCAATTTGAAGAACTTCGCCAATTACTCTCTTCAAAAAACAGCCAATGTGTCGCGATAGGTGAGTGCGGACTCGACTTCTTTGTGGGCGTCGAAAGGGAAAAACAAGAGCGTTTTTTTGTCCAGCAAATGGAGCTAGCTAAGACCTTTGAGTTGCCTTTAATCATCCATGAACGGAAGTCTTACAACCGACTGATCGAGTTAATAAAGCAGCATAATTTTACTTTTGGTGGGGTGATTCACGGTTTTTCAGGGAGTGAACAGCAAGCTTTAGCGTGGATCAAGCTCGGTTTCTATATTGGCGTCGGTGGAACGATAACTTACCCAAGAGCGCAAAAAACACGCACAACTATCGCAAAATTGCCCCTTGAATGCTTGGTATTGGAAACGGATGCTCCGGACATGCCGGTGTACGGAAACCAAGGAAATGTTAATCATTCCAAATATTTAGTTACGATATTAAATGAACTTATTTTGCTTAGAAATGAGACAAAGCAATCGGTTGCAGCGCAAATATGGCAAAATAGCCATCGCACATTCGGTATATGTGAATAAAATCGAGGGTTTTTGTTTATCGTTTGCGTAAATTGCATTGAGCTTGTGATTTAGCTCACATTTGTGTGTGAATGGTACATGAATCTTGTACGAAAGTGTGAGGATGGCATTACTTTATTAGTGGTCGCATGAGTATAATTGCCTCCGCTTTATAGCCCCATTTTGTAACACGCCAATAAATAACTAATAAGGAAGTCATAAACTATGAGCCTGTTTATGAGCCTCGTCGGAATGGTTGCACTGATTGCAATCGCAGTACTACTATCTGACAACCGCAAAGCTATTAATCTAAGAACAGTGGGTGGCGCTTTCGCTATCCAATTCGCACTTGGTGCATTCGTACTTTACATCCCTTGGGGTCGTGATCTACTTGCAGGTTTCTCTGCTGGTGTAGCAAACGTGATCGACTACGGTAAAGACGGTACCGGTTTCCTATTCGGCAGCCTAGTTAACTTCTCAGTTGACGGTATCGGTTTCATCTTTGCTTTCCAAGTACTACCAACTCTGATTTTCTTCTCTGCACTTATCTCTGTACTTTACTACATTGGTGTAATGCAAATTGTAATCAAAGTTCTTGGTGGTGGTCTTCAGAAAGCTCTAGGTACTTCTCGCGCCGAGTCTATGTCTGCAGCAGCAAACATTTTCGTTGGTCAAACAGAAGCACCTCTAGTTGTTCGTCCTTTTGTTCCTAAAATGACTAACTCTGAACTATTCGCAGTAATGTGTGGTGGTTTGGCTTCTGTAGCTGGTGGTGTACTAGCAGGTTACGCATCTATGGGTGTACCTCTAGAGTACCTAGTTGCAGCGTCATTCATGGCAGCACCTGGTGGTCTACTATTCGCTAAAATCATCAAGCCTGAAACAGATACGCCAGACGACAACATCGCTGACGAAATGGACGGTGGCGATGACAAACCAGCTAACGTTATCGACGCAGCAGCAGGTGGCGCATCAGTTGGTCTACAACTAGCTCTTAACGTTGGTGCAATGCTACTAGCATTCATCGGTCTAATTGCTCTAATCAACGGTATCCTAGGTGGCATCGGTGGTTGGTTCGGTATGGAAAACCTAACTCTAGAACTTCTTCTAGGTTGGATCTTCGCACCGCTAGCATTCATCATTGGTGTTCCATGGGAAGAAGCAACTATCGCTGGTTCTTTCATTGGTCAGAAGACAGTTGTTAACGAATTCGTTGCATACCTAAACTTCGTACCATACGTTGGTGAAAATGCTCAAGTTGTTGCAGCAACTGGTCAAGTGATGTCTGAGAAGACTCAAGCTATCATCGCATTCGCACTATGTGGTTTCGCAAACCTTTCTTCAATTGCGATTCTTCTTGGTGGTCTAGGTGGTATTGCACCAGCTCGTCGTCACGACATCGCTCGTATGGGTGTTAAAGCGGTTATTGCTGGTACTCTATCTAACCTGATGGCAGCAACAATTGCTGGCTTCTTCCTATCTTTCTAATCAAGTAGATTTAGATATATAGACGCCATAATAATATCGCCCCGTAGCAAGAAATTGCTGCGGGGCTTTTTTGTTTTTAGGCCTAGTGATTTTTAGTATGAGCACGAGCGATGCTGGGATTCAATAATGGGTCTAGAATGTTTTTTTGAGATACAAACCGTTTGCGTTCTAAGGAGCACTACAATTTATTGATGGATACCTATAATGTATAAGCTAAAGGGATAGGATGTCTCTGTTGGCAAGAAAGTAACCTCGAAATCAACTCGAACGTTATTCTTCTGGGATTAAGCCAAAATTAGCGATACGCTATAGATGTTAGACACAACATGACTGATTTGTTGTGCCATAGACCAAACTGGTACTGTGCGGTGACAAGGATTGCAATTGGTAGCGAAAGTTATCAAGTCTTCAAGGAACCAAGTCCGTTCATTTGTGACTACTGAGCATTACTAAAATATCCATCTATACTGGATGGATGGCGAAGTAGTTAACTATTTGAATATATTGATCGGAGATAGAAATGAGCGATTTAAAAGCAGCAGCTCTACGTGCACTTAAACTTATGGACCTAACTACGCTAAATGATGACGATACTACTGAGAAAGTAGTGGCGCTTTGTCATGACGCGAAGACTGCAGTAGGCAACACAGCTGCAATCTGTATTTACCCTCGCTTTATCCCAGCAGCTAAGAAAGCGTTGCGTGAGCAAGGTACTCCAGAAGTACGCATTGCGACTGTAACTAACTTCCCTCATGGTAATGACGACATCGAAATTGCTGTTGCAGAAACAAAAGCAGCGGTAGCGTACGGCGCAGACGAAGTTGACGTAGTATTCCCATACCGTGCTCTTATTGCTGGCAACGAAGAAGTTGGCTTTGAGCTAGTTAAACAGTGTAAAGCAGCTTGTGGTGACATTACGCTTAAAGTGATCATCGAAACAGGTGAACTGAAAGAAGAAGCACTGATCAAGAAAGCTTCTCAAATCTGTATCGAAGCTGGTGCAGACTTCATCAAAACTTCAACAGGTAAAGTGCCAGTAAACGCGACTCCAGAATACGCTCGCATGATGCTTGAAGTTATTCGTGACATGGGCGTTGCTAAAACAGTTGGTTTCAAACCAGCTGGTGGCGTTCGTACAGCTGAAGATGCTCAAGCTTACCTAGCAATGGCTGATGAGCTACTAGGCGCTGAGTGGGCAGACAACATGCACTACCGTTTTGGTGCTTCAAGCCTACTGACTAACCTTCTTAATACATTAGAAGTGACAGACCAAACTGCTGATCCAGCAGCATACTAATTTACTCGTCATATTTGACGCCGCAGCGTTGTTGACTGCGTAAGTTCACCGGTTCGCCGGCCGTCCTAATCACATAGAGCCTCTATGCTCATAGGAATGAACTCACTGGTCGCCTAGCTGTAACGCCAAATATTTAGAGTATTGAAAATAACAAGTCTGTTTGATGGAGTGACGTTAAGTCACTCCATATTACCTCTTTCCCTACAAACCATACTCACTAGAGTTTGGGAGGCACTAATGTATCTACCTCAAGAAATTATTCGCAGAAAACGTGATAACGAAGTACTGACCACAGAAGAAATTAACTTCTTCATTCAAGGCGTAGCTAAGAACACGGTTTCTGAAGGCCAAATTGCAGCATTTGCAATGGCTATCTTTTTTAATGAAATGACAATGCCAGAACGTATCGCACTAACTTGTGCAATGCGTGATTCAGGTATGGTGATTGACTGGAGCCACATGAACTTTGATGGCCCAATCGTTGATAAACACTCTACTGGTGGTGTTGGTGACGTAACTTCTCTGATGCTTGGCCCTATGGTGGCAGCATGTGGTGGTTTCGTTCCAATGATCTCTGGTCGTGGTTTAGGCCACACTGGCGGTACGCTAGACAAGCTAGAATCTATCCCGGGTTACAACATTACACCAACCAACGAAGTGTTCGGTGAAGTAACGAAAGATGCTGGCGTGGCTATCATCGGTCAAACAGGCGATCTAGCTCCTGCTGACAAGCGTGTTTACGCAACTCGTGATATCACAGCAACCGTAGATAACATCTCGCTAATTACGGCTTCAATCCTATCTAAGAAACTGGCCGCTGGCCTTGATTCTCTAGTGATGGATGTAAAAGTAGGTTCAGGCGCTTTCATGCCGACTTACGAAGCGTCAGAAGAGCTAGCGAAATCTATCGTTGCAGTAGCAAACGGTGCAGGTACTAAAACAACAGCAATTCTAACGGACATGAACCAAGTTCTAGCTTCTTCAGCGGGTAACGCAGTAGAGGTTCGTGAAGCGGTTCAATTCTTAACGGGTGAATACCGAAACCCACGTTTGCTAGAAATTACGATGGCATCGTGTGCTGAAATGCTGGTGTTGGGTAACCTTGCAAAAGATTCAGACGAAGCGCGCGAAAAACTGATGGCAGTACTGGATAACGGTAAAGCAGCAGAGTGCTTTGGTAAGATGGTAGCGGGCCTTGGTGGCCCAGCAGATTTCGTAGCGAACTACGATAACTACCTAGAAAAAGCAGAAATTGTTAAGCCAGTGTACGCGCTAGAAAGCGGTGTAGTATCAGCAATGGATACTCGTGCAATTGGTATGGCTGTAGTTGGTATGGGCGGTGGTCGCCGCGTAGCAACTGACAGCATTGATTACGCAGTCGGTTTTGATCACTTCATTCGTCTTGGTGAAGTAGCAAGTGAAGATAAACCATTAGCAATGATTCATGCTCGCAACGAACAACAGTGGCAAGAAGCTGCAACAGCATTACAAAATGCAATCACTGTGGGCGGAGAATATACAGCAACGCCAGATGTTTACCGTCAGATTCGTTCTGAAGACGTGTAAATAACAGGTATCGGCATACCTCGTGTATGCCGATAAACAGAGTTCTGGTGCAAAGAGCAATAAGTTGGTGAAGAAAATGAAAAGAGCATTTATTTTAGTTTTAGATTCATTCGGTATCGGTGAAACAGCGGATGCAGATAAATTCGGTGATGTAGGTTCTGACACTATGGGTCACATCGCAGATCATTGTGACCAAGGTCTTGCCGACAATGCAGATCGTAAAGGTCCTCTGACGCTACCAAACCTGTCTAAGCTAGGCTTAGCAATGGCTCATAAAGAGTCTACAGGTCGTTTTGCTCCTGGTATGGATGCAGACGCTGAAATCATCGGCGCTTACGGTCACGCTGCTGAACTGTCTTCTGGTAAAGACACGCCATCAGGTCACTGGGAAATCGCTGGTGTACCAGTATTGTTTGACTGGGGCTATTTCACCGACAAAGAGAACAGCTTTCCAAAAGAGCTGACTGACCGCATCCTTGAGCGTGCAGGTTTGTCTGGTTTCTTGGGTAACTGCCACTCATCAGGCACTGAAATCCTAGATAACTTAGGTGAAGAACACATGAAGACTGGCCTGCCAATCTTCTACACTTCTGCGGACTCTGTTTTCCAGATCGCTTGTCACGAAGAGACATTCGGCCTACAAAACCTATTAGACCTTTGTCAGATTGCTCGTGAAGAGCTAGAAGACTACAACATTGGTCGTGTTATCGCGCGTCCGTTCGTTGGCCCGGGTAAAGGTCAATTTGAGCGTACAGGTAACCGTCGTGATCTTTCTGTTGAGCCACCTGCAGCAACTATCCTGCAGAAACTTGCTGATGAGAAGGGCGGTAACGTTCACTCAATCGGTAAAATCTCTGATATCTACGCAGGCTGTGGTATCACTCAGAAAACTAAAGCAACAGGTATCCCTGCGCTATTTGAAGCGACTAAAGAAGCGATCAATGAAGCGGGCGATAACACGATTGTGTTTACTAACTTCGTTGACTTCGACTCAGCTTACGGCCACCGCCGTGATGTTGCTGGTTACGCAGCGGCACTTGAGTACTTCGATGGTCGCATCAATGAAATCATCGATATGATGAAAGAAGATGATGTACTTATCCTAACGGCAGACCACGGTTGTGATCCGACATGGCCAGGCACAGACCATACTCGTGAGCACATCCCTGTGATTGTTTACGGTCAGAAGGTTCCAGCGGGTTCTCTAGGTCGTCGCGATACGTTCGCTGATATCGGCCAAAGCTTAGCGTCATACTTTGGCACATCGCCAATGGGACACGGTACAAGCTTCCTATAATAGTTAACTAAGAGAGAGGGAAACCTCTCTCTTCTTTTTTGTTTTGAGATTAAGGATATTTTCAATGGCTACTCCACATATTAATGCTGAAATGGGTGATTTCGCTGACGTAGTTTTAATGCCAGGCGACCCGCTACGTGCTAAATACATCGCTGAAACCTTCTTAGAAGAAGTGGTTCAAGTGTGCGACGTTCGCAACATGTTTGGTTACACCGGTACTTACAAAGGTCGTAAGGTTTCGGTTATGGGACATGGTATGGGCATTCCATCTTGTTCTATTTACGCGACTGAGCTAATCAAAGATTTTGGTGTAAAAAAGATCATTCGAGTTGGTAGTTGTGGTGCAGTGAGCGAAGATATCAAAGTGCGTGATGTGGTTATTGGCATGGGCGCATGTACTGACTCAAAAGTGAACCGTATTCGCTTTAAAGGTCACGACTTCGCAGCTATCGCAGACTACAAAATGGTACGTGCGGCAGAAGATGCAGCAAAAGTACGTGGTGTTGATGTAAAAGTTGGCAACCTGTTCTCGGCTGAGTTGTTCTACACGCCAGATCCAGAAATGTTCGAAGTGATGGACAAATATGGCATTGTTGGCGTAGAGATGGAAGCGGCTGGCATCTATGGCGTATGTGCTGAATACGGTGCGAAAGCGCTAACGATTTGTACTGTTTCTGACCACATCAAGACTGGTGAGCAAACTACATCAGATGAACGTCAAACGACTTTCAACGACATGATGGTTATCGCACTAGACTCTGTGTTGCTTGGTGACCAAGAATAATCTTGATTTGTCTTAGCTTGATAAGTGAACAGATAACAAAAAGCCCCGTTGCTGCCTGAGCGTCGGGGCTTTTTATTGGATAAGTTAAACGCGATGTTTATGAGCTTACATTCTTCAACAGTAAGTTCTCACCAGACTTGGTTGGCCTTCTGCGAATCAGCATAATGAACAGCACACCACTCACAAACCCCATCAACACCATACCGATCATATAGCGATCACTTTTTCGATAATGGTGATCAGAAATTGCTGTCATCTTACCGGTTTCGAAGGTCACTCGAATAAAGCCGATGATCGTTTTCTCCGGTGAATAAATAGGTTCAACTAATTGTTGTCTGCCAATACTTGCTGTTGAAAGTGGCGTATCTAAGCCAAGAACCTCGCGCACCGAGAGCGCTTTTTCACTCGAAGCCAGTCGGATACCCTCTGCATCATAGATGGTGGTATCGAACACCAGTCGGTCTTGAGACAGCTGATTAGTAAGATCAAGTAATCGCTCTTGGTCTTGTTGCGTAATCATCTTGCTGGCCGAAAGTGATGCCTGAGAGATAAGCAGCTTGGTAAGGGTTTCCAACTGTTTCGCTTGGATCTTCTCGTTACCTTTACTGATCACGACCGTATTTTTAATCGTTACAACGAACATGGTAGCCAACAAAATAAGGGCTAGCATTCGTAAAGCGTTACGTATTGAGAACAATGATTCATTCATGTTTCACGAAGCCTGAAATAAACAAATGTTATGATTAAGACATATTGAGACTTGCGTTTTCAAATTGCAATAGGTTAACGTTTAGCATAGTTAATTAGGAATCATACACATGGACGCTCAGAAATATCTGCCGATAAAAAGGCATACGACATTATTAACTCGACTCCCCGAGACTCGTTTCGCTTCTCAACTCGCTAAATCCAAAGCTAATTGGATTGTGTTTGGTGAGTACCTATCTCCACAATTTTTCGATGACATCGACTTTTTCACTGGCACTTACAACACCATCCTCGATACGTGGAAAGTTGGGCATTATGAAGTGGCTTTGATGTCAGGCAACCTAACACCAGCACATGAAGAAATCCTCCAAGCGCTAAAGCTTGATTATGCTTGCCTTAGCGAGGTCCCAGACTTATCTAAGCCAGGTTTGATTGTGATGGATATGGATTCCACAGCGATTCAAATTGAATGTATCGATGAGATTGCCAAACTGGCTGGAGTGGGAGAGTTAGTCTCTGAAATCACCGAACGAGCAATGCAAGGTGAGCTCGACTTTGAACAGAGCTTACGCCAAAGAGTAGGAGCACTGAAAGGTGCGGATGAGTCGATATTAGAGCAAGTGCGCCAATCTTTGCCATTCATGCCAGATCTGGTTGGGCTTGTGAACACGCTTAATAAGCTTGGCTGGAAAACGGCGATTGCATCAGGCGGTTTTACTTACTTCTCTGACTACCTGAAAGATACCTTGGATCTTGACCATGCTCAGTCGAATACTCTAGAAATCGTTAAGGGTAAATTGACGGGGGAAGTGTTGGGTGACGTGGTTTCGGCGCAAACCAAAGCCGATATTTTGGTAGAGTTGGCTGAAGAGTACGAATTGGAACTGCACAATACCGTTGCCGTTGGTGATGGTGCCAATGACTTGGTGATGATGGGCTCTGCAGGTTTAGGCATTGCCTACCACGCGAAACCAAAAGTAGAGCAGCAAGCTCAAACCGCTGTTCGTTACGCAGGTTTAGGCGGTGTGCTTTGTATCTTGTCGGGTGTATTAGCTAAGCAGCAAAAAATCAGCTGGCAGGCAAAACCTTAAGGCTTGATTGGGAAGTTGTATTTGCCGGAAGTTATAGTCGAGATCAGATACAAAAAAAGCAGGCGATGAGCCTGCTTTTTCTATTTTCCAATCCAGTCAATGGAGATTAACCTAACGAGTAAGCTCTAATCGAATCAACACTTCATCTGTGATGTCTTCAATCTCACCATAGCCGATAAAAGCGGTGATCTCGTTCTCTAGTTTCTTAGCTTGATGCATGCTGATGCGTGAAAGCTCTTCTAAATCCGATTGGAATAAACTTGTTAGCGGGTTAAAGATAGGTGCCGTGGTGACTCGCAATACATACACATTACCCAAGTGCTGCGCCTTCTTGATGAATAAGATGCGCTCTTTTGCTGAGGTGAAATCTTTCACCAACTTGGTATGCACCGATTGGATCTTGTCACCAAACTTTACCGCAGCAATATACACGTCATGGTGTTTGGGCTCAGCGCCTTCGATTCTTTTCAGTGGCTCGGCCAGTAGCGAGTTAGTGTGGCCTTTAAAGATCGGCTCTAGAGAGAACTTTTGGTTGTGTCCAAGTTTAGCGAGCAACGTTAGGTGCTTATTCAATGGGAAGTTCACGCCTATGATCTTACAGCGCAATGTTGAGCTTGGCTTATCAATGAAGATAGGGTTACTGACCATCTTGCTAAGCAATATATTGTGTAACGATTCGAGCAACGAGTTGGTTGGCAGTATCTCTTTCTTTTTAATCAGCTTGCTTTGGTTCTGATCGATAAGCCCATTTAGGAAAGCGATAGTACGCATCGTCTTCGCGTTCTCAGCAATAACCAGCTGTACGTTGCGGCCATTCGGGCTCACTCGGATCACATGGTAAGGCACGGTGCTCAATGGCAGGTTCTTGTCATAGAGCTGCAGTTCATTGAAGTTCACCAATACCGGATCATTAATCTTGAGGACCATTGGGTGTTCAAGGTTAATGCTCAGTCCACGCTTCGAGATATCTAAAGTGTGTCCGCTTGCCGCAGCGCCATCTTGTGACGTAAGTTGTAACGGTGATTTAAATTGGTATCTCGGTTCTTTACGGCGAGTCTGAGAATCAAAGTAGATACTTTGAATATTCCCAACCACAGTGCGTGGGTGACGAAAGCGGTTCAGTTCACTGCTTGGAATACGTGGCTTTTCACTTAACAGATAATCAGCCGCACTTTCGTGATCGCCAATTTCTTGCAAGATACCGCAATGCGTCAGTTGCGCTGAGCTTTGAGCCAGAGTATCCGAGTGTTTGGCTAACGCTTGTTGCTCGGTGTCTGAAAGTTCGAAAACTGAGAACTTGAACGCCTTCCAACTTTTACGTTTACCGCCAATGTGCCAAAACAGTTGTCTTTGTTCGCGAGAGGCTTCAGGTAGCATCATTGAATAGAACAAGGTCTTGTTTTGGTGTTCATGGGTAAAAGAGTAGATAACGTTACTGGTTCCCTTCACTCCTGGTTTCGCCAGCAGGTTCATACGTTGCTCGTTGAACAGGGTGCCCAGCGCTTGTTGATTTCGCTCGTCGTGCCAGTATTGCCACAACGGATGGTTGTTATCCGTCAGTAGGGCAAGCTTTAGTTCACTGCCGCTGAAGAACAGCGGAAGGTTACAAGTATGCTTTAGATAGGTGTGTTCGATTCCTCGCGTACGAGTTCGAATGATCCTATCTTGGTTCTCATGGCTGGTTTTCTTACTGATGCTATTTAAAGACTCATCGAGTAAGCGAGCCACAACATTGTTGTCGCTTACCTTGATGGTTCTTAGAAATTTGACCGCGTTGTTCTCATAAGACTCGTCGATACCCAAAACACGAAATTCAACAGCTTGGTTAACATCGTTTTCTTGGGACTTTTCGATAAGCTCTGAGAATTTAACGCTGATGATCTCACCGAGGTTGTATCGAAAGGCGCTTGGCACCTTGAACTTTGCGCCCGACGGAGAAATATCAACCGTTACACCATGTAGGCTTTGCCCTTTCGATGTGGTGATCTCAACCTGTGAGCTAATCTTGAGTCTGTTCTCTTGACGCTTTAAGTCGTAACCTAGATTAATCGCTTCAGCTTCGTACGGGCTATTGGCGCTAGTAATGTCGTGGTTACCTTGAGAAGATGTTTTAACAACGCTCATTGGTTGAGTTCGCGGAGTCATTACTAACTCCCATGCGCCTTCTGTGTAACCTTTAAACTTTTTAGTGCCACGTTGATACGCGTTTAAAGCGATGTCATCGAGCCAGTGTTTACGGCCGTCTAACGTGAACTGACGACATTCATTATCAATGCGCCCACGTAAATCAATGCTCTTTGTACACGGAGCCATGATACGATTCAGTTCCATTTTAACCAGCAGTTTTAGAGACGGAGATTCGCCTTCTGTCATTTGAGAAAGAAGGAATTCGAAATCTTCGGCGTGGTAGGCCGGGATAAGACGTTCTGCTACAGATAGAATTTCAGATTGCTGCATACTTTTCTTGTTAGAATGGACGGTGCATTTATGTTATCGACTAGTTTAAATCGATCTTTAAGTATAAGTGGTATGACTGCAACGTTTATTTTCACCCGTACGGTCAAATAAGTCACAAATTGACAACATCATTGTGTAACTGAGTAAATTATTGAGGTTTTATGGCTAAGGCAAAACGAGCTTATGTGTGTAATGACTGTGGTGCTGACTTTCCACGTTGGCAGGGGCAGTGCAACGCATGTGGTGCTTGGAACACGATTACAGAAGTTAGGTTAGCCGCTTCACCTCAAGTAGCGCGCAATGAAAGATTATCTGGTTATGCAGGTGCAGTAACAGAATCGAGCGTTCAGACATTATCTGAAATTAATCTACAAGAAGTGCCACGCTTTAGTAGTGGCTTCAAAGAGCTCGACCGCGTACTCGGTGGTGGTGTTGTCCCTGGAGCTGCGATCCTGATTGGTGGTAACCCAGGCGCGGGTAAATCAACACTATTATTGCAGACCATGTGTCAGCTCTCTTCTCAACTGCCGACTCTTTATGTAACAGGTGAAGAATCCTTACAGCAGGTTGCAATGCGTGCCTCTCGACTTGGATTACCAAAAGAGCACCTAAAGATGCTCTCTGAAACCAACGTAGATAAGATCTGTCAGGTTGCTGAAAAAGAACAGCCAAAGATCATGGTTATCGACTCCATCCAAGTTATGCACGTTGCTGATGTTCAGTCTTCACCGGGCAGTGTTGCTCAGGTTCGTGAATCGGCAACCGCATTAACGCGCTACGCAAAACAAAATAATGTTGCGGTGTTCTTGGTGGGACACGTAACTAAAGACGGCACCTTAGCCGGGCCAAAAGTGCTTGAGCACATTATTGACTGTTCTGTTCTATTGGATGGCGGAACAGATAGCCGCTTTAGAACACTGCGCAGCCACAAAAACCGTTTTGGTGCGGTCAATGAGCTTGGCGTATTTGCCATGACAGGCCAAGGACTAAAAGAAGTTAGTAACCCATCCGCAATCTTCTTGTCTCGTGGTGAAGAAGAAACCTCGGGTAGTTCGGTGATGGTTGTGTGGGAAGGCACTCGTCCATTGCTTGTTGAAATCCAAGCGCTGGTGGATTATTCCCAGCTGGCAAATCCGCGTCGTGTCGCTGTCGGCCTTGAGCAAAACAGGCTTTCATTATTATTAGCGGTGCTGCATAAACACGGCGGCTTACAAATGGCTGACCAAGATGTGTTTGTGAATGTCGTTGGTGGTGTTAAAGTAACCGAAACCAGTGCTGATCTTGCGTTGGTGATGGCTCTACTTTCAAGTTTCAGAGACCGCGCATTGCCAAAAGATGTGGTGGTGTTTGGAGAAGTAGGTCTAGCGGGTGAGATTCGACCTGTACCGAGCGGACAAGAGCGTTTAAATGAAGCATTTAAACACGGCTTTAAGAAAGCAATCGTACCGGCAGCGAACATGCCTAAAGGTGGCATTCCTGGAATGCAGATCCATGGTGTGAAAAAATTATCGGAAGCAATTAATGCTTTTGATGAGTTGTAATTGAACTCACTTCAGCTACTCTATACAGCAGCAATTCAGCCTAACCTTAACGCCGATTAGGCTTTGGGTTAGCACTATAATTAACAATCATTTAGATTGTTACTACTGAGTGCCTTTTTCTATATGTTAGAAAAAGGCAAAGTTTTTTAGTCCCAAATGCATGCAAAGCTATCAGTCTTCACAGATTGTGATATACTCTGCGCGCATTTTATATCCTATTAACAGAGTAAGACAATGGCAGATTTATCGAAATACAGAAACATTGGTATTTTCGCGCACGTTGATGCGGGTAAAACAACTACCACTGAGCGTATCCTTAAGCTAACTGGTCAAATCCACAAGACTGGTGAAGTACATGATGGCGAATCAACTACTGACTTCATGGAACAGGAAGCTGAGCGCGGTATTACTATCCAATCAGCAGCTGTAAGCTGTTTCTGGAACGGTCACCGTCTAAACGTTATCGATACTCCTGGACACGTTGACTTCACAGTTGAAGTATACCGTTCTCTTAAAGTACTTGATGGCGGTATCGGTGTATTCTGTGGTTCTGGTGGTGTTGAACCTCAATCAGAAACTAACTGGCGCTACGCTAACGAATCAGAAGTATCTCGTCTGATCTTCGTTAACAAACTAGACCGTATGGGTGCAGATTTCTACAACGTTGTTGACCAAGTTAAAAACGTTCTAGGTGCTACTCCTCTAGTTATGGTTCTACCAATCGGCCGCGAAGATGAATTCGTGGGTGTTGTAGACCTTCTAAGCCGTAAAGCATACGTTTGGGATGACACTGGTCTTCCTGAAAACTACGAAATTCTAGATGTTCCTGCGGACATGGTAGATGACGTAGAGCAATACCGTGAAGAGCTAATCGAAACTGCTGTAGAGCAAGACGATGACCTAATGGAAGCTTACATGGAAGGTGAAGAGCCTTCTATCGAAGACGTTAAGCGTTGTATCCGTAAAGGTACTCGTGACCTAGCATTCTTCCCAACTTTCTGTGGTTCTGCATTCAAGAACAAGGGCGTACAAATCGTTCTTGACGCTGTTGTAGATTACCTACCTTCTCCAACTGAAGTTGATCCTCAACCTCTAATGGACGAAGCTGGCGAAGAAACTGGCGAACACGCTATCGTTTCTACAGAAGAAACTTTCAAAGCGCTTGCATTCAAAATCATGGATGACCGCTTCGGTGCTCTAACTTTCGTTCGTATTTACTCTGGTAAACTGAACAAAGGTGACACGATTCTTAACTCATTCACTGGCAAAACAGAACGTGTTGGCCGTATGGTTGAGATGCAAGCTGATGACCGTAACGAACTAACTAGCGCACAAGCTGGTGACATCATTGCGATCGTTGGTATGAAGAACGTGCAAACTGGTCACACTCTATGTGATCCTAAGCACCAAGTAACGCTTGAGCCAATGGTATTCCCAACTCCAGTAATCTCAATCGCTGTATCTCCAAAAGATAAAGGCGGTTCTGAGAAAATGGGTATCGCGATCGGTAAAATGGTTGCAGAAGATCCATCTTTCCAAGTTGAGACTGACGAAGAGACTGGCGAAACTATCCTGAAAGGTATGGGTGAACTTCACCTAGACATCAAGGTAGATATCCTTAAGCGTACATACGGCGTTGACCTAACTGTAGGTGCTCCTCAAGTTGCTTACCGTGAAACTATCACTCAAGCAATTGAAGATAGCTACACGCACAAGAAGCAATCTGGTGGTTCTGGTCAATTCGGTAAGATCGATTACCGTATCAAACCAGGCGAAGCAGGTTCTGGCTTCAAGTTCAACTCTGTAGTTGTGGGCGGTAACGTTCCTAAAGAATTCTGGCCTGCAGTTGAGAAAGGCTTCGCATCTATGATGGAAAACGGCGTACTAGCTGGCTTCCCAACTCTAGACGTTGAAGTTGAACTTTTCGATGGTGGTTTCCACGCAGTCGATTCATCTGCAATCGCATTTGAAATCGCAGCGAAAGGCGCATTCCGTCAATCTATGCCTAAAGCTGGCGCGCAACTTCTTGAGCCTATCATGAACGTTGACGTGTTCACTCCAGACGATCACGTTGGTGATGTTATCGGTGACCTTAACCGTCGTCGTGGTATGATCAAAGATCAACAAGCTGGCGTAACTGGTGTTCGTATTAAAGCTGACGTACCTCTTTCTGAGATGTTCGGCTACATCGGTCACCTACGTACTATCACTTCTGGTCGTGGCCAATTCTCTATGGAATTCGCACAATACGCACCATGTCCAACTAACGTTGCTGACGAAGTGATTGCAAAAGTTAAAGCAGAAAAAGAAGCTGGTAAGTAATTAGCCCTTTTCTCAAGTAACTAAAAAAGCCCTGCAAGTGAAAGCTTGCGGGGCTTTTTATTGCTTGTAACATACTGCGAGAGATGCGAGAGATG
>NZ_MCSD01000012.1:51078-152048 GCF_002872555.1 Vibrio sp. 10N.286.55.E10
GAGATGCGAGAGATGCGAGATGTGATATGGTCCCTAAAAAGTAGACACAGGGGTTGTCCCGTATTTAATCAACACGGGACTGATAAAGCAGGGAGAGACTAACGCTTTAAGTCGATGTAAATCTGCTCTACCTTGGTGCGAGCCCAATCTGTTTTACGCAAAAATTTTAAGCTCGATTTAATGCTCGGGTCTTTTTTAAAGCAGTTGATGTTGACCATGTAACTCAACTCTTCCCAGCCGTAATGTTCAACCAATTCAGTCAGTAGCTTCTGCAGAGTGATACCGTGAAGTGGATTATTGTCTTGTGTCATGAGATGTTCTCGCCATTTATTTGAGCTAAGTATACCAGTTTCGCTTTATGAATTATCCGACCATTTTAGTTCGTAATCGGTGTGGATAATCGAAAGCTCTTCTCTACCTGTATTACCAAATAATCTAACCTGAGCCTGCATCCATTCTTCGAAACGTTTTATCTTTTCTCGATGAAAGTAACCTGGAGGCGCACATAAAAAGTAATTGTATTTAGGCTTCAGTGCGATGTTACCGATTCGGACGAGTTTCTTTTCCTGCAAGTAGCGATACACCAAGCTGTGCTTAACCAAGGCTACGCCTTGAACGGATAATGCACCTTCTAAAACAAAATGTGAGCCGTCAAATTGCAGTGACGAACGACCTGCCTTCGCCCCTGCAACGTCTAACCATAGATTCCAATCCATATCAGGCCAACGGTCTTCAATCAATTCTGCTTTATGCAGATCGTCGATGTCATAAATACCATGTTTCTCTTGATAAATTGGGTGACAAACTGGGTACACCACCTCGTCCATTAACCAACGAGACTCAATATTTGCGTAGTTACCGTGACCGTAGCGAACACAAATATCGACATTGGAATCCTCAAAGGTGACCAGTTTGTTGGTCGGTTCTATCAACATAGATAAATCTGGATGGCGATCGCGGAAGTCGCCAATTCTGGGTACGAGCCAATGCTGAGCAAAGGAAGGCACGGTAGAGATCGACAGCTGAGTAGGGTTAGGATCTTGGTTGATTCGTCTCACCCCATCTTGAATATGAGCAAAGCCTTTCTTCGCTTGCAGGTACAGTACTTCGCCTTCATGGGTTAATACTATTTTTCGGTGCTGGCGAATAAAGAGGTCAGCTCCTAACCATTCCTCAAGTTGACGAATTTGTTGACTCACCGCGGCAGCAGTAACAAATAGCTTTTCTGCTGCGAGCTTAAAACTGCCAGTTTCAGCTGCAGTATAAAAATAGTAGATCCCTTGGAATGGTGGAGTTCGCTCTCTCACATTAGTTTTCCTTAACTGAATGCCAGTATCTATCGTTTGTCGATGTTGCTCTGTTGGTCGATTATTGACCATAACAAAGCAAAAGATCAACAGGAGAAAGGGTATGAATACGATCACAGTAACAGCAAATACCAACCATTCACTTTTGTCATCGTTATCAACTAAGAAATTCTATTCTAAATTGAGACTGTATATTCGGAATCGTAGAACCAGAAAGCAGTTGTCTGAGCTTCCCGACTATTTATTGAGAGATATCGGGGTTACTTCAGAGCAAGTCGAGAAAGAACTGAAGAAGTCATTTTGGGAGTGATTCAGGGCAGCGTAGCTTTTAACTCAACGTTGCTTTTGCTCAACATAGTTTTGTCGGTGTCGGGAGGTTTACGTTACAGTTCTATGTTGAGTTAAGCTTGTTGCTTATTTAAGCTCATTGCTTATTTGAGGAATCGATAGTTGAGAGCTAATTCTCCAATAGCTCGTTTACTTCTTCGTGTAACCAATTGGTGAACGCTGTAATACGCTCTTTTCTCGGGGAGTTGGGGTCAAAACATAGGTTTACTTGAACACCAGGCGTCATGCCTATATCAAAGGGTTTTACTAGCAAGCCGCGTTCGATGAAGTCACCAGCCAAGCTGTCCGTTGCTAGGCAAACGCCATGTCCCGCCATGACTGTGGTTAGCCCCATATCAAATGTACCGACTTCCATCCATTGAATGGTGCTGCTTTGGGTAGATATGTTTGCTTGTCTAAACCATTCCTCCCAAGGGAAACAACCGCTATCAAACTGAATCAGCCAACACTTGAGGAGTTGTTCTGGTGATGTGAATTTTAGAGATTTTGCTAACTCGGGGGAGCAAAAAGGGTAGATAGGCTCGTTAATTAGCATCTTAAGAGTCAAGCCTTCTTCCACATATAAGTCTTCACCTTGTCGAATAGCTACATCAATCTCGCCATGCTTTAAATTTGGTGTGTCGCAGCCTGTTAGCACCTTGATCGGGATCTCTGGATGCTTCACTGAGAACTTCCAAAGCCTAGGTAGCAACCAACGCGTCGCAAAAGAGGGTGGACTTCTAACAACAAGTAGCCCTTGAATGGGTTCAGACTGGATCTTGTTCAATCCCAGTATCACCTCTTGAAATCCATCAGATACATGTTTAAAAAGCGTGTGTCCTTCGTGTGTCAAAGTCATTGCTCGCCCCTTACGAATAAAGAGCTTACATCCAACCTGCTGTTCTAACTGTCGAATCTTCTGGCTGACGGCAGCTTGACTGACGAACAGCTCTTCAGCAGCTTTGCTGTAACTGCTTAAGCGAGCCGCAACTTCAAAGTAACGGAGACCTGAAAGGTAGCGCAGTCTATTGTCCATAATCTCAGCTTATAGTTCTTGTTAATAATGGTTGTTCGCTTATCGAACAGGTAGTTTCCATAATAGCGACAAATAAACAGGGAATACAAGAGAGAGAAAATGAAAGCAATAACCTGTTGGGTTGGCAGATTTGTTACTCAGGCACTTAAAACTATTGATAAAAATAAGATGAGGAAGGTGACTAAATCGAGACAAATTATTTGCTCGGAATCGCTAAGTAGCCGAATGAGAGATGATATCGGTTTGGATAATGAGAGTAGTGATGCTGCGGATTATACTAAGTACTTATAATTTGAGCTTACAAAAAAGGAGCCGTAATGGCTCCCTCTCGGTTTTGATTATTCTTCCCAAACCACCAATTTATCTTTTGGCCAGTTATGTCCGATTTCATGGTATTTCTGCTCAAGAATATGTCGCTTGATTTTGAGAGTAGGGGTTAACACGCCATTCTCAATGCTCCATGGTTCCTTAATCATCAGTACACCCTTGATCTTCTCATGTGAGCCGAGCTGCTCGTTCATTTTCTCGATAACGCGCTTTGTCGTTCTCTCATAACGAGCTCGGTCAAAGTTAGGGAAGTCATGCGGTACCACCAGTAGGATTGGGCCTGGTAGACCAAGACCTATCAAACACATCATTTCTACGCGGCTGTACTCAAAGAGTTTATTTTCGATAGGCACAGGAGCAACGAACTTACCTTTAGCGGTTTTAAAGGTATCTTTCTTACGTCCACGAATCGTTAGGTAGCCTTCGCTGTCGATATCACCAATATCACCGGTATGCAGCCAACCTTCTGAGTTAAAAGACTCTTGGGTTGCAATGTCATTCTTGTAGTAACCAGAGAATAGGCCTTTGCCTCGAACCAAGATCTCTTCGTCTTCTGCAATCTTAAGTTCGATTCCTGGGCCTGCATTGCCAACCGTACCAATTTTATCGGCTCTGAATGGATAGTTGAGCGTGCTATAGGCGAAAGATTCTGTCATGCCCCATGCCTCGGTAATGTGCAAGCCAACACTCTCATACCATGCCAGTAGAGCGGGTGATACCGGAGCTGAACCACATCCAAGAACACGAGCTTGATCTAATCCTAAACCGTCAGCCAGCTTCTTCTTAATGATGTTGTTGATAAACGGAATCTTAAGTAAGAAGTTCAGTTTCTTCTGCGGCAATTTGTCTTGGATTCGCTGCTGGAACAGCGTCCATAAACGAGGAACTGAAATAAACAGAGTAGGACGATGCATTTTCACATCATCAATAAACGTGTCTAAAGACTCAGGGAAAGCCGTGACCACGCCACCCATGACTGAAGAACCAAAGATGTAAACGCGTTCTGTAATATGAGCAAGTGGTAGGTAAGAAAACAGGCGATCGCCGGGTTGGATACCAATATGGTCGATCAGTCTTTGAACTGACCATGTAAAGGCGCCGTATGTAAGCATTGCCCCTTTTGGTAATCCAGAGGTGCCGGATGTATACACTAATGACATTAGCTTGTCGTCGTGATGTTGGGGACGTTTGGTGGATGGTTCATGCGTATCGATCAGCTGTTCAAATGTGTGTTGGCATTTGGCAGCCGTATCGTATGGTAGAGAGATGCTGATCAAGTTCGGATTGTCATCCAATACCTTTTGGGTAGCAGCCGGATCATCTAGCTTACCTGCAATCACTATTTTACTTTCACTGTGCTCAATACAGTATTGGATGGTGTCTGCACCAGCTGTTGGAAAGATTGGGACGCTGACAAAATCTCCTAACATCATGGCAAGGTCGCAGATGAACCACTCTGCACAGTTTTTCGATACGAGAGCGACTCGATCGCCAGGTTTGGCTCCGAGTCCTTCTAATGCTGACGCCAATTTCAGTGCTTTGTCGGCTACTTCTTTATAAGTAAATTCGACAAATTGGCGGTTAATAATCTGTTTCAAATAGACTTCATCTGGGCGTTCTTCTGCCCATTTTAAAATCATGTCATTGGGTGTAGGGAGAGCTGTTGCTTGTTCTTGGCTAAACTCGTTAGGCTGAATCATTGTCTAACTCCATGTTTTTCGCTAAGTTATTTTTGGTTATTTTTGTTAAAATCATGTTAAATGTACCATGATTTTTTCTTTTAGGGAGTAAAATTAGCGTTTTCTGTTATCTGTGCAGGCACGTCTGTAGCTTGCAGGGGTTACGCCCGTCCTTTTCTTAAAAATTCTTGAAAAATACGACACATCCTTGTAGCCACATTGATAAGAAATTACAGCTATTTTTGATTCGGTATCCGCCTCAATCAACTTTTTGGCTAACAGGATTCGTTTATCGCACACAAAGTCTCTAAAGCTTACTCCAAAGTGTAGATGAAACTTTTTAGAAAAGTAGGTTGCTGAACAGTGACATTTTTCAGCTATGTCCGTTTCTCTTATTTCCTTGTTAATGTTATCCATAACAAAGTTAACAACTTCAGAAGTAAACTGTTTGGTCGGCTCCTGGTTGTTGCTATTCATGTCTCTATCGAGATCGAAGTGTGCTTCAAAGATATGTTGGGTTTTATGCTTTAGTTCTTCGAATGAACTGGTCAGATGATTACTGCTTGTTTCAATAATGAAGAATACATTCTTATGATTTCGAACGTTATTAGGTATCTGACCTGTACAAATAATAACAATTCGCTTGTTCAAGTTTTCACAAATAGATAGTGCCATTGTAAGTAGTTGAAGTTCATCCGTTTTATTCAATATAAAAAATACTAACCTTACATCTAAGTGACTGATTATAGATATGTCCTGTTTATAGTTATTAATGACGAAGTAACGACTAATTTTATTGATAATAATTGAATTAAATTCGCTATCTATATCTGACAGTAAGGGGGTAATTATCTTCATTGGTATTAAACTAGTATCATAATTAAATAAAGTTCAAGGTGAACCTGTGATTGTTCGTTTATTTAATTAGATTAGAAGTACGACAAGAAAGTGCAAGTAAATGGCAAGAAAATCCTAACCTAATATATCTCTCACCTCTAGATTTAGTTTACAGGTAAACAAAGCCTGATACGCAAATCAAGGAGAGGTTCTCATGGATAAGTTTTTGAATAATTGTAAAGAATTCATGAAAGATGAAGAAGGGTTGACTGTAATCGAGTATGTAATCGGTGCAGCTTTATTGGTATTAGGTTTAACAACCGTATTTTCTGGTTTAGGGACTACACTGGCAGCTAAACTCAATACAATCGTCAATGGTTTATGATCGAAAAGGAGTGAGACAGCAAAGAGGGCTGACTTCGGTTGCCTACATTATCGCTGCTGCGTTACTTGTCATTGCTATAGGATTGGTTTTTTCTGGGATGGCGACAGCCTTACTTAGCAAAATCCAGAGCATTTTTTCGAGTGTATGAATTGAATATATGATTAATGAGCCTTCAGTTTTTTGGGCGTTGCTAATTGCAGTTTCGGTATACGATGTTGAGAAACATCGTATACCAAACAAAATATTGATACTGTTTTTGTTTGTGTACTTTTTATCAATGTTTGACCGCAATTACACCTTTGATGTTTTTTTAATGTCCTTAGTTGGATTCGTGGTGTTTTTTTGTTTTGGATTACTCTTATATTTTTTAAGAGCTATGTCTGCAGGAGATGTGAAGCTATTAGGTATTGTAGGGATGTATCTTGGGTGGGGACAACTACTTGATGCATCGTACTTTATCTTACTTTCTGCTGGAGTGATCGGGACTTTCTACTTGCTATATAACTTTTCCAACTCGAACAGTCTTAGTATCAAAGGCTATTTTGAAAATAAGCTAATTGTGCTTGGTGGAGTAGCACCAGTATCAAATGAAAGTACTAGTTTGCACGCTAGGTATTCAAATAAGGTGACGATGCCTTTTGCACCCTCTGTTGTCATGGGATTAGCGATGTATAGCTACTTTACTTAAACCTGTTGTTGGTTAGCTTTGTGGAGAGGAATAATATATGGATATTATAGGGCGTACTGCTCCAACAACTTTGAAGCCTCAAATTTCAGCCCCGGCCGTTCCTACATCTATTGATATGTTGGGTGTTCCTGAAGTCGTTATTGAAAACCTCGTACTCAAGCATTTGTCTGCTTACCCTAAGTCGGATGTATTAGAACTCTCTAATTATATGTGTGTTGTCACCCATATTGTGGAAAGTGCTCTGGCCGTTTTAAGGAAGAAGTCGTTAATTGAGGTATTTCAGCCTACCTCAGATCTTTCTCTATCATCAGTATCCCATAGTCATGTCCGTTACTCCCTTTCTGAGAAAGGGCTGGAAGAAGCTGATCTTGCCTTTAAACGTGATGCTTATTTAGGCCCCGCACCTGTTTCACTTACCCAATATAGTGATGTTGTAAAGCAGCAAGACCTGAGAGCAGAGCTAGTGACTCGGCCACATGTCGAAGCAGCACTGGATGATGTATATGGTGTCGATAAAATGATTTCAGTGCTAGGGCCTGCAATCAATTCTGGACGTGCTTTGTTGTTATATGGGCACGCTGGTACTGGTAAAACATTTGTCGCGAGCCGTATTGTGAATGCTTTGCACACCTCTGTATTTATTCCTTATGCAGTCTATGCATTAGGTAACATTATCAAGGTGTTCTCGGCGCAACATCATAAACCGTTGGATAGTAACGGCAGCGATCAAAGTATTTCCCTCAAAGATCAGTACGACAAGCGTTGGCTTAATTGTGAAAGGCCAAATATCCAAGTTGGGGGTGAACTGACAATGGATATGCTTGAAGTTAATCATTCAGAAAATAGTCGAGTTTGGTTAGCACCAGTTCAAATGATGGCAAATAATGGGATTTTTGTCATTGATGATCTTGGTCGTCAGCCCATGCCGGTGGATGCGCTTCTTAACCGTTGGATTGTACCGATGGAGTACTCATTCGACTATTTGTCGCTGCCTAATGGTCAGCAGATAACGATGCCATTTGTATTAACCCTTGCCTTTTCTACCAATCTAAACCCCAAGAAAATAAGCGATCCTGCCTTTTTACGTCGTTTAGGTTACAAGATTGAATTCAAGCCACTTAATCAGCGAGATTATGAAGCTTTATGGATGAGCGTCGTTGCTGATAAAGAGGTCGAGCTTCAAGACGGATTTTTTGAGCGTTTGTCTCAAATGCACACGCTGCTTAAGGTGCCACTTTTCCCATGTTTACCGAAAGATCTCGTTGGTATAAGCAAAGATATTCTTTCGTTTGAGCAGCTACCACCTGTTATCACATTCGATATTCTTTCCATGGCATGGGAAGTTTATTTTACCTCTGATGGACACGAGGAAGAGAATAATGAATAAGAGTCAAGTTTTCCTACTGTTTTTACTGTCCGTAGTATTCGGCTTAGCGGCTGTATTTTTTGCTAAGCAGTGGATGGATGATCAAGTTCAGCCAACCGTTGAAGTTGAAACGGTCGAGCGTCACCCCGTTGTTGTCGCATCACAAGAAATTGAAGCCGGAACTATTATCGAGGAGCAGTTTTTAACCACCAGATTGATGGAAGTTGATTGGATTAATGAAAATAACTATTCGGATAAAGCAGAGCTTATTGGCAAGGTTGTTGCGAATACTGTCTATGCGGGAGAGGTGCTTCACAAGTTACGATTTACTGTACCAGGAGAAGGGTCAACGCTTGCGGCTCTTATCCCTGAAAATAAACGTGCGGTAACGATACGTGTTGATGATGTTATTGGTGTGGCGGGTTTCTTATTACCGGGTAACAAGGTTGATATTCTCAATACCGTTTCTTACGGAAAAAATTCTGCAGCGACTCAAACGGTATTAAAAGACATTAAGGTTTTGGCTGTCGACCAAACGGCTAAAACGAAAGAAAACAGTCCGATTATTGTACGAGCGGTAACACTTGAGATGACGCCGAAAGAGGCAGAGAAACTTCTCACGGCTAAAAGCAAAGGCGATATTCAGCTGACTTTGAGAAACCCACATGAAGTTGAGAAAAAAGTGGTTCGTCGATATGTGCCTAGACCAAGTGTCACCATTATCAAAGGTACAGAAACATCTAATGTGCGCGTCAAGGATTGAGGTGAAATATGAGAATATTAATTGCGTGTGTTTTGAGCCTGATTTGTATTTCGACGGCCAGTGTTGCGGCGTTACAAACGGGAAAAACAGTCACGGTTCCACATCATAAATCTACGCATGTCGTGCTGTCGGGAAAAGCGGCGAAGGTTTCTCTTGGTGATCCTGAAGTTTTAGATATTGTAATTTTAAAATCAAATGAAGTGTTTTTAATTGGTAAAAAATTAGGTGCGACAAACCTAATGGCTTGGGATTCTCGAGGTCGGTTGATTGAGTCTATTAACATTGAGGTTACTCATGATCTTAATAGCCTTAAAGCTAAATTATATGAGTTCCTTCCTGATGAAACTATCGAAGTGCACAGTGCGCAGAACCGTCTATTATTGAGCGGTCAGGTCAGCAACCAACAACAAATGAATGTGGCGATGCGAATCGCAGAAACCTATTCGTCAGGGCAGGCTGCTGACGCATCAAAAGAAAGCGGAAGTGAACAAGCTGCAGCGACAGGTGTTATTAATTTAATGTCGATCGGAGGGGCTCAGCAGGTCATGTTAGAGGTGACGGTTGCTGAGGTTCAAAGAAGCTTGGTAAGAAAGTTTGATGCGAACTTCCATTTCTTCCAAACCAGTGGGTCTGACTTTTCTTGGGGGGCGTCTTCAGTCCCTGCCGGAGTGTTAGGTGCAACCCCAATTTTCAATATTCCTACCTCTACCGATTACGGCATTTTAGGTTCTTTCATTGATAGCAATACATTGTTTACTTTCGCATTGGACGTAGCAAAACAAAATGGTGTGGCAAAAGTCTTGGCTGAACCGAACTTAACCGCGCTAAGCGGTTCAAAGGCTGAGTTTTTAGCGGGGGGAGAATTTCCCATTCCGGTGCCTGACGAAGATGGTATTACCATTGAATATAAAGAATATGGTGTGGGTTTAAAGTTCATCCCAACGGTACTGAGTGACAAAAAAATCAACCTAAACTTAGCGGTTGATGTGAGTGAGATTGCCAATAGTAGCTCGTTAACGATTGATCCTGGTACCACCAATGCGACTTACTTTATCCCTCCAATTACCCGAAGAAGTGCATCGTCGACGCTTGAGTTAGCCGACGGTCAAACCATCGGTATTGCGGGGTTGTTGAGTGAGAATGTTAGGGACATCAGTAACAAGATGCCAGGCTTTGGCGATGTGCCGATTTTAGGTCAGCTTTTCAATAGCCAAGAGTATGTATCTGGTGAAACAGAGCTCGTTATTCTTGTTACTCCTCGACTCGCTAAACCTATTGACCGAACGAAAGTGACGTTACCAACTGATGCCTTTGTTGATCCTAATGATTTGGAATATTACTTGTTAGGCAGAAGCGCTTACATAGCTGAACCGTCTGAATCTGATTCAGAGCAATCTCAAGCTTCACAGGATATATCACCGACCGATGGTGGTAGCGAAGGCTCATTTGGGCACGATTTATAAGGGGATAGATATGACTAAAATAATGATGATCTTTCTCGCAATGTTATTAGTTGGCTGTGCGAACGATGCTCGTTTAGGGCATTCGGTAGCACTAGTGAAAACAGAGCAAACGTATAACCCTAATGCTACCCAAGAGAATTTACTCGAAGTACCTGATGGTACAGGGGAGCGGATGCAGACTGGTTACGACAGATATGTTGGCAGAGGTGAAAACGATCTGTCCGGAAGTAGTAGCCAGATCTTAGAAGATTTTAACTAAATCTGGAGGTACTCATATGTTGTATCGAGTATCACAAAGCCCTAAAAAACAACAAGGCTTAGTTGCGGTGATGATTACTGCTGCTTTGCTGGTTTTTCTAGCTGTCTCAGCGCTAGCTATAGACATAAATCATATGGTCGTGAATAAAACGCGCTTACAAAATGCAGTCGACTCTGCAGCGTTGGCTGCCGCAACCATATTAGACAATAGTAAAGATAAAGACGCTGTAGACGCAGAAGTGGGTACGGCACTTAATGCCATGGCGGCTTCAACCGGGAACCAAGAAATTGATTTCTCTACCGCTTCTATAGGTATTGATTATTCCAATGATCCACAGGACTTTACTGGCAGCGCAACTTTTGGTGCAAATGAAGATGTTTATGTGCGAGTTCGCGTAGATGCACTAGAGATGGATGAATTTTTCATTCATATGTTTGGCCTTGATAAGGCAGTATCAGCAAGTGCCGTTGCTGGCCCCAGCTCAGGCTTAGCTTATAATAATGTTGTACCCATTGGGGTGTGTATTGGTGATGGCACCTCAGATAACGACATTTCTCCAGAAGACGGCTTTCATGATGAGACCGGTGAAGAGATAACCAATGTATTTGGCTATGAGGTAGGGACGGTTCATGCCTTGAAGGTGGGAGACAGTAGCCTATCTGAAATGGGCAATGGTAATTACCACCTGTTGGACTTTGGTTCCGGTGGTAAAACAATCAAAGAAGGCTTAGGTGGTAGTTATGATCAGCCAGTTAAAATTGGTGAAGATATCACAACCAAACCTGGCGGCACGGTTGGTCCAACAGGCGATGGCTTAAATACTCGTTTTGGTGATTATGGCGGTGGATTATCGGCATCTGATTACCCTTCAGATTATGTGACCACAGAACCTACCAATGAAATAACGATTGATGCCAATACCGGAGAGATCACTTTCGATGATAGCTACGATTACGCTCAATATAAGTTAGATACCAATGCCTGTATAGCAAGTGGCGGTGCTGGGTGCGCATCTAATGGTGTTGCTTGGCGTCGTATTTTACCTATACCTATGGTGGACTGCTCGGGTAAAAGTGGCGGCTCTACCGACTTTACAGTGAATAAAATTGGCTGCTTTTTCTTGTTGCAAAAAGCACCAACGAACAACTCAGGTACACCCGCCGTTTTTGGTGAGTTTATACATTCTTGCAGTGTTACTGGTGGCTCTAGTAGTAATCAGTCGACAACCGAAGGGGCTTACAGGATTGTTTTGTATAAGGATCCTGATAGCGGGGAGTCGTAATTATGACACTATCTAATAAACATCAACGTGGTTTTGCTGCTGTAGAGATGGTTGTTGCTACCCCTGTGCTACTGTTTTTTTTGGGGTTGGTGATTGAGCTTGGCAATATTCTGATTCACTACAATGTTATTTCTAAATCTGTACAAAATGGCGCACGATATGCTGTTAGTGAGGTTTACGATACCAAAGGTGGCACTATTGCACCAACTTTGGAGATTCAAAATGTGGTGGTTTACGGTCAGAGCAGCGTGGGGACGGCAGTACTATCTACATTGACGACATCGGATGTAACAGTAACACCACCCTCTATTGACAGCTATGTGCGAGTCAGCGTGACATATGACTATGTGCCGTTGTTTCTGTCTATTCCTTTATCCGCCACAAGTTTTTCTATTCCGTTAAGTGTCACTTCGGTGATGAGGGTATTGTGATGAAAAGGCTTAAAAGACGAATCAAAGGGCTGGCCATTATTGAGTTCACTTTAGTCTCATCGTTAATTTTTCTATTGCTCTTTCTCATTTTAGCGTTGGGTGCCTATATATTTTCGCTGCAAATGGTCAGTGAGGCGACGAGGAAAGCCGCTAGATTAGCGACGGTATGCTACGTCCTTGATAGAGATAATATTGCGGGAATGGTGGTGAATGATATTCCTCTTGTTGGGTTTACTAATGCGAATTTAGAAGTGGCTTACTTAGACGCGAGCGGGGGAGAGATTGCTTCTGATTTTGAAGCTAACTTTGGCAGCATTAAGTTTGTGCGTGCTAGGGCTACGGGCTATGGCATTCAGTTAATCAGTAACCTAAGCTTTCTAGGAAATAATGGATTTCTTGCAGCCCCTGCGTTTGAAACAATACTACCAGCAGAAAGTTTGGGAGTGGTGAGGCCTCAAACTGAAACCAGCCCTAACATATGGAATAGATGCCCATAAGCGGTTATTTAAAAGGAGATAAATGTATGGGGGAAGCGATCAAAATAACGCCAAATGAAAGCGATAAGGATATGACGCGCTTAAGAACGAATCTAAAGGTTTGGTTAGTCTACAGCACTGACGCCTTTCATTTGCATATGACTCAAGAGCTAAAAAAATGCCGAAATGTTCATGTGACGTCGTTTTCTCTTGCGGCAATGAGTGAGGAGTACTTAAAAAGTGCGGATGTTCCAGAGCTTATTTTCGTTGAAGCTCACGGGAATTGGGCGCAAAAAATGGTTGAGTTGCAAGGGTATGATTTGTCTTTAGAAGACAAGGACTTGTCTTTAGTTGTGCTCGGTGATGAAAGTGATAATGGGTCACTAAAAATCGCACTGCGTTTAGGAGCTTCAGATTTTTTGTCTCACAATGTGACCCTATCAGACCTACTGCCACTCTTGAAGAAAACGGCCTCTGAAAAGCTTGAGAACTCCAGTTACGGAGAGTTTATCTTGTTTTTGAACACCAAAGGAGGGATGGGTGCAACCACCTTAGCGTTAAATACTGCCATTGAGATGGCCACGCAACATCCTAACGAAGTACTTTTACTCGATATCGATCTTCAATTTGGCGTGATACCTGATTATTTGAACATAACCCCCACTTATAGTGTTTCGGATGCGATCAACAGTTCTAATGATTTGGATGAAATGTCTTTGGGGTCATTGGTAAATAAACACGAATCGGGTCTCCATGTTCTAAGCTTTAAGCATGAGAATAACGCAGATGATTTCGAACAGGCTCAGAAAATTGGCAGATTACTTCCAATTCTGCGTCGCTTTTACCCTTATGTGATCATTGATCTGTCTAGAGGCTTAGATCACGTGTTTGCATCAGCAATATCACCTGCGACGAAAGTACTTTTGGTTTTGCAACAGAGCTTAGTGTCAGTAAAAAACACAAGCCGACTAATTAAATCTCTGAAATTTGAGTACGGCTTACAAAGTGACTCAATAGAGGTCATTCTCAACCGTTATGAAAAGCGACATTCAATTAAGTTAAAAGATGTAGAGCAGGCGGTGGGTAACCATAATATACACCTTATGCCTAACGATTTTAAAGTTGCGCTGGAGAGTGCCAACTTGGGACAGCCCTTAGTTCAGTCGAGAAAGAAAAGCTCTATTACTCGCTCTATCATCGATTTGTCTCATGTTCTATCACCACCAGAACAAGAAGAGAAAGGGTGGCTGAAAAAGTTGTTTTCATAATGGGTTGATGAAAAGTAAACACGAGGGATTGTGATGTTCTTTAAACGAAAAAATGTAAATCCAGAGTTTGAAAAAAAAGTAGAACAGATTTCGCATGATTCAGAAGATGCCAATCCTGTTGACCGTTTATCCAATGTTGAGGCGTCTAGTCACTCTCGAAATACGGAAGCGAGCGTTGAAAAGGAGAAGGCGATTGATGAGGCTCGAAAGGTTTTAGAGCAGGAGCTCTCAATCAAACACTTCTTTCATAAGCAGCTGCTGGAGACCCTAGATTTAGGATTACTTTCTAGCTTGGAGAAAGAGCGCGCTAAGCTCGATTTACACGAAGCCATCGTACAGTTAATGGCTGAAGATGGTAGCCATGCATTGAGCGCGGAAGGGCGCAAGCGGGTTATCAAGCAGATAGAAGATGAGGTTTTTGGCCTTGGTCCGTTAGAGCCTTTATTAGCTGATCAAACCGTGTCAGATATATTGGTCAACGGCCCAAAAAGTGTTTACGTTGAGCGAAGAGGTAAACTCGAAAAAACGCCCTATACCTTTCTTGATGACCGCCATCTGAGAAACATTATCGACCGCATAGTAAGCCAAGTAGGGCGCCGCATAGATGAAGCGTCACCTATGGTAGATGCGCGCTTAGTTGATGGTTCACGTGTTAACGCAATTATCCCGCCTCTCGCACTTGATGGTCCTTCCGTTTCTATCCGTCGCTTTGCTGTTGACCGTTTGACTATGGATAACTTGATTGACTATGACTCAGTGTCTCCTCAGATGGCTAAGTTTGTCGAAGCTGCGGTTAAAGGTGAATTAAATATCTTAATCTCCGGAGGAACAGGGTCGGGGAAAACAACCACACTGAATATCTTTTCTGGCTTTATTCCTCGAGATCAACGAATTATTACCATAGAAGACTCGGCGGAATTACAACTTCAACAACCTCATGTCATTCGTTTAGAAACCCGCCCTGCCAACCTTGAAGGGAAAGGAGAAATCAGTCAGCGCGAATTGGTTAAAAATACCTTACGTATGCGACCTGATCGAATCGTGGTCGGGGAGGTACGTGGTAGCGAAGCCGTTGACATGCTAGCGGCGATGAACACGGGTCATGATGGTTCACTTGCCACCATTCACGCGAATACCCCTCGTGATGCCTTGAGTCGTGTCGAAAACATGTTCTCAATGGCTGGGTGGAACATATCAACCAAAAACTTACGAGCTCAAATAGCTTCGGCTATCCACCTTGTTGTTCAAATGGAACGCCAAGAAGATGGTAAGCGTCGCATGGTGAGTATCCAAGAGATCAACGGCATGGAAGGTGAGGTGATTACGATGTCTGAAATATTCCGTTTTCAGCGTAAAGGTATTGATGAAGATGGCAATATTATCGGTTATTTCACAGCAACGGGGGTTGTGCCTCAATACCATGATCAGTTAGTCAAACGTGGACTCGAGCTGCCTTTCGAGCTCTTTAGTGAGACCAAAGGTTAAGGAGAGATTATGGACAATGTAAGCGTTTCATTAGGCCTATTGTTTATCGCAGTACTTTTTATTTCCCAAGCGTTGTTGTTACCTGCTGCAGGTAAGAAAGCGAAGCATAAAGAGCTGTCTCGTCGCTTGAAAGAGACGCAACGTAATATCGATGCAGAGAGTTTGTCATTACTCAAAGAGCACTATAACAAAGAACTCTCCCCGCTGGATCGTAAGCTCATCGTTATCTCTTTTTTCGCGGGCTTGAAAAAAATGTTGGAACTGGCAGGTATGAAAGTGGCATTAAGCCGATTCTTACTGATTATTTCTCTTTGCGCTGTATTGCTCTCATTGATATCGATAATGACCAACCAAGTGTGGTTCATAAGTGTCGCGGCATTCATTTTCGTTTGGGTTATTGCTTACTTGTTTGTGCAAAACCGAGTGACTTACCGAATGGCTCGATTTGAAGAACAACTTCCTGAGGCGTTGGATATTATTCGACGTGCCTTACAAGCAGGGCAACCGCTCGTTCAATCATTTAATGAGGTTGGCGAAGAGCTTCCTGACCCAATAGGTACCGAATTTAAGAACACCTATAACTTACTTAATTATGGTTATGATTTACGTCTAGCGATTTTACAGATGACAGAGCGAGTACCCACTGTATCAATGTTGGCTTTTTCTAGTGCCGTAATGTTGCAAAAAGAGACTGGGGGTAATTTATCTGAGAACCTGCAAAAGGTATCAGAAGTACTTAGAGCGCGTTTTAAACTGGAAAGGAAGGTAAAAACACTCTCTGCTGAAAGTCGCTTATCAGCATGGATTTTAACATTATCCCCTTTTGGTTTGTTTTTCGCATTACGGGTGGCTAGTCCCGAATATATCGAGCCACTTTATAAAGACCCACGCGGTTTATCGATGGTAAGTGTCGGTATTATTCTTTTGGCCATTGGGGCCTTGTGGATTAAAAAGATCATCAGCATAGAGATTTAACTTATGGAACTACTCAATATTGAAGTCTGGAAGCAGATGTTAGAAGAGTTTGGGATCAGCTCTCAGGTGGTTATTTATGCGATGATTTTGCTCACTACTGTCTTGTTTACATTGACTGTTGGGTTTCTGTTTTTAGGAGCTCGATCTCCTTTAGACAAGAAGCTAAGACAAATATCTGAAGAGGGAAGTGTTGGTGGCCGCAAACCCTATGATTTCTCAAATACGCTTGAATCATTAAGCCCTTTTATAAGTAAAGGTAACAAAAAGGATAATGAAACTTACTCAGAAAAGCTGATGCATGCTGGGTTCCATGAGAAGAGTTCATTATCAGTTTTCTATGCGTTGAAGGTTTTATCTAGCTTAATAGGTATCGTCGCTGCTTTTATGATCTATTACATATCGTTGGGTGGAGACTACAATAACTTACTCATCATGACCTGTGTTTTTCTTGGAACGTTTACGCCAAATATTGTACTGAGTAAGTTACAAAAAGAGCGTCAGAAAAAAATTAGAAACGGTGTCCCTGATGCGCTTGATCTTCTTGTTGTGTGTACCGAGTCTGGGCTTGGTTTTAATGCTGCCCTTGGACGTGTCGCATCTGAGCTCTATGTCTCTCAGCCGGAGCTAGCGGATGAACTAGAGACTGTGTTTGCTAAAATCCAAGCGGGTGTCACCATGCCTGATGCGCTCAGGCAGCTTATCGAACGAACCGGTTTAGTCGAGTTGGAAGGTTTGGTTTCTTTGCTTTCTCATGCGTCGAGAATGGGGGGGAGTTTAGCGCAAACACTCCGTGATTATACAGAAGACTTTAGAGATAAACGTCAGCAAGCTGCTGAAGAAATTGCTGCAAAAATACCGACTAAGATGTTATTCCCCATGTTGATATTTATTTGGCCTTGCTTTTTCATTGTCGCACTTGGCCCAGGACTATTGATCGTAATGGACGCATTAACTGCGCCGGGAGCAAGTTTATGATGTTATACAATAAGTTTCTTCTACTACTGTTGCCTATTTTGTTACTTGGTTGTGCTTCTTCGGATGAGCCGACCAATCAATTTGATGCCGAATTGTATTCTGGTAAACCAATCGATTCTTTAACTAGTGATGATCCACCGCTAAATGAAAAAGAAGCAATTATGCGCGGTGACATTGCTCTGCGAGACAACAATATAGACTTGGCTTTATATGAATATATACGCTCTTTGTCCTTCCCTGAAAAAGAGTTTCACGATAAAACCTTGTTCACTATTGGCCAAATACATTCGTCTCGCGGTAACTATGCGTTGGCCGAGAAAGCTTACCTAGCAGCGCTAGATTTTAATCCTGCCCACACCGAAGTATTGGAGCAGTTAGGTGTTTTGTATACCAAGCAACGCCGTACCGATGAAGGTCGAAGCTATTTCTTTAAAGCGATTAATTCAGACCAGGTTCGTTTAAAAAGCAGCGAAACTATCCAAAATTACCAAGCGTTGAGTCAAAGTGAAGTGGCCAGTTTGAAGGTAGACAGCATGTCCCCAGCATTGGCTTATATGGGGATTGGTGTATTGGAAGATGTTGACGGAAAGCATCAGATCGCACAAGAGTACTTCAAAAAGTCACTGACGATAGATAAAAGCTCAGTCAAAGCTTTGTTGAATATGGGCTACTCCCACTACATGTATGGTAACTACAAGGAAGCGTATCAATACACGCGTTCAGCCTTAGAGTTAGAACCGAATAATGAAAAAGCTCAGAATAATCTAGCACTTATTTATTTAGCCTCTGGGGATATTAAAAAGGCAACCAACGTGTTCATGAGGCACATGGATGCCCCGGAAGCGTTGAATAATGTTGGCTACTTCCTAATCTTACAAGGAAAACCTGATCAGGCGGTTCCATATCTACAGCAAGCTATCGATAAAAAATCATCTTACTACAAAGTAGCAAATGAAAACTTAAACAGAGCACTAGCGGAAGTGAGAGAGATGGAACAATAGTGAATTGATTTTGGCTTAATGAAAAGGATATTCATATTGCCTAAAAGTGAGAGTTTTAACAAAGACATCATAGCTATTTTTGTAATTTGGCTCGTATGTGCCATTTTTATATTTATTTATAAGTGGGAGAGCATTTCAATACTCAACCTGAATGACAATGACGATTATATGCGTTTTGTTCAGTTTCAGGAGTGGATGAGGAATGGTCATTGGTACCTAGAGCCAATGAGTAACTTTAATGCCGATGACGGTATTATTATTCATTGGTCTCGATTTCCTGATCTAATGCTCTCTTCAGTCGCTTTCCCATTGATATTTATGGTTGATGATAGCCTTGCTTATACTATCTCGATTTCTATTGTCCCTTTGCTTTATTTATTGTTCTTCGCATTATCGTGCTTTTACCTATGCGAACGTTTCTTAGGCGCTAAGTACCGCTTTATCAGCACGATGTTTGCTATTTTTTCTCCTGCGATAATACACTTCTTACCTGGTTCTATTGACCATCATAATATTCAACTTATTTTGGCAACGCTCTTCTTATCAGTAACACCGACTTCTATCAACAACCTAAGGCAATCATGGCGAGTGTATGCTCAGGCCGTTTTCGTGTCTCTATCTCTATGGACTGGGATGGATAATGTTTTGTTGTTTATGATTTTCTTAATTATTTATACTGTGTATTACTGCTTCGTTCGTGACGAGTGGTTTAGTTATGTCTCTAAGTTATACGTAACTTGTTCGATTTTTGGAGCTTGTGCTGTTTTATTAAATAGGCCTTATGATGAGTTCTTTGCTTTTAAATATGATGAAATCTCATTTATTATCATCATTCTTTTTTTTAGTGGTTGGGTGTTTGTCAATGCTTACAACCTATTGAATAATAATAGAAAAAACTTAACTCAAAGATTTTTATTGTTTGTTTTTCTTGGTTTGTTGTGTTTACTTCCGGTTGTTATTCTTTACCCCTCACTGACTAGTGCTTTGTTTATTGATTACCCACCGATATTAAAGTTGTATTGGCTTGATCAAGTTGCCGAAGCTAAATCTGTCGCAACATACATAGCAATGAATGGCTTTTTTTCAGTGGATAATTATTTGTTGCTATTAGTTCCCGCAATGTTGTATCCATTCTTTCGAAATAAAAACCCACACTGTGCAATCTTGTATCTCATTTTTATGTTTAATTTAGCCCTTGCGATGTTTTGGCAGATTAGAGTGATGAGGTTGTGTTTTGTTTTGGCGGCACCTTTTCAAGCATATTTTGTAATTAAAGTGTCTGAATACGTTAGGTATTCACTACTGAAAATGCTGATTATTTTCTCAGGTACTCCATTGGCGTTAGCGTTTGTCATTCTCGCTTTATCTCCAGCAGAGGAAGTGACTACCAAACTTGATAAGACCGATAAGTTACCAGTCATCTTTAAGGTGCTGAAAGATAACGGTATTAACTCTCATACAATTCTTTCAGGAATAGAAACAGGTGCACCTGTATTGGCCAAAACGAACAACAATATAATCGCCGCGCCTTATCATAGAAATATTGTGGGTAACCAATTTTTAATCGAAGTGATGTTAGAAGAGGACATGCTTCTAGCAAGAAACAAAATAGTCGATAAAAAGGTTGATTATATATTGATCGGTAATGACCCTCATTTAACTCTCCTAAAGGACTCTGGAAGCGAGGACTCTTTAGTTAGGAGACTTCATGGGGATAATATCCCGGCTTGGTTAGACGTTACATATGATGGAATTGAGGATGGTTATCGAGTTTTTAAAGTAAGGAGTGAGCATGAATAAACAGAAAGTCGCAGTATTACTCCCATGTTATAACGAAGCCGGAGCCATTGGTGAAACGGTCACGTCTTTTCAACAAGCCTTACCTGATGCATCCATTTATGTTTATGACAATAATTCAACCGACAACACGGTCAACGAGGCGTTACAAGCAGGGGCGATTGTGCGACATGAGCCGCGCCAAGGTAAAGGGGAGGTTGTGAGGCGGATGTTTTCTGATATCGACGCCGATATCTATGTGATGGCTGATGGTGATGATACCTATGACGCCTCAATATGCCCCGAGCTGATCGACCAACTAAATAATGAAAAGCTCGATATGATCATTGGCAGTCGCGAGCGAACTTCAATGGCTTATCCCAAGGGACATATCCTTGGGAACAAGATGTTTTCATCTCTGATTAACTTAGCATTCAATGCGCAATTGAATGATGTGTTTTCTGGCTATCGAATTATGAGCCATAGATTTGTCAAAACCGCACCTATCTTCAGCGATGGTTTCCAGATAGAAACAGAACTTACCGTGCATGCGTTACACCATAATATGTCAATCAAAGAAGTCTCGACTCAATACCAATCTAGACCTGAAGGGACTACCAGCAAACTGAACACCTTGAGCGATGGTCTCAAGATTCTAAATTTTATCTTGTTCTTATTGAGAGATGTAAAGCCGATGTTTTTCTTTGGCTCTCTCTCGATATTGCTAGGTTTTATTTCATTGATCTTGGGTATCCCCGTCATTGTTGATTTTGTTGATACAGGATTGGTTGAGAGGCTACCTACAGCTGTTTTGTCTAGCTCAATAGCTTTGATCGCGGTGATGTCTTTTTTCTGCGGTTTGATACTCGATAACGTATCACGAGGTAGGCGAGAGATGAGAATACTCTCTATTTTAAGATTTAAGGACGATGAATGACTTAGCTGAGATATTTGGCTAAGAGATCAATCCTCGAGAGCATGAGCTTTGAGATGGAATTACCAACTATATAGCGGGTGATAGGTAGATTAAATTATGAAAGACGAAAGTAAGAAGCAAGCGGTTCGCTTACTTCTTACCTTAAACCTATTAGACCGCCAGTCCTGTCATTGCGCCAAAGACAATGAACAACCCTACTAACCCAACAATAGGTAACTTCACGGTTTTCAATAACCACACACCAACAATGATCAGAGCGAAATCTAAGCCACTACTCACTACACTTGTGAAGATGGGTTGATATAGTGCTGCCAATAACAAACCTACAACCGACGCATTCACACCTGTAAGTGCACCAGCCACTAAAGGTTTGCTTGCAATCGCCTGCCAGTTCTTCAGTACACCCATTAGCAATAATAAGCCCGGTAAGAATACAGCAATCGTTGCGAGTAGGGCGCCGGTGATCGGTGCTGATGGCATCAACACATAACCTAGATAAGTGGCTAACGTAAACATCGGGCCAGGTACTGCTTGCGCCGCTGCATAACCTGTTAGGAAGGCATCTTGAGACAGTTGGTCGCCAATACCATTTTGTAGTAGTGGAAGTACCACGTGGCCGCCACCAAATACTAGGCTGCCTGCTTGATAGAACAGGCCAAACACTTCAATGCCTTGAGAGTAAGCACTGAATAGAGGCAAGCCAACCAGCAAAGCAACAAAAATCACGAGAGGCGTTACCGATATTTTTTGTGTTGAAGGTATCGTTTTAAGCTCTTGTGAGGTTAAGAACTTACTGCCAACGATCGCTGCAAATAGAAGCACTAAAACTTGAGGCCAGATGCCAGGAATCAGTAGCAGAACAATTGCGGTAATCACACATAAGGCGGTCGCGATCTTCGATTGGCAAAAGTTTTTGTACATGCCGAAAGTGGCATCAGCCACAACCACAACGGCGAGTAACTTAAGCCCGTGGATGACAGAGATGAACAGCGGAGCTTCCAACAATTGGTTACTCACTAACGCCAAAATCAGCATCAGAATGACAGATGGAGAAGTGAAGCCGACAAATGCAGCAATCGCACCTGTTAAGCCTCCTTTCTTGTAGCCAACCGCAAAGCCAACCTGACTTGAACCTGGGCCCGGAAGAAATTGGCTGAGGGCGACAATTTGCCCGTACTCTTCGTCGGACAACCAATTCAGTTTTTCAACAAAGGTTTTACGGAAGTAGCCAATGTGTGCTGCTGGTCCACCGAAGCTAATCCAGCCAAGCCAGAAAAAGGTTTTAAAAATTGAAAGCATGATCGATTCCAGATAAATGTTTAGCGTAATTTAGGTGGAGTTAAACTATGATTCAAATTAATTGTTTTAATTATAACTATGAATGAAATGGGTTGTTTGGCATGGCTGATTTTAATTGGAAAGGGATCGACCTTAACTTGTTGATTGCACTGCAGGCTTTGTATAAAACGAATAGCGTGAGTAAGGCTGCTGAGCGTTGTTATGTCAGCCAATCTGCGATGAGCCATAGCTTACAAAGGCTACGAAAGTTGTTTGATGACCCTTTGTTTGAGCGTGTAGGTAGCAAAATGGAGGCGACCGACCGAGCCATTGAACTATCAAGTACCGTGGATGCGCTACTGAATACCATCCAGTCTGAGGTGCTGTTGTCAAAATCGTTTGATGCAGAAACTTATAAAGGGACTTGGAAGATTGGTCTCACTGATTATGCCGAGCAGATGTTCGCTCCAATATTGTTTGACCTGATTAAGCAATCCTCTCCTTACTCCCAAGTAGCGTTGTTCAATGTAAACCGGAGTAACTACCAGCAAGTCTTTGAAGATGCCAAGCTTGATATGACGATAGGCAGCTTTGGTGAGGTATCAAAGCAGTATCGAACAAAGCATTTGTACACGGAGCAACATGTTTGTTTACTTGACCAATCGGTTCTATCTATTGAGGAACCTATGTCGCTAGAACAATTTGTTGCTGTCGAGCACGCACTCGTTTCCCCGGCAGGGGCTTTAAAGACGGGAGTAGATACTCGTTTAGCTGAACTCGGTTTAAGCCGGAAAGTCGCGATATCTTCCAGTAACTTTTTAACTGTTAAGCGGCTCATTCGTGGTAGAGAACTATTGTGTATTGTCCCCAAGCTAGTCGCGCGCAAGGATATTGATAGTGAAGAAACCTTACTAGCTGTGAAGCCACCAATTGATGTTCCAGATTTTGATATCCAGCTTGTTTATAGAAAGGCAAAGCATTTAGATGATAAAAATAAACGACTTAGAAAGCTGATTACTAATGCGATCTCATCTGTGATTTCCGAATAGTTTATTGTGTCGGTTAATCGTCAAATTCATATGAATTAATTTTAGAAAAATCCGGTTTATTATAAGAACCCGACTATACTTAATTTACGACTCAAAGCAGTCGCAAAGAATAGGCTTTTTGATTTACCTAAGTAAAAAAATTGGTTATATCTTCATGATATAGCTTAAAAATCTACCAGGCTAAACGGACTTAGTTGGTCTTAAAAGCGCTAGCTCCCCCTAGCGCTTTTTTCTTTTGGTCGAGATAAATTTAGACGTATCAACAACAACCTAAAAAGAGAATCGAGTCCATTTCTTCGCTCGCCAGCGATAGGCCATGATGATTCCACGGAACCACTCGTCCATCGCTATTGCCATCCAAGCCCCTAATACGCCATAACCCCAATGCACGCCAAGCAAGTAGCTCATGGCAACCCCAATGCCCCACATGCTGAGAATACCCATTTTGATCGGGAATTTAATGTCGCCAGCGGCCTTTAGACAAGAGATAAAGATCAGGTTAAATACTCGGCCAGCTTCAAGAATGATGGAACCTGCAATCAGCGCGGCAGTTAGCGCAACGATCTCTGGATCTTGCGTGAACAGATCGAGAATTTCGAAACGGAACACATAAACCATGCAGGTAATCGCAGTTGAGGCGATAAAACCAACCACAAAGTAGCGTTGCACGCGCTTGGTGATCTCGTCGATCCAACCCTTGCCAATGTAATAGCCTGTTTGGATTTGGCTGCCTTGACCAATCGCCAGTGCAAACGCAAAAGAGAGGCGAGCGATGTTTTGTGCGTAAGTAAACGCAGCCAGTGAAGAGGTGCCCATCTGCACTACAAAGAAGGTAATGCTGATCTGAGCCATGTTATAAGAGAGCACTTCTCCTGCGTTCATCGAGCCGATCTTAATGATTTTTTGATAGATGGCTTTCGGCACAGATTTAAACTGCTTCACTGGTAGATCTATCCCTTTGCTTCTGACCACACCAATTAAGATCAACATCCCGATCACTTGGCTGATTACAGTCGCGGTCGCAACCCCTTGCACGCCGTATACAGGCAAACCAAAAGGTTGATATAAGGCACAATAGTTGCCGAATACGTTGATGACGCCAGCAATCATGTTGATCACCATTGGTGACTTTGAATAGCCATGACTGCGCAGAATAGTAGTGAGAACCACACCAATGGTTACATTGAAGGTGAGAGCACCACTGATGAATAGGTATTCTTGTGCGTATTGCTCGACTTGAGGTTCGAGTTGATAGAGCGGGATAAAATATTCAGCAACAAGAACGGCAATCACACTCAGTAGCACACCGGCAATAATGGCCAGAATGATGCTCGCTACGCCCACGTGAGCGCTCTCTTGAGTGCGGGAGGCACCGTTGTACTGCGCGATTAAAATCCCTGTACCACTGCTGACCATAGTTGAGACAATGATCAGGAAAAAGGATATCTGAGAAATAACACCAACGGCAGACACGGCTTTGTCCGAGTATCCCGATAACATGAATACATCACTGGTGTTGAGTGCGGTTCTTAAAAGAACTTCGATAAAAATTGGCCAGGTGAGCGCAACGATTCCCATACGTTTGTTTAGGGTGGAATCAGCATTAGGCATTTAGGTTTTCTCAAAAAAGGGGTAGGCGACACTATAGTTTAGCGATTATTTAGTAAACGACTATCAAATTAATGTCCGGAAGACTAATAAGGACAAATAAAATTCGAATAAGTCTGCGTAAGCTAATACTTAAGTGTGAGTGATGAAATTTTTGAGCGGAATTTCATAGCAATAGCACTCTTTGTTTTTTGTGAACAAAAGCTTGCCTGTGCTTGCGGAGTACAGTGAACAGAGTAAAAGGATCATGGTAGGTTAAATAGTCTAAATACTTGTTTGTTCGATTATTTGGCTTCAGATATAAAAAAGGCACTCAGCGAGATACTGAGTGCCAAAGTCTGAAATTTATGAGGTTATGTTTTCATTGAATTCCAGAAGACAGGTATAGGTTTTGATTTACTCTGCGTCAGTAAAGAAATCGTTGTAAAGCATGTACAGGTGAGCCGCACTCCAAGAGAAGTTTGGTGCGCCTTGTTGTTCACCATTTAGTGGGTTGTAGTTCTCACGGATAGGACCGTCTTGAACTAACCCATCTGCATGGTCAAAGAACGCGCCTGCCATTTCAATCGCATCATCACGGTAGCCGTAGCTGTCCATGCCTTTAAGGCCGAAGTAGAACTGGTCTACCCATACGCGTCCACGCCAGTAAATATCTGGGCCAAATGCTGGGCTAGAAAGCGCTGCCGTACCCAGCGGAACGTAGGTGTTGAACTCTGAGGTATCTTTCATCACAGAAACAACCGCATCAGCGTGATCTTGCGTTGCTGCGCCATTGAACAGTGGTGACCACCCTTCAGGGCCTTTACCACGTTCTACAATCGGTTTACCTGCACAGCCATTGGCTAGTGGTTTGTCTTCAATGCGAATGTCGTAGAAGAAGTTAGTGCCTTCGTCGAACATACAAGTGTTGATGTAGTTCGATAGGTGTTCTGCTTTTTCACGGAACTCTTTTGCTTCTGCGTCTTTACCTAGAATGTCAGCCATTTCTGCTAGGTACTTGTTATCGCTGTACATGTAGCTTGCTTGGTCGACAGATTCTTGCAGTAGCGAGTAGCCTAGCAGTGTGCCGTCTTCAGCGCGGTTTTGAGCGAACTCAACATCCCAATCGCTGCGCTTACCACCGTTTGCAACGTATGCGTCTAGCTGGTCTTTATCAATGAAGCCAAATGCGGCTGCATCGTCACGGCCTGATTCCCAAGATGCAGCCGTTTGTGCGGGGCTCTCGATGTAATCGTAGTTGCCTTCTGCTACCACTTTATCCAGTGCTGCTTGTCCTACGACTGTTTCGTGCTTATCGCCACGAACCACGGTGAAGTACATTTCACCTTCAGGTGTGTTGTGTGCTTTGTCGCGAGCAGCGCCATACTCTGGAACGCCATTGCCGTTGTTGTCACGGTTGCGTAGCCACCAGTCGTGGTATGCCACTAACTTTGGATACATCTCTTCTAGCCAAGCTTCATCGCTGGTGGTCTTATAAACTTCCATTACCGCCCATGCTGCTAAGCTCGGTTTGGTGTTACGCTCATTCCAGTTACCGCCGTCGCCGCCACGTTCTGGGCTTAGGTTGTAAGCGAGTAGATCTGGCACGTAGCCCTCATCCCAAGGGCGAACGGCATCGTCGGCTTGGATTTGGTAAGCGAACATTGCACGGATGTTATCTTTCGCTACGTCTGGGTTGAAGTGAGCCATTGCGTAGGCTTGTTTCCATGTGTCCCACGGCCAAGTTTGGTTGCCCGAGAACCAACGCGCCGTTACTGATGGTGTTACAGAGTCAAACTCCATCGCACCTGCAGCGCCGCGCCAGTTACCGTTTAGGGTTTCCATCGCCTTAACCGCAACACGCTCTTGTTCTGGTGTTGCGTTCGGGTTGGTTAAACCCATCTCAAGATAGCCTTCCCAACGCTCTGCTGATGCAGCTAAGAAATCGGTAGGGTTTACCATGATCTTTTTGATTTCTGGCTGTTCTGCTTGCGCTTCTTCTGCCGTTAGAATATGTGAGTATGTGGTGTAGATAGTTGTCGATACTTCAATGTTTGCCGTTGAAGTAAACGTTAGGCCATCCACTTTAGTTTGCGTTGGAATCGATTTGTGAACTTGGTACTCAGACTCACCTGAAGTCAGCAGATCCCAAGTTGAACGCACTTTACCAAAGGTGACTTTCAGGCCATCGTCGGTTGCGACGATTTGACGGTCATACTCAGGGTAAGTTTCAGCGATTGTTTTGTCGGTTTGCGCCACGCCTTCTTTGGCGTGCGTCTTTTCTAGTAGTTCACCATCCCACACTAACTCAACCGGCGAGTCGGTAGTGATTTTGGTTTCTAACAGAGAAGTACGGTTTGAAGCAAAACGCATCGTCATCTCGACTGTTACATCGTCAGATTTTAGCGTCTGAACCAATGCGCCCGGTAGGCTGTATGCTTCCATCGTGAACGCGACTTTTTTGCCGTCTTTGAACACGCTTAGGCGATCAAAGTTGTCAGCCATGAAGTTGATGTACTCTTCGGTAAGCAGAGCAGTACCCGGGAAGCCGCCCATGCCTTCAGCTGTGTCTGGCAGTAGGTGACCGTGCCATGCACCTAAATCGAAGAATGGGTTGAAACGCTGGTGGTCATCGAAGTCGTAATCACGCATGTATTCTGGTGAGCCAGTACGGTCGATAACGTTCTTAAATTGGTTTGCTTGAAGTTCTTCAGAGCCTGTATTTGATGAGCAACCAGTAACAACAAGTGCTGCACCGATAGCGATAGCTGCGAATGATTTGTTCAGTTTCATAGTGAGTTCCTGTTATTACCAGTAGAAGTATTGCATTGCGAATACCTGAGCGTCGCCGATTTCAGTGTCGCTGCCGACGCCAAAGCGGCTATCGAAAGCAGTCGCAAATGTGCCATTTCCGTATTCGTACCAAACGCCCGCGTTGATGAAAGAGGTGATCTCTTTTTCGCCGTTATCGCCATCAAAGTTGGCGTAGTTGTAAGCAGCTGATAGGTAAACGCCCTGTGCTGCTTCGTACCAAGCACTGGTTTGAATACCAGATTCGCTACCGAAAGACTCTTGGTTACCTTTATCGGTGTCGTGCCAAACACGCGTAGCGAAGTTCTTGTATTCAGCCCCTAGTAGTACAAGTTCACCACCGTCGTTATTACGAACTTCAGCGCCACCCATGACAGTTAGGCCGTCGGTCAGGTCATATTGGACATAGCCATTGACCATGGCGTTTTTGTCTTTCCATTGGTCTGCGAAGCTGTCGTATTTACCAAAGTGAATCAGTGCATCATCTTCAGAAAAATCTGATTCTGGAGCAAAGGAGACGCTGTAGCGAAGTTTGCCTTCTAGGTTTTGGATCTTCATGCCAACATGCACGTCACGGGTGTTTGAGATTACGTAACCGTATTCAACCGTAGGGTCACCCCACCACTGAACGTCATCCAGAGACGAGTCCATACGACCGACAATAAATTCTGTTTTAGCATCGGTGCGGTAGCCAGCGTAAAAGCGGTTAAAACCACCTTCAAAGCCGCCCCAGCCGTGGCCAGTTGCCCAAGCATTGCCTTCGTCGTCAGCTTGTACTGTCCAGCCTTCCATGTAAGCAAGACCGAACCAATTACCGTGCTCGATAGCCAAGCCTGCTTCGATGTAAGTACCGTCTGCATAACGGCCTTTGTCGTCGCCTTCTAGTGCAACGTGACCACCAAGGCCAAGCTCACCATAAAAGTTAAATAGGGTTTCTGTTTCTGTTTTCGGAGGCTGAGTATTACTGTGGTTTGCTGCGGATTCTTCCGCATGGACGTTGGTACTTAGGGCAGCAAGAATACAGCTTGTAATAAGAGTGGTTTTAGTAAAACTACTATTCATTTTAATCACTTTTGTGTCGGGGTTATAAATGAAGGTTCGTAAGCAGTTCTGACTTCTAATATGGGGTGCTCTTCAAGGCGTATTGGTCAGGTTACTTACGATCGCAAAACCGATATTAATGATAATTTTGATGTTTAAAATTAATTCAGTTTAAAATTGTGATCTATTTTTAGTAAATCTTTACTTTTAATTTATTTTGGTATTTAGTTGAATTTGTAAGCTAATGCTTGGGGTGGGAGGTATTTGGAGTGTGAATAAAATTTTGAACAAATAAACAGGCTTGTAAATAAAAAGGCACTCACCAAATGGGAGTGCCTTAAGTTTTCGATCTGAGTGTAGGGTAAAACTAAGCGTTCGCCGGTTCAGGCTTTGCTTCTAGTTTTTTCTCTTCTGGAGATAAGCTTTTCTCGTATTGACCGTACTTCCACCATGCGTAGCCAAGGAAGATCACAATACCACCCACGTTGTAGAAGATGATGGTCATGATGTCTGCGCCTGTTGGGAAGGTAGAGGCGAAGAAGCCAACGGTGAAGATAGCGATAAGAATCGACACAGCAGTAATACCGACCGTACGAGAACCCATGCGGAAATCACGTGGTAGGTGGTCCAGTTTCACGCGCAGGTGCAGGTAAGCAATCATGATGAACAGTGGCGGTAGCATAGAAGCTGCTGCAGTCATGTTGATGATGGTGCTCATCAAGTCTTGAACGGTGTCAGACGCCAACGTTGGGATGAACATCAGTGGAATCACGATGAAGAACTGAACCCAAGCTGCACGCTCTGGTACACCTTGTTTGTTAAGCGCGACAGTCTTCTCGCCAAAGATGCCTTTAGGGATTTCAGAGAAGAAGATCTTTACCGGTGTCGCCGTCCACATAAGTAGAGAGCCCAACATCGCAGTGAATGAAACCACACCAACGAAACGGTTCATCAGGATTTCCGACAGTCCAAAGTGTCTTGCTAGTCCTTCAAATACCTGAACAGAGCCGCCAGTGAATTTAAGTTCTTCACGAGCAACAAATACGTTCGCTAACACAGATCCTACCGAATAAAGCGCACCGATAAAGATACCCGCGATGATGATCACTTTAACGAAAGACTTGTGACCGCCTTTGATGTCGTTAACGTAAACCGCGACCGATTCTGCACCGCCTGCCGCCATGAAAATCCAAGTGATTACGCCAAGGAATGCCCAGTTGAAGCTTGGTGTCATTGCTTCGATGGTGATTGGATCAGCTGGCTCGATACCGCCTACCAAAGCCCCGCCAGATAACAAGATGTAAGACATCGTTAGCAGCAGCATCAGTGATGATGTTAGTGAGGTAATAGGGCCCAGTAATTTCGCGCCGTTGTTAGAGATATGAGTTGCGACCGCAAATAAAATGGTACTCAGAATTGCGGTGGTCATTGGCGTGAAGATGTACTCGAAACCTAAGAACGCATAAGACGCGTAAGCTATGATTCTAGGCAGCAGAGAGGTGAAGAAGAACAGGTTAACAAACCAGTAGGTGTAAGCTGAAATAAACGCCCAGCGGCCGCCTAGAGAACTTTTAACCCAAGAATAAACACCCGCTTCAGAGTCTTTATTCAGTGACACAAACTCTGCAACGATCAAACAAAATGGCACAAAGTAAAAGATGGTTGCTAGAAAGAACATCGGAGCCGAGGAAAGGCCGATCTCGATGTTGTTATTAATGATGTTATTGAAGCTGTATACCGCCGCGAAGGTCATAGACAGTAGGGCAAATTTGCCTATCGTACTGCGTTTATTTTCGGACATGATGTTCTCCGGTGAATCACGTTGATGATCGTTATAACTTGGTCCTAGAGAGGGAAGCTCTAGGCCGCACTTTTATTGTTATGTTGGTTTGGCAAACACCCGCTTTGTTTTGTCAGGGTTGGCTCATTGTTGTTTTTATAGATTTACGATCGGACTTCTTTGGGCTTTTTCTCTCTGGTATTTCAGTAAAGTTATTACCAAAACAAAGAGTTAAAGACTAAGAAGTTCATTGAAGAGGTTGCTGGTTTTATGTGCGACGATTTATAAGGCTTGTAGGGGCTTTGTGTCGCTTTTTTCATATAAATCAGTTTGTCTCTTCAGCAAGAAGATTAAAGATTAAGCGGCGGGAAGTTAATCGAAATTGATCAAATATGTGACCTTGAGTAAATAAATTTAGTTAATGTTTTACCTTGGTTTTTATTCGAGTTTTATTACCTATTAATTGGTGTTTTTCGTGAACTGAAACATTGACGGAACGCCGTTTTTATTTTTTGGTTTGTCGTTTAATTGTCTGATTTAAAACAAAAAAAGCGCCTTGGTAGGCGCTTTTAAAGTTGGGGGGTAATGCAGAGAGCTACGATTGCTTAGCTGTTTCTAGCTTTGCGTCTTTACCTGCCTGCTTTTTTTCAAAGCGAGAGATCCACCACCAAGCAAGACCAGAGAATACCGCTGTCATGAAGACGTTGATGAAGAAGGCTTGAACAAGGTCAACACCTGTCGGGAATGCCGATGCTGTCATGCTCACAACGAAGATACCAATCAGTACCGAAACCACTGCCATACCTTGAACTCGAGTACCCATGCGGAAATCACGTGGTGTGTCGTCATGCTTCAAACGGAATACAAAGTACGCCACCATGATGAAGATAGGCGGAAGCATTGCGGTACCAGCGGTTAGGTTGATTGCTGTGTTCATCATGTCTTGTACTGATTCAGAGCCGAAGCCGTTAACCACAAGCATCACGAATACAAACGCGAACTGCCACCAAGCTGCACGTACTGGCACGCCGTGTTCGTTAAGCTCTGTTGTTTTCTCGCCGTAAACACCTTTAGGAATTTCAGAGAAGTGAATTTTTACTGGAGCTGCTGTCCACATCATCATCGAACCGAACATGGCAACGAATAGGATAATACCGACGAAGCGACCCGTTAGAGATTGTGAGATGTCGAAGTAGTTTGCCATACCTGTGAAGATTTCAACCATGCCGCCAGCGTAGGTCAGTTCATCACGAGCAACGAATACGTTTACTAGAAGAGAGCCAACTGCGTACATTGCGCCGATTGCGATACCTGCACCAATGATAACCTTGATGAAAGACTTGTGACCTCCCTTAACATCGTTTAGGTAAGCGGCTGCGGTTTCAGCACCACCGGCTGCTTGGAAGATCCAACACATGATACCTAGCGTTGCCCAGTTGATGGTCGGAGTCATTGCTTCAAGCGTGATTGGTTCTACTGGTTCATGGTTGCCGCCCAGTGCCATTAGTGCACCGATAACGTAGATTGCAAATAGAGCGAATACACCGTATGCCACGATCTCGGCAATCTTACCTAGCCAGCTTGCGCCTTTGGTTGAGATGTGAGTTGCTGCTGCAAACAGAGCAATCGAGATAGCCGATGTAACGACTGGCGAGAAGGCGTATTCATAGCCCAACATCGCGTAAGACGCATAAGCGATTACGTTTGGTAGCAGAGATACAAACCAGAAAAGGTTTACGAACCAGTATAGGAACGAACCTAGGTAGGCTGCTTTTGAGCCTAGCGGTTTTTTAAGCCAGTCGTACATGCCTGACTCAGAATTTTTATTTGCAGATACGAATTCAGCAATGATGAACACGAATGGAATGAAGTAAATAAGGGTAGCGAGCAAAAAGATAGGGGCTGAACTCAATCCCAATTCGATGTTGTTGTTTACGATGTTGCGAACGTTAAATACCGCTGCAAATGTCATGGAGAGTAGGGCAAATTTGCCTAACTTACCGCGTACAGATTCAGACATAGTGTCCTCCAGGGAATCACATAATTATAGTCGTTATTTCCCTATGCTTCTTTGTAGGGAAGAAGCACAGAGGTTTTGTTCAGTCTATTTGAGCCTTGAACGGCAAGGCTCAAACGCGCTGTGAGTTAATAGGGTTATTGCTTACTTATTAAGGAAGTAACCGTCTTCAATGGTCACTTTCAGCACCACCTTGCGAACTCGGTTATCACCGTGGAAGCGGTAAGCTTTGCTGTTATCAAAGATCGCCACTTGGCCTTCAGATAACTCACGAGTTTCACCGTTACCCAGTAGGTGTTCACGGTCGGTTTCATCGCTGTAAGCTTGGGTCTGTTCAAGTTTAGACTTATCAGCAAACTCAACCGTTTCACGACCTTCCAAGTAGTAGTGCACATCAAAGTAACGACGGTTGCCGGTGAAGTTTTCTGTGTTACGAGCCACACCGTCTTCAATCATGTAAGCCAGTGAGTCACCAATCGAATACATCACGCTATCTTTAATGTTGCCGATGTTTTCAATCGCTTCTACACAGCGTTGCCATTTACGACCGTCGCGGTAAACGACTTTAAATTGCTCTAGGTTGTCTAAAACGATCATCGCTTATGCCTCGTTCTGTTGTGGTTGAGTTGTTGGCGTATTCGCCGTGAAGAACTCATCACCAAAGTTGTGATTGATTAGGTGTTGTGCGTCGCAATCGCCTGCTTGGAATGGAATCAGAGTTAAGCCGTAGCGGAACTCATCCATGTACACGCGGTAAGAATCCAATACTTCGCTGCCCCAAGAGTTTGAACCTAGGCCCATCACTTGGTGGTCTAGATTTAGGGTGATGTAACCGCTCTTCTCTAGTTCAATCGTATGCTGTGCTTGATGCAGGTTTTGGTTGGTGTAGAACCATGCGCTGAAGTTGATTTCTTGCTGTGGTTTCACCGCAATACCATTGCCAGCACGGCTTGAAAGCGCAGCCCAACGAACGTGTTGGCGGTTGCCGTTGTTTTGTGGGAACGGGTAGTTCTCGAACATGTCAGCCACGGTTGATTGGTAAACATCAATCATGTTGGCTTGCTTGCTGTCTTGGTAGTTCTCTTCAGGGCCGCGGCCGTAGTATTGAACTTGGTCGAAATCGCCGTTGATGCCCATATCTAAACCAATGACTGGAATCACGTGAGGGTAATCACCGTAACGCTCGCCGCTCAGTTCAACGTTCAGTTGGCCTTCGGCACTGATTTGGTAGCGATATTCACAACGCATGCCGAAATCGAATACCGGTGGAGCAACGATACTGGTGGTGGTGATCTCAATCTTGCCGTTGTTCTCTTCCACGTTTAGCGTGCGGAAGTGCTCTTGCATGATCTGCAGGTGTGCAGGCTCCCAGTAACCATCGTGCTCTTGCTTATGGTTATCGATCATTGGCTTGAAGAAGTTCAGCTTAGGCTCAGACTTAATCAGCTCCTCGCCATTCACTAACCATGACGTCAGCTTGCCGTTCACTTTTGAGAAATTCAGAGCAAAGTTGTGGCCTTTGATTAGGTAAGCTAAGCGAGACTCTTCAACATTCAGTGCCGTCGCATTGTTGTTAGTGAAGGCTTCAAGTTGTGCTGTGTTCTCTTTCACTTGGAACTGGTAAACCGCGATGTCGTGGTTCGCCTCGCTGTATGAAGTACGAGAATCTTTGCGCACCGTAAAGTTGACAAACACTTCGCGCTCATCAAGCTGTGGCAAGTTAAGCGTTAGTTCACGGCTAGAGTTCTCAGCCAGTTCTTCAACCTTGATGTGTTGTACGGCAATGGTTTCACCCTCAGCGCGGATTTCCGCAGTGATGGTGTAGTCATCGACATTTGAGAACCAAAGCTTGTTGTCTACTGTGAAGGTGCCCGTTTGTGCATCGAAATCGCGAAGCTTCACAGGGGCAATCACTTGCTTGTACTCTTTCAAGCCTGGGCCTGGCGTTTGATCCGGGTAGATCAAACCGTCCATGCAGAAGTTGTAGTTGTTCGGGTAGTCACCGTAGTCACCGCCGTATTTGTAGAACTCTGTGCCTGCTTCATCACGCGCTAGAATGCCGTGGTCACACCATTCCCAAACATAGTGACCTTGAATCGCATCGTGCTTGTAGAACACGTTTTGGTACTCGGTTAAACCGCCCGGGCCGTTACCCATCGCGTGTGCGTATTCACAGATGATGCGTGGCTTTTCGTGTGGGAATTCACCGAAGGCATTCATCAATTGAGCGCGTGAGTACATGGTTGAAATGATGTCGACCACTTCAGCGTCACGGTCTTCTTCGTAGTGAACCAAACGCGTGTCATCAATTGCTTTTGCTGCATCGTACATAGAACGGATGTTGCAGCCGTAACCAGACTCGTTACCCAGTGACCACATGATGATAGAAGGGTGGTTCTTTTGAGCGTGAATATGACGCTCGATACGCTCAATAAACACAGCTTCCCATGCTGCATCGTTAGTGATGCGGCTTAAGTCGCCAACGTTAGCAAAACCGTGTGTTTCAACATCGGTTTCGCCCATCACGAACAGACCGTAGATATCACACAGTTCGTAGAAACGTGGGTCGTTCGGGTAGTGCGCTGTACGTACTGAGTTGATGTTGTGTTGCTTCATCAACACTAAGTCTTTTTCTACGCGATCCATGCCAACAGCACGACCTTTTAGGTGGTCGTTGTCGTGGCGGTTCACACCATGCAGCATCACGTATTTGTTGTTGATGTAGAACAGACCATCACGAACTTTAATGTCGCGGAAACCAACGCGTTGTGGGATCACTTCCAACACTTTTCCGTCAGCGTCTTTCAACGTAAGCAGCAGTTGGTAAAGGTACGGGTTTTCAGCATTCCATTGAACTGGGTTCACTACATCGATAGAGAATTGAGTATTCGCATTGCCATCGACATTTAAGTTATCTAGTGAGCCTTGCGAGATAACTTGGCTGCCATCAAGCAATGCGTACTCAAGGGTTGCGTTTGCCGCTGCTGCAAGGTTTTCTAGTTCCAGTTTGCACGACAGGGTAGCGCTTTGGTAAGCGTCGTCGAAATCAGTGCGAATGGTAACATCTTGAATGTGCAGCTGTTCTTTACCTACGAGGTAAACGTCACGGAAGATACCGCCCGTCCACCACATGTCTTGGTCTTCAATGTAGGTTGAATCGGCCCACTGCATCACACGAATAGAAAGTAGGTTATTGCCTGCTGTTACCTGGCTAGAGATATCGAACTCAGCGGTTAGGCGGCTACCTTTGCTGAAACCTACATATTCGCCGTTTACGTAAACTTCGAAGTAAGTTTCAACGCCATCAAATTTGATGATGGTTTGTTTTTCGTCCCAGCTTTCGCCAAGGAAGAAAGAGCGTTGGTATGCGCCGGTTGGGTTGTCTGATGGTACGAAAGGCACATCAATTGGGAATGGGAAACCTTCATCTGTGTATTGAAGATCGCCGTGGCCTTCCATTTGCCACATGTTTGGAACCGTGATGTTGCCCCAGTCGCTCATTTCCTGAGAATAAAACTCTTCAGGAACCAATAGCGGATTGGTGAAGTAGCTGAAATTCCATTGGCCACTCAATAGTTGGAAGTGGCTGCTCAGTTCACGCTGAAACGTTTTTGCATTTTTTTCTGATGCGTATGAGAAGAAGTATGCACGCGGTGCCATACGGTTCTCATGTAAGTTCAGGAAGTTTTCCCAGTTGTTCACGTTGCCTCTCTCTCGGTCTAAATGCAGTTTGCTGACCGACGTTCTTATGCGTAATTGGGTCGTAGTGAATACGAGTATTTTTGGACTGAGGTAATTATTAGTAAAAGTTTTACTAAATGAAATTGGTGAAAACGTTTTACTTTAACTTCATCACGTTTTTTATGGTCTTTTTGCGGTGCTGTGTGATCCGCTTAAAAGAATGCTATTGGCTGTTTTATGCAGCAGGTTAAAGAGGGGGATATGTGTCGATTGATGCATGTGATGGGCACAAAAAAGGCCACCTTCAACAAAGGTAGCCTTAATTTATCTACTTGATATATTTAATTATTTTGTTGTATCGCGTAGCTTGAGTTTGCTTGGTACATAGACGCGTAATGGGATGGTTCGGCCGTCGCGTACTTTCTCAATCAGCAGGTTAACGCCTTGAATTCCCATCAGTTCAGAGTGAATACGAACAGTCGATAAAGATGGGAAGGTAAATTTAGCTGTTGGGATGTCGTTTACACTGATCAGCGCAATATCTTCAGGAATGTTTAATCCGTGCTCATGAACTGCTCGTAAAACGCCAATTGCGATGGAATCTGACGCAATAAACATGGCTTTAGGGTAGTCGCCCGTCGCGAGCATCTGTTTTGCAAGCTTGTAACCTGATGAGCTAGAGAAGTCACCACGGTAGATGTCTTGCTCACTGACAACATTTTTTAGGCCACCATATTCAGCAAAAGCGACTTCACGAATATCAGGGGTGTTGACGTCGTCTTGGCCACCAATAAAGCCGATGCGCTCATAGCCTTGGTTGATAAAGAAGTTGGTGATCTCTTTGCTGATCAAAGCCAGGTCGATATCGACAGAGTCATAAGGTTCTGAGTGATCGGTAAAATCGACATAACAAATATTATCGCTCAGCTTTTTAGCTTGCTCGATAACCTCTGGTGTCATTCGACCCACCAATAAAACACCTGTTATCGGCGCTGAGTTGATTTGTATTTTACTTTCATAACAGTTGGTTAGCTTGATTTCCATCTTTTCGCATTGGGTTTCAATCCCATGGCGAATCGATAGGTAGTAAGGGTCGTTAACCTCAGCTTCTTGCTTGTAGTTATACAGGGCTAGGAAGTGATGGTTTTGTTTTTTACTACTAACGGTTTTTCGTGAGCTGCTGGTTTTGTATTCCAACTTCTCTGCAATTTCAAAGATACGCCTTTTGGTCTCTTCCTTGACGCTTAATGTTGGATCTTCATTGAGAACCCTTGAAACTGTAGCCAATGATACATTCGCTTCAGTCGCGATATCTTTTAACGTTGCCATACTCACTTCCTGTTATTGGAACATTGCGCTGCTTTGAAATTGGTATTTAGTAAAAAAGCAATGCACCTCTTTATTCTACAGACCTATTGTAATCAAACTGGAAGTCATTGCATTAACTTTTAGTAAAATAAATGCTCAACTCATCTGTGATGTCTCAAATCTGACTATCTATAATTATCTTATTAAAATTCAATGAATTAGAAGTTAACAGCTATACGTTATCTCTATGCCATGTTCAGTACCAATGATGAAAGTTAGTGTAAACGTTTACACTTCGTGGTTTTGATCACAGAATTATAGTCAAAATGGCTGCTACTATTTCTGGCATACGGTGCTATTGAGCTGAATGTCAGTTTGAGCTAGCCCACGAATGACGATAAAGAGAGGTTGATTGTGAAAGTACTGGTTACGGGCGGCATGGGTTACATCGGAAGTCATACATGCATTCAAATGATACAGGCAGGTATGGAGCCAATCATTGTTGATAACCTTTGCAACAGCAAAGAGCTAGTGCTGGAACGAATCGAATCGTTAACTGGCAAGCGACCAACGTTTTATCTTGGCGACATTCGTGACCAATCTTTTCTAGATAGCGTGTTTTCAGAAAACGATATCCAAGCCGTGATTCACTTTGCTGGCCTGAAAGCGGTAGGGGAGTCGGTGGCTAAGCCTTTGGAATACTACGATAACAACGTCAATGGTTCATTGGTGTTAGCTCGAAGTATGAAGAAAGCGGGCGTAAAAAGCATCGTATTTAGTTCTTCGGCTACCGTTTACGGTGACCCTGAAGTAGTGCCGATTACTGAAACTTCACCAACAGGCGCGACAACTAACCCTTATGGTCGCAGCAAATATATGGTTGAAGAGTGCTTAAGCGATCTGTTCAACGCGGAGAACGATTGGAGCGTGACTTTGCTACGTTACTTCAATCCAGTCGGCGCACATCCATCGGGCATTATGGGTGAAGACCCACAAGGTATCCCAAATAATTTAATGCCGTTCATAGCTCAAGTAGCCGTAGGTCGCCGTGAAAAACTGGCTGTTTTTGGAAACGATTACCCAACAGTCGATGGTACAGGCGTTCGTGACTATATTCATGTCATGGATTTAGCGGATGGCCATGTCGCCGCACTAAAAGTGGTTGGCGAGAAAGCGGGCTTACACATTTACAATCTAGGTACTGGCAAAGGCTCAAGTGTACTCGAGATGGTTGAAGCCTTCGCACAAGCATCAGGCAAACCGGTTCCTTATGAACTTTGCCCACGTCGCGCAGGTGACATTGCCGAATGTTGGGCAAGCACAGAAAAAGCGGAGCGCGAACTTGGTTGGAAGGCGACGCGTAGCGTGATGGAGATGACAGCGGATACATGGAATTGGCAGTCGAATAACCCGAACGGCTACTAGCCTGTGTAATTGAAGCTGCTTAGCTGCATCTCTAATTTCTTTGGGGAAGGCAGAGATAAGAGATGAGAACAGAGAGATTCCAGATATCTCGTACCTCGATTCTGGAATGACGAATTTTAAAACTACGATTTCTGAACGTCATTCCCTACAGCGAGGAACGAGCGTGATAGGGAATCTCCTTGTAGAAGAATTATTCATCTTGGTGAATTGACCAAGACACAAAATTTGAGAGCAATCTAAACATGTCAAAAGTTGAATTTAACCCAGTAGATCACCCGCATCGTCGTTATAACCCATTAACAGGTCAGTGGATCTTAGTATCACCGCACCGCGCAAAGCGTCCTTGGAGTGGCCAAGATGAAAAGCCATCGACCGAGCAACTTCCTGAGTACGAGAAAGAGTGTTTCTTGTGCCCAACCAATACGCGTATCTCGGGCGATGAAAACCCAAATTACGACGGCACTTATGTATTCAGTAATGATTTCGCGGCCTTGATGCCTGATTCGCCTGACGCTCCAGAGTCTGATAACCCTCTATTCAAGACTCAAGGTGTACGTGGGTTGAGCCGCGTGATCTGTTTCTCTCCGGACCACAGCAAAACGCTGCCAGAGTTACCAGTAAACAAGATTCGCGGTGTGATTGATACATGGAATGAACAGATTGAAGAGCTAGGTAAAGACTACCTATGGGTTCAAGCGTTTGAAAACAAAGGCGAGACCATGGGCTGCTCTCAGCCTCATCCACACGGTCAAATTTGGGCGAACAGCTTTCTGCCAAACGAGATTGAACGTAAAGAAAAGCTTCTAAAAGAATACTTTGAGCAACAAGGTTCAAACCTATTAGTGGATTACGTTGAAGCTGAAATGAAAGACGGCTCACGCACTGTCGTTGAAACCGAACATTGGGTTGCTGTGGTTCCTTACTGGGCTGCGTGGCCATTCGAAACCATGTTGCTGCCAAAAACACACATTCGCCGCATGAGTGAACTGACTGACGAACAACGTGATGACTTGGCACTTGCGATTAAGAAGCTAACGAGTCGCTACGACAACCTATTCCAATGTTCATTCCCATACTCGATGGGCTGGCACTATGCGCCATTCTTTGAAGAAGGTACGGATATCGATCATTGGCAGTTGCATGCCTTGTTCTACCCGCCACTGTTACGCAGTGCTTCGGTTCGTAAGTTCATGGTTGGCTATGAAATGCTGGCAGAATCTCAGCGTGATTTAACCGCAGAACAAGCAGCGCAACGTCTTCGTGATTTGAGTGACGTTCACTATAAAGAGCAGTAATACGTTGCTTCGTAGATAACGAGCGAGATTCCTGATATCTCGTCCCTCGATTCTGGAATGACGGCAGGTGAGAAGCTTGGTTGCTTCGTTACTTAGGAGTCGATGTTGTCATTCCCTATTGTGAGAGATGAACGAGATAGGGAAATCTAAAAGAATTAAAGTGGTGCCGTGAAGGGGCCATAACCAATTGAACAAAGAGTTTAACCAGAGAGTTTACTTATGTCTGACCTAATCCAAAACGTGAAAGCATCTTTTGAGCAAGTCCTTGGCTACCAAGCGACTCATATTATCCAAGCACCAGGTCGTGTGAACCTGATCGGTGAACACACTGACTACAACGATGGTTTTGTTCTACCGTGTGCCATTAACTACCAGACGGTAGTCGCAGCGGCTAAACGTGACGACAACATCGTGCGCGTAGTGTCGGTGGACTACGGCAATGCTGTGGATGAATTCGACCTAACTCAAGAGATCACATTTCAACAAGACAAGATGTGGGCTAATTACATTCGTGGTGTGGTGAAGTGCTTAAAAGGTCGCGGTTTTGAATTTACAGGTGCAGATATCTCTGTAACGGGCAACGTGCCTCAAGGTGCTGGCTTAAGTTCTTCTGCGGCACTGGAAGTGGTGATTGGTCAAACATTCAAGGTGCTTTACAACCTAGAGATCAGCCAAGCCGAAGTGGCGCTTAATGGTCAGCAAGCTGAAAACGAATTTGTAGGCTGTAACTGCGGCATTATGGACCAGATGATCTCTGCAGAAGGTCGCGCAAATCACGCAATGCTTTTGGACTGTCGTAGCCTAGAGACTCAAGCGGTTTCAATGCCAGAAGATATGGCTGTGGTTATCATCAACTCAAACAAGAAACGCGGCTTAGTCGACAGCGAATACAACACGCGTCGTGAACAATGTGAAGAAGCGGCGCGCATCTTTGGTGTTCCGGCACTTCGTGATGTGACCATTGAACAGTTCAAAGCGAAAGAATCTGAGTTGGACGAGATGGTTGCTAAGCGTGCTCGTCACGTGATTACTGAAAATGACCGTACCGTTGAAGCGGCTCAAGCTCTGCGTACTCACGACATGAAGCGTATGGGTGAACTGATGGCAGAATCGCATGCATCAATGCGTGATGACTTTGAAATCACAGTGAAAGAGATTGATACGCTGGTAGATATGGTCAAAGAAGTGATCTGTGAGCAAGGCGGTGTGCGTATGACGGGCGGTGGTTTCGGTGGTTGTATTGTGGCTTTGGTTCCACCTGCATTGGTTGATGAAATTAAAACAACTGTGGAGCAGAAATATCAAGCGGCGACGGGTCTAAAAGAATCTATTTATGTGTGCCAAGCGAAAGACGGCGCCAGCCTAATTGAAGTAATCTAACTGCTTCGAGACTTAATATAGAGCTTACCAAGTAAAAAGATCATGGTAGGCCAAATACTAAAGCCTTTACCTCAAACGTAGAGGCTTTTTACTGGCAGTAGAAGGAATTTAGAATGACACAAGCGCAGAACCTGCATCAATCCATGACAGAAACTGCAGCCTATGATGGCCAACCTGCTCAGCTTGTCACGCTGTCGAATGTACACGGCATGGAAGTGACATTCATGGATATTGGCGCAACGTGGTTGAGCTGTATCTTGCCAGTAAAAGGAAATAGAAGAGAAGTGCTATTGGGTGTTAACTCAATGGATAATTTCGAGAAGCAAGCCAGCTATATGGGCACAACCGTTGGCCGTTATGCTAACCGCATTGCCAATGGTCGCTTTAAAATTGATGGTCAGAACTACAAGCTGGAAACCAACCAAGCGGGCAATACCTTGCATGGTGGTCCGAACGGTTTTGATAAACGTCGTTGGAATATTACCGAGAAAACCGAAACGTCAGTGGTGTTTACTCTTGAGTCTGCTGATGGCGACCAAGGATTTCCGGGGAATTTGAATGTGTCGGTGCGTTATGACATCACCGAAGACAATCGAGTTTCCATTAATTACTCTGCAACCACCGATAAGCCAACCGTGGTTAATCTAACGAATCATGCTTACTTCAATCTACTTGGCGCAGAAGCCGGACACGATTGTTTGTCACACATTGTCAGCATCAACGCCAATCAATTCTTACCGACCAATTCGGTGGGTATTCCATTAGGTAACCTTAAATCGGTGAAATCGACCAGCTTCGACTTCAATCAGCCTATGATGATCTCAGAGCGTTTGTTGGGTGATGAACAGCAGAAAGCAGCAAAGGGTTACGACCACTCTTTCTTATTGGCTGACGGCTGCAAGCGCACTCAATGTGCCGCTACCGTAACCTCACCAGATGCGCTCGTCACACTAAAAGTATTTTCAACCAAACCTGCGATGCAGCTATACACCGGAAACTGGCTTGGTGGCACACCAAACCGAAGTGGTGGTAGCTATGAAGACTACGCTGGTTTGGCGCTAGAAACTCAGTTCTTACCTGACTCTCCTAACCACCCAGAGTGGAAGCAGGACAGTTGTATTCTCAAGCCTGAACAAGAATATAACTACAGTACCTGTTACCAGTTTGAATTTTCGGGGGATTCTTCAAACTAGTACGCTCTAGTTCAAAACGGTTACGCCAATGTCTTTTGCTTGTGAATAGGACGATGTGAATTATCGCGTTGTTCTTGGGGGATGAGCAAAAGTGGCGCTCAACAAGAGTGCGGTTTATTAAGCGCGATTGTTGAGTATCCGAGTAAGGTAGGAAAGCCCTAACAGAAGCGATTCTGTTAGGGCTTTTTTTTGTTTATTGCTTGGTGAGTAGACTAGAGCTTAGACTTTCTCTACCGAATTACGGCGTACCAAAGTCGGAGAGAACATCATTGGCTCAGTTGAGGTGTTTTCACCTTTGGCTAGGTGCAACGCGAGTCGTGTCGCTTTCTCTGCCATCATCTGAATTGGGTAGCGAATGGTGGTTAGCTTTGGATGAACATAGCGGGCAATCAAGCCATCATCGAAGCCGATGATCGACATTTCGTCCGGCGCTTGAATACCGTTTTCATCAAGGACAGATAAAGCACCTGCTGCCATGTAATCGTTGTATGCCACAATACCGGTGATTGGCAGTGATTTAGTCAAAAGGTTAGTCATGGCGTATTCGCCACCGTCACTGGTGGGTGCTGAGTATTCAATATAGCTGTCAGAGAGCGCAATTTTGTAATCTGAGAGTGCCGCTAAGTAACCTTGGATACGTTCATCGGCATCTTCAATGCTATGCGATGAGGCGATACAGGCAATATTCTGATGACCATGGCGGATCAGATATTCAGTCGCAAGATACGCGCCTTTTTTGTTGTCCAAGAAAATACAACGGTTGGCAATCTCTGCAATATAACGGTTGATCAGCACTAAGCCTTTGACTTCTTTTGCATAGGCAATCAGTTCTTCGTCTGTCAGGCCTTTTGAGTGGATCACCAAAGCATCGCAACGGCTGTTAATCAGTAACTCAATCGCTTGTCTCTCTTCTTCACGATCGTGTGAGCCATTACCGACAAGGATATGTTTTCCGTTCTCACGAGCGACATTATCGACAGCCTTAACTAGCGTGCCAAAAAAGGGATCGGAGATGTCACCGACCAATACACCAACAGTGTTTGTGCTTTGGCTTACCAGAGCGCGAGCATTGGCATTCGGGCGATAGCCGAGTTTAGACATCGCTTTAGTTACAGACTCTACCGAGCTTGCACTCGCCTTGGGAGACTTGTTGATCACTCGAGATACGGTTGCAACAGAAACACCAGCTTCCTTTGCTACATCTTTAATTGTTGCCATTTTTAACCTCTATACATTGCTGCATCTATTTAACACCGACAATGATAGTAAGGCAACGAAACTCTCATTTTACTTCCAGTAATGAGATCTTTACCGCTTGTAATTATTAGGCTTAATGCTAGTGTAAACATTTACATTTTACTTAATTTTAGTAAATGATTTAATGGGTGAAAATAAATCAATATAGGAAGTGAGAAATGGATACTGTCTCTTATGGTGACTTTGCTAAGTTAGAAATGCGTGTCGGTAAGATCATCGAGGTTGTGCGTCATGAAAATGCGGACAAGCTTTACATCGTGCAAGTGGATGTGGGTGACAAAACGCTACAAACGGTGACCAGTTTAGTACCTTATTACACAGAAGAAGAGTTAATGGGCAAGCAGGTTGTTGTTTTGTGCAATCTAGCGAAGGCGAAGATGAGAGGCCACACTTCTGAGTGCATGTTGTTATGTGCCGAAACGGAAGATGAATCTGAAAGTGTATTACTGACACCTGAACGTGCGATGCCAGCAGGTATTCGTGTCGTTTAAGCTCTCTTTAGGTTGGTGATCTAATGTGTTCACCAACCTAAATTAACTCGCTATGTATATTCATTAACAAGGTACATAAGCTAGCTTCGTACAGTCAGTATCAAGCCATCAATTACACTGTGGTGGTGATCGGAAACCCCAGCAAGATTGCCGTATTTAGGCTGGTGGCGATCATTTTCTAATGGGTGATGCCAACCTTGTGTGTGTTTAACAAAGTGCGCCGCAAAGCTTTCAGACACCTCTAAACATCCTGCCAATACCGTGTCGACATAGGTTTGAACGATAGGGCTGTTTTCGCAAGGAGCCTCAATCTCGTCTTTGATGTAAACCCAGATCGATTGATCCTGTTTGAACTCATTTTGGCTTTCTATCTGAGAGGCCTTTAATTCGATTCGATGATAACCTCGCTCACGGCGATCAAACTCAGCCAGTGCAATATCATCCACCTCAAGCAACACACCATTCACCTGTCCCTTGCCGAGATTGACGATCAAAGGTGATAAAACATAACTGTCATCGATCTTGCTCCAATGGCGAATTAAGCCATGAACAATCGCAGGGATCGCTTGCCCAGTCTGACCGGTAAGCTGGCGTGAAGATGAGTTGATTAAGCTACCATAACCAAAAATATACATCGCATTCCTTGTCTGAGTTGTTCCATTTAAGTCTAGTCTTACTATATGTGTCGTTTCATCAAAAGTCAGCCGTTTTTATTTTTATACACTTGCGAGTTAAATTGACTCTTTTGATTGTGTTTAATTGACTCGCTTTTGACTTGAAAAAGTGCGTTGATTGTTGTTTTTAAAAGGTTTCTCTGTTTGGCGCGTTTCGTGCATTGTTGAAAGTAATATGGCAGTAGAAATTACTGCATCACGAATTTGACTATTAAATAGCAATTCCCAGAAGCCACACTTGGCTTGTTATCTGAAATGAGGAACGAGTTTGTTAAATATCACAGATAAAAGTGTAGAAGATGCAATTCCTGCTTATCTTCGTTTGGGGTTTAGACCTTTCTTCTTTTTAGGCAGTCTCTATGCTGTGATCGCGATTGTGGCTTGGGTCATCATGTTCCAAAACGGTCAGCCAGAAATGCTAAAAGTACCGGCGCTTTGGTGGCACGTACACGAAATGCTGTTTGGTTTCTCAATGGCGATAGTGGTCGGTTTTGTGTTAACGGCGGTACAAACGTGGACGGGTGTCAACGGAACCAAGCACTATCGGTTAGCTGCCCTTGTTGGCTTATGGATCGCACCTCGCATTCTGTTTTGGACACCTGCTCCGTTATGGTTGATCTCGTCGGTTGAGGCGTTGTTCTTAATCTTCGCCGCCTACGAAATTGGTTTTCGTGTCGTGAAGTCGAAAGGCTGGAAGAACCTGTTCTTTGTACCACTGTTTATATTGGCTATCGTGGCGAACTTTGCTAGTTACGCGACCATTAAGGGGATGCCTCCATTTCCTTCATCAGCGGTATGGCAAGCGATGTTGTGGTGGTTTACGTTGTTGCTGTCTGTAATGGGTGGGCGAGTTATTCCATTCTTCACGGCGCGTCGTTTTGATTTTGAAAAAGCTCAACCCTTAGTTTGGTTGGAATGGCTAGCGAATCTACCTTTGGTTGGTTTATTTGTGTTGAGTTTCTTCCCATTGACCTTTGCTCAAGTCGGCAATGAGTTGATGGTATTTGCAGGTGTAACCCAATTGGTACGCTTTATCCGCTGGAAGCCTTGGACAACTTTGTCTGAGCCTTTGGTGTGGTCGCTGCATGCGGCTTACCTATGTATCCCTCTAAGCTTGCTGCTACGTGGTCTGTTGGACAACCCGTTCGCGAGCCACAATATGCTGCACTTGTTTGCGATTGGTGGTCTGAGTGGGTTAATTCTTGCGATGATTACACGCGTGACGATGGGGCACACCGGTCGTGCTATCTATAAAGGGCCAAGTATGGCTTTGGCGTTCTCGGCTATTTTTATCGCGGCGCTAGTACGTAGTCTAGGTGTGACCTTTTTCCCGGCGTACTTATTTGAGATAGTCAACATCAGTGCGGGTTTATGGACGTTAGCATTTGGGCTATTTATCTGGAAGTTCGGCATGATGCTATTAACACCAAGAGTGGATGGTCACCCGGGCTAAGCTAATTGGTTATCTACCCATACTGAAAGGGAAGCTCTGAGCTTCCCTTTTTGATCTTCATAACTCATTAAGTATTTGCAACAAGGTATTGGCGTACCTGTGTAATGAGATCTTCTTTGGCGTGAGGCGAGATGAAACTGGCTTCGATGGCATTAATACTGAATTGCGCTAATTCGTTTTTCGTCACTGGGTGAGCATTGGCGACGGCGAGGAAGTTATCATTCATATAGCCGCCGAAGTAAGCGGGATCATCGGAATTGATGGTGACGCACAGCCCTTTTCTCAACAGCTCGACGATGTTGTGCTCTTGCATGGTGTCGAAGACCTTGAGCTTAGTATTCGAGAGTGGGCAGACCGTCAGCGGTGTGCGTTTGGCTATTAGCTGCTCCATCAGTTCTTCATCTTCTATACAGCGAACGCCATGATCAATTCGGGTAATGCTTAGCAAGCTCAGAGCGTCGATAATATTTTGCGCAGGGCCTTCTTCTCCGGCGTGCGCGACAGTCAGAAATCCTTGGTTGATCGCTTCTCGGAATACATGTTTAAACTTCTCTGGCGGGTTGCCTTGTTCTGATGAATCTAGCCCAACCGCAATGATTTTGTCTTTGTAAGGTAAGGCCTGTTTGAGTGTCTCGAACGCGCTGCCTTCATCGAGATGACGCAGGAAACACATGATAAGTTGGCTGCTGATCCCGAGTTCCTGTGTGGCTTGCTCTAGTGCTTGGGTAATGCCGCCTACAATCGTGTCAAAGGCGATGCCACGTTCAGTGTGGGTTTGAGGGTCGAAGAATATCTCAGTGTGAACCACATTATCTTGCTGGCACTTCAACAGATAAGCCCACGTCAGATCGTAGAAATCTTGCTCATGAATCAGTACGTTAGCACCTTGATAGTAGATATCGAGAAAGGATTGAAGATTGTGGAACTGGTACGCCTCTCGTATTTGTTCAGGGGTCTCAAAGGGAATCGACACGTTATTACGCTTGGTGAGCTCGAACATCAGCTCTGGTTCTAATGTACCTTCTATGTGTAAGTGCAGCTCAACCTTCGGTAAATGTTTGATGAAGCTATCCATAGCAACTCCTTAGCTATTTTAATTATGGGCGGAGTAGGTGAGGCAGTAGAGTCTATAAACCTGAGCAAGCAGGTATCTCTTTCATTTATCTCTGTTTGAGCATAGTTCATTTCATTGTTGTCGATAAAACAGGGCAGAAATTGATGATGAATTGGAAGTTATGAACTAACAGAAATCAAGCGCAAACGATTTGCAGCATTGGAGTGTGATCCGCTGCAAATATTTGCAGCAATATTCATTGATTTGTGCTCTAATACCGCGCTTACCAAGGGATGGTGTTAAAAGATGCTCACTTAGATGGAGTTATCAAAGTTGACCGATCCCTTAATGATCTCCCTTAGGAAAAAATAGAACATGTCTAAGAACAAAAAATTTGATATCCGCCTTACAGAAAAACGCAATGGTTGGTGTGCAGAGATTACTCGTCAAGTAACGTCTCGCAGCACTACAGTATCTAAGCGTGAGTCTGGTTTCGAAACTGAAGCTCTAGCACAAGAGTGGGCAGAGAAAGAGCTAGCATCTTTCATCGCTAACCAAGCTGAACGTAACGAGCGTAAATCAGAGCAGCGTAAAGAGCGTGACGAACTACGTCACACTAAAGAGCTTAAAGCTGAGCAAGCACGTGAAGCGCGCGCTAAAGCTCGTGCAGAAGAGCAAGAAGACGCTGAGTAATTCAGTGCATGATTAATTTATAGATCCCTTAATTTTAAGATAAGGGATTTGTAAAAAAAGCCCCGATATAACTTTTCTCTTTCTAGTTAAAAGTATATTGGGGCTTTTTAGTTTGTGGAGTTCTGTTTTATTGTGTTTAAGAGCACGGTTTGGCTTCTCGCTTTTAACGCCGAGCTCTTAAACTTTTAAGCATTGCCTGATTAGTTATTCAGCGCAGTTAGCCAATCGTCTTCTGCTACTTCTTCAATGTAGCTTTCTACTGATTGTCCTACTTCTTCATCGTCTTGCTTAAAGTAAGCAATATGGAACACAGCATCACCTTCGTTTACCAAAGGTAGAGTTTGTTGACCAATCACGATACCGCCTTTGGTTGTGATCACTTGGCCCTCTTGGTGACCTAATGGAGAACTGATGTAAGCAAGGGTTTGTCCTGCTTCAACTTGTTCGCCAAGTCTTACCATGTTACGCAAAATACCGTCTGATTCCGCGCGGATCCAGCTGGTGGATTTACTCAACACAGGCTCTGGCAACTTTTTGCGGTTAGGGCGCAGCATGCCGATTTCTTTCATCACTTGATGCACACCAAGATAACCCGCACGAATCGCTAGATGATCAAAACGCAGCGCTTCACCACCTTCGTAAGTTAATACAGGAATCCCCAGTTTTTCTGCTTCGCTACGCAGTGAACCGTCACGCAGTGGTGAATCGATGATCACTGGTGTTGCGAATGCTTTCGCGATGCGCATTGTTTCTGGATTTGATAGGTTTGCACGAATCTGAGGCAGGTTGGTGCGGTGAATCGCGCCCGTGTGTAGATCCAAGATGTAATCACAGTGCTTTGCCACGTTCTCGAAGAAAGTGTAAGCGATACGTGATGTTAGCGATCCTTTCTCACTACCTGGGAAGCAACGGTTTAGGTCGCGACGGTCCGGTAGGTAACGAGACTTATGGATAAAGCCGAACACGTTAACGATAGGCACGACAATCAAGGTACCTTTCAGTTTTTTTGGATCGATAGCATTCGTCAGTTGTCGAGCAATCTCAACACCGTTTAGCTCATCGCCGTGGATCGCCGCATTTACCATCAGTGTTGGGCCTGCTTGGCGACCGTGAATAATTTCAATCGGGATCGAAAGTGGAGAGTGCGTGTAAAGCTGAGCCGCTTGCAGTTCAATCTCCATTCGTTGTCCTGGCTGAACAGTATAACCAAGTAATTCGAATGGTTGATTAGGTTTTAGTCTTGCCATTTAGGTTGTTCTCAACATGGTGATAATTCGTTAACACGGAATGTATCAATCGTTGATTTTTAGTACGAATCAATCGCTTTACGGTGACGACAAAAGTTTTTTATGAAAGGGCTTATGAATTGGTTTAAGTTTTTTATTTGGTTAATTGAAGGGTGTTTCAAATTGTGAATTTTCTGACAATACATTGATTTAGCGCTGATATTTGTCATTTGGTTCGTTGGTATTATCCACCGCCATTTTTTGGCGGCCAAATTCAAATATCGAGATCAAAATGAAAAAAACAATTTCAAAAGTTGTAGCACTAGCAGTGGTATCTGTTGCTTTGTCTGGCTGTGTTGGTAGCAACGCAGTAACGGGTTACCTAATGAAGTTCAACCTTAAAGCGGTTGATAACCGTTACGCACGTGGCGGTTTGAACTTACTGTTGGCACCTGCGTACGGTCTAACGGTTGCAGCGGATTACCTAGTATTCAACTCACTAGAGTTCTGGACAGGTAGCAACCCACTAACGGGTGCTCCGCACATCTTTGATACTAAGGTTGATACTTACCTTGATATTAACCATCAGCTAGATCCGTCTCTAACAGAAGCACCGGTAGGCCCAATCACTAATGTAAATATGATCGAAAAAGGTCAGATGCAGCAGATTGATGAAAATACAATCCAAATGGATATCACTTACCAATCTGGTGAGCGAGCGACACTAATCGGTGTTCGTGATGGTGAGATGGTAACGTACTTCATCGATGGCGAAGTGGTTGCACAAACTTCAATTGATGAGCTAGAGAACTACGCAGCTTCACGCGCTTAATTTTTTTGCTTATTACAAAAATTAGATACAAAAACAGGTACTCAATGAGTACCTGTTTTATTTTGTCTCGAATAAACGGCATTTACTGAAAAGTACTATTTATTGAAAAGCACGGTTCATTGAACAAACATAGCTTATCGAATTATGCTTTTTCTGGGATTGCTTCAAGCAGTGCAACCATTTGGTTCCAGAATAGCTCAACGGTGTCGATCTTCACTTTCTCATCAGGAGAGTGCGGGAACTTGATCGTTGGGCCGAAAGAAACCATATCCATATTCGGGTAAGGTTCTTTGAATAGACCACACTCAAGACCAGCATGGATAACCATGATGTTTGGCTTGTGACCGTAGATACCTTCGTACATGTCGCGGAAGATGTGCATGATTTCTGAATCTGCGTCTGGCTTCCAACCTGGGTAAGCGCCAGAAAACTCGATGCTCGCGCCTGCTAGTTCAGCAACAGAATTCAGCATGCTTTCAACTTGGCTACGGCCAGAATCGATCAAAGAGCGAATCAGGCAAAGTACAGTGATTGAGTTCTCTTCTGTTGTGATAACACCAACGTTTAGAGATGTTTCAACAACACCTTCAATCTCGTCGCTCATACGAATCACGCCGTTTGGCGCAGCGTTTAGTGCAGCGATAAAGCGAGCTTGGTCAGCTGCTACAAGAGCGCCCATTTCAACCGAAGCTTCTTCGTTGAAAGTAACAATGCTGTCTTCTACTTTACCTAGCTCAGTTGAAAGAAGCTCTGTGTAGTAGTTGTATAGAGAAGCCAGTTTCTCTTGGTTTGCAGCAGGTACTGCAACCGTTACGAAACCTTCACGAGGGATCGCATTACGTAGGCTACCGCCTTTGAATTCGACGATGCGTAGGTCTAGCTCTTTCGCGTGACCCGCTAGGAAGCGAGCAAGCAGTTTGTTTGCGTTTGCACGGCCTGTGTGGATATCACAACCAGAGTGACCGCCTTTAAGGCCTTTCAACGTTAGCTTGCGTGTTACGAAATCAGCAGGAATTGCATTACGTGCAACTTCAAATGTCATTGCGCCGTCGATACCGCCAGCACAACCCATGTACACTTCGCCTTCTTGCTCTGAATCGGTGTTAAGAAGGATATCGCCTTCTAACCAACCCGCTTCAAGACCGAAAGCACCAGTCATGCCTGCTTCTTCATCTACTGTTAGTAGAACTTCGATAGGGCCGTGCTGGATTTCGTTTGAAGCAAGAACCGCTAGGCAAGAAGCCATGCCCATGCCGTTATCAGCGCCAAGCGTTGTCCCTTTTGCTGTAACCCACTCACCATCGATGTATGGTTGGATTGGATCTTTAGCGAAGTCATGAACGGTGTCTTCGTTCTTTTGTGGAACCATATCGATGTGAGCTTGTAGCACCACACCTTTTTTGTTTTCCATACCCGGCGTTGCTGGCTTCTTGATGAATACGTTGCCCGTTGGGTCACGACGTACATCTAGGCCTTGCTCTGTTGCCCAAGCAATAATGTATTGAGCAAGCTCTTCTTCATGCTTTGAAGGGTGTGGGATTGAGCAAATCTTATCGAAGAACTGCCAAATAGGGGCAGGGGATAATTTACTGATCTCAGAATGGAATTCAGACACGGATGACTCCTTTTTTATTTGATAACCATATATTTAGGGTTTTTATAGGTGAAAACTTAGAACAAAAATCTAAAATATGGGTCTGTTTTGATGGCAACAGCATACCACTAGAGTGTTTTGACGAGTAGCGGTTCTAAACCTCAAATAGCTCAAATTTTGAAAGCGATCTTGTCCATCTGATCATGATTAAGCGCTTTGATGCTTATAAATGACACGGGCAAACGTTTGTTTAATTCTTTTTTGTAATTTAATTACGAAAATAAGTTTGCAAAATAACCACAAGTAGCCAAAAGTGTGATGTATAGCAAAAAATACTTGTAATCTTTTTTCTTTAGGGTATATTAATAACCAACTTCTGAGACGAAGAGTAAATGCTCAAAGGATGAGTCCGTTTTATCGCCTCCAAGGAACCGAGAAATCAAATTTGTTTTTTATTGATTTATTAAGGTGATAGTTATGAAAGGTTTACCATCTGCAATGTTCTGGCTTAACAGCTCTGTTTACACTAGCAACTTTGCATACCCTACAAGCTTTGGTTACTAATACCGTAAGCATGTAACTCGAACAGTTTTGTTCACCCCTATATATTGGAATTCTTTTACAGCCCTTTTGGTTGACAGATTCTACCGCCACTCAGTTTTGAGTGGCGTTTTTTTTGCCTGCTACTTTTCCAAACCGCTTTATCTCGTCTCTTTTCCTGCTGCTCTGCGTGGTTGTTTTTTAAACGCCAAAATATCAATTTGCGCCTTATTACTGATCCTGTTGAAAAATACACAACTCTTGTGGGTTTGAATTCAGAATTTAATGGTTAGATTCTTTATCAAAATAACAGATGGTCGAAAAAGTAACCAAGATTTTTCATTGTGCTTAATGGGCTTAATTAACTGTTTATTATGATTATTTCTTGGTGATTACTGCGTTTTTAATCGCTTTGTTTCATACGGCATTCTGATAAATATCGATTAGAGCCTTAATTCTATCTGGAATTTGTTATTTGATAACTTTATAATCCACAGCCAATCGATTACGCAACCGTTTACTTTTTACCCTTATAGGATTCGATAATGTTCGAAAAGCTATTCAAACTCAGTGAAAATGGCACCAATGTGCGCACTGAAATCATCGCAGGTCTAACAACCTTCCTAACAATGGCTTACATCATTTTTGTAAACCCAATGATTCTAGCTGATGCTGGTATGGACCATGGCGCTGTATTTGTAGCAACCTGTTTAGCGGCTGCTATTGGCTGTTTCATCATGGGCTTTGTTGCTAACTACCCAATCGCTCAAGCACCAGGTATGGGTCTGAACGCCTTCTTTACCTACGCAGTTGTTATGGGTATGGGTTATACGTGGCAAGTTGCTCTGGCAGCGGTTTTCGTATCAGGTGTAATCTTCATTTTCTTAAGTATCTTTAAGATCCGTGAATGGATTATCAACTCGATCCCTATGTCTCTGCGTGTTGGTATCTCTGCAGGTATCGGTCTTTTCCTAGCGTTTATTGCTCTTAGCAATGCAGGCATCGTTGTTTCTAACCCAGCAACTAAAGTTTCACTGGGCGACATTACTGCGATTGCTCCTATCCTTGGTTCATTAGGCTTCTTCCTTACGATTGCTCTTGTTCACCGTGGTGTGAAAGGCGCAGTAATGATTGCAATCCTAGCAATCACGGCTCTTGGTATTATTATTGGTGACGTTCAATACGGCGGCATCATGTCTACACCACCAAGCCTTGCTCCTACATTCATGCAGCTTGATTTCTCTGCTGTATTTGAAATCGGTATGATTTCAGTGGTATTCGCATTCTTGTTCGTCGATTTGTTCGATACAGCTGGTACTCTGGTTGGTGTTGCAACGAAAGCAAACCTAATCAAAGAAGACGGCAAACTACCTCGCTTGAACAAAGCACTGCTTGCTGACTCTACAGCAACATCTATTGGTGCACTGCTAGGTACATCAAATACTACTTCTTATGTTGAGAGTGTTGCGGGTGTCGCTGAAGGCGGCCGTACAGGTCTAACAGCGGTTGTTGTTGGTATCTTATTCCTACTGGCTCTTTTCTTCTCGCCACTTGCAGGTATGATTCCGGCTTACGCAACATCAGGTGCACTTTTCTATGTAGCAATTCTGATGATGTCTGGCCTAGTTGGCATTGATTGGCGTGATCTTACGGAAGCAGCACCAGTCGTGGTAACATGTCTGCTTATGCCGCTGACGTACTCTATCGCTGAGGGTATCTCACTAGGTTTCATCGCTTACGCTGCAATTAAGCTGCTAAGTGGTAAAGGTCGCGACGTTTCACCTGCTGTGTGGGTAATGTCGGCTATCTTTATTCTTAAATACATTTTCGCTTAATCGTCTAGATTTCTGCTTAATCGCTGAAGAGGCTATGTTTGAGATAGCCTCTAATAACATGACAAAATTATTAGGTTTTATACTATGAGCAACAAATTCGTTATCACTTGGGACAACATGCAGACTTACTGCCGTCAACTTGCTGAAAAGCAAATGCCAGCAGAGCAGTGGAAAGGCATCTGGGCAGTAAGCCGTGGTGGTTTGGTTCCTGGTGCAATCTTGGCTCGTGAACTAGGTATTCGTCACGTAGATACGATTTGTATTTCTAGCTACGACCACGATCACCAACGTGATATGACAGTAGTTAAAGCACCTGAAGGTGACGGCGAAGGCTTCCTAATCGTTGAAGACTTGGTTGATAGTGGTGACACTGCACGTAAGCTTCGCGAAATGTACCCTAAAGCGAAACTGATCGCTGTATGTGCAAAACCATCTGGCGCTGATTTGCTAGACGAGTACATTGTTGATATCGCTCAAGACACATGGATTGAGCAACCTTGGGATACTAGCCTAAGCTACGTTGAGCCAGTAAATCGCAAGTCAAAATAAGCGTAAACTTAGTTTTTTGAGAAATGACCCTTTATAGGGTCATTTTTTTTTATATGATTAGTGACAACCATTTCTTATTAAGTATCCCAATGTCTGAACCAGAAGAAACGAGCTCGAACCTTTCGGAAACCTTGTTTGTAAAGCACAAGCAGGCGAAAGAGACCTCAATGTTGACACAATACATGCCAAGCTCTGAAGAGTTATTGGATGAGAAGCGTGAACAGCAAAACTCATCATGGTACCGAAACCTAAGACGTCTTCAGTGGGTATGGCAAGGCGTTAATCCAATAGAGCAAGAAGCGGTATTGGCTCGCATCGCGTCATCAGATAACTCTCGTACAACCGATGAGTGGCTTGATACGGTTATGGGTTACCGAAGTGGTAATTGGGCATACGAATGGACCAAGCTGGGTATGCAACATCAGAATCGTTCTAATGAAAAGAACGGTGAAGAGATGGCTGAAGAGCTGTTTTCAGCATCGTTGTGTTTCAGTATTGCGGGTTACCCACATCTCAAGAACGACAATTTGGCAGCTCAGGCTCAAGTGTTGGCCAACGCAGCCTATTCTGAAGCGATTAAGCACACCAAGTTGATCGTCAAGCAGATTGATATTCCGTACCAAAACAAGAAGATCAAAGCGAACTTGCATCTAACTAAAACAGACAAACCACAACCAGTTGTGATTGTCAGCGCGGGTCTCGATAGCTTACAAACTGATATGTGGCGCTTGTTTAGGGATTATTTAGCACCTAAGAACATTGCTATGTTAACGGTAGACATGCCATCGATAGGGCACAGTGCGCATTGGCCTTTGACAGAAGACTCGTCTTGTCTTCACCAAGCTGTGCTGAATGAGCTACCTAACATTCCATGGGTGGATCACCACAAAGTGGGTTTATTTGGCTTCCGCTTTGGCGGCAATGCGATGGTCAGATTATCTTTCCTTGAGCAACACAAGATAAAAGCATGTATCTCTTTAGGCGCGCCAATTCACGATATCTTTGTTCATGCCGACAAACTTAAGCAGATGCCTAAGATGCATTTGGATGTGTTGGCTTCGCGTCTTGGTAAAGGGGCGGTCGATATCAATAGTCTTTCTGGGCAATTGATGGCGTGGTCACTGAAGGTGCAAGGTTTGCTGTCAAACAGTAAAACCAGTGTTCCTATCTTGGCATTGGCCTTAGAGGGTGATCCTGTATCACCACCGATGGATAATCAACTGGTTGCTATTTACAGTGATTACGGAAAAGCGAAGAAAATCAAAGCTAAGTCAATTACACAAGGTTATGAGCAATCCCTCGAATTGGCGATAAAGTGGCTTGAGGATGAATTATTTAGATGACATTTCTCCTAAATTAGTTAAGCATGAAAAGTGTACAAACTAAGTACCTGATACTCAGTAATAATTTATAAAATCCAATTGCGTAGTTTCTACGTATAACAGTCTGAGTAACGTCATTCTTAACATTGAAAATGGAGATTCAATATGTCAGAAGTGACACAACAACCTACGCATTACCGCTTGTTGAATGTTTTAAAGGCGATCGGGCCTTACTTGAGGGAACCGCAATCAGAAGAAGGTCACTATATCTTTGATTGCTTGTCTGTATGTGTGAACGATAAAAAATCACCAGAAGAACGCGAGTTTTGGGGCTGGTGGCTGGAATTAGATAAGTCGGAAGAGGGATATTCGGCGAAGTACAATATCGGTAAATACAACATCGATGGTAACTGGGATTCTTTGCCGTTACCTAAAAAGGCGGTCGCTGAGGTCTCTCGAACTCAAGAAGCCTTCCACAAAAAACTGGTTGATGAACTTCAAAGTAAGTTTGAAATCAGTATCCAATTAGACGAAGAGTCTGTCGAATTCGTCTAATTTTAAAGGTTACTCTTCTATATAAAGCAAAAAGGTGCGGTTTCGCACCTTTTCTGCTTGTGAATTCCCCTTTTGATTGCTAAAACATCACCTCTTATTTGTTTTATCCATAAAAGACTTCATGACAACAAATCATCAAAGCGGGACAACAACACAGCGTAAAACTGTCGTTGTTAAACTGGGTACCAGTGTCTTAACTGGTGGAACATTGGCATTAGATCGTGCTCACATGGTTGAGCTAGTTCGTCAATGTGCAGAATTAAAAAAACAAGGCCACTCTGTGGTTATGGTTTCGTCTGGCGCAATTGCAGCAGGACGTGAGCACCTTGGTTACCCCGCACTTCCCAACTCAATGGCGAGCAAACAGTTGCTTGCGGCAGTTGGGCAAAGCCAGTTGATTCAAGTTTGGGAGTCTTTGTTTGCTATCTATGGCCTTAAGATTGGTCAGATGCTACTGACTCGTGCTGATCTCGATGATCGCGAGCGTTTTCTGAATGCACGTGACACGATCAACGCACTTGTTGAACACGATATTATTCCGGTAGTAAACGAAAACGATGCAGTAGCAACCAACGAAATTAAAGTGGGCGACAATGATAACTTGTCGGCATTAGTGGGTATTTTGTGCGGTGCTGATAAGCTTTTGCTACTAACAGACCAAAAAGGCTTGTTTACGGCTGACCCTCGTAAAGATCCAAATGCTGAGCTCATCAAAGAAGTGAAAACCATTGATGACACACTGCGTAAGATCGCAGGCGGCAGCGGTACGACGTTAGGTACTGGCGGCATGGCGACAAAACTGCAGGCTGCGGATATTGCTCGTCGCGCTGGCATCGAAGTGATTATTGCTGCGGGCAGTGCTGAAAATGTGGTGTTTGACTCACTGAGTGACAACCCACAAGGCACACGTTTCTTGCCGTTAGCCGAAGCGCTTGAAAACCGTAAACGCTGGATTTTAGCGGGTCCTGCTTCAGCTGGTGACATTGTGGTCGACGACGGTGCAGTAAACGCAGTCAACACCAAAGGCAGTAGCTTGTTGGCTAAAGGTGTTGTTCGAGTTAAAGGCGAGTTCTCTCGTGGTGAAGTTACCCAAGTCACAGACAGCAAAGGCAAAGTAGTAGCGCGTGGTATCGCTAGCTACTCAAGCCAAGACCTAGCAAAAATAGCAGGCAAGCACAGTAAAGATATTGGCGACATCCTTGGTTACGATTACGGGTCAGAAGTCATTCACCGTGACGACCTAGTCGTGATTCAAGAGTAGCTTGTGATGATAAGGCGATGAGCAGCGAGTTTAGACATCGCGAATCGCCTTTGTACATCCAAAGACAGACAGAATTTAGGGAGAGTTAAACGTGAATTTAACTAACATGGGTATCGCAGCAAAAGACGCTGCTTTCTACCTAGCGACCGCATCTACGGCGCAAAAGAATAAAGCATTGGCGATCATCGCTGATGAGCTAGAAGCAAACGCAGCAACGATTTTAGAAGCGAATGCGAAAGATATCGAACTAGGTCGCGAAGCCGGTTTAACTGACGCACTGCTTGACCGTCTACTTCTTAACGAAGAGCGCTTAACAGGCATTGCTAACGATGTTCGTAACGTGATTAGCCTGAATGACCCAGTAGGCAGCGAAATTGACAGCAAGGTACTGGAAAACGGCATGTCATTGTCTCGCCGTCGCGTACCGCTTGGTGTGGTTGGCGTTATCTATGAAGCGCGTCCGAACGTAACCATTGATATTGCGGCATTGTGTCTGAAGACTGGTAACGCAAGTATCCTACGTGGCGGTAAAGAGACGTTTTTCTCGAACATGGAACTGGTTAAAGTTATCCAGTCTGCATTAGAGAAAGCGGAACTTCCTGCGGCTTCTGTTCAGTACATCGAAAAACCGGATCGTGAACTCGTATCTCAACTGCTTAAGCTAGATGACTATGTTGACATGATCATTCCTCGTGGTGGCGCTGGCTTGCACAAGATGTGTAAAGAGAACAGTACTATTCCAGTGATCATCGGTGGTTTTGGTATCAGCCATATCTTTGTTGATGAAAGCGCTGATCTTGAGAAGTCTGTCGATGTGGTTGAAAACTCGAAAGTTCAACGTCCATCTGCATGTAACTCATTGGATACACTGCTAGTGCATGAAGCCGCTGCTGAAGCTTTCCTTACTAAGTTGAAACAGCGTTTAGCGGGCAAGGTAACCTTGGTTGCTGATGCGAGTGCGAAATCACTGCTAACTGGCTTTGAAGACCAACGTGATGCGGTTGAAGGTGACTTTGACACTGAATGGCTAAGCTACACGTTAGGCGTAAAAGTGGTTGCTGACGTTGCAGAAGCGATTGACCACATGCGCGTACACAACGCGAGTCACTCTGATGCGATCATGACTAACAGCCTAGAAAGCTCAGAGCGCTTTATTAACTCGGTAGGTTCTGCGGCGGTATATGTAAATGCATCAACTCGCTTCACTGATGGTGCGCAGTTTGGTTTGGGCGCTGAAGTAGCAGTCTCTACCCAGAAATTACATGCTCGCGGCCCTATGGGCTTAGAAGAGCTAACAAGTTACAAATGGGTAGGTAAAGCGAACTATTTAGTTCGCGGTTAACGCTGGTCGTTAATTTTACTCCTCAGCTCATTTTTGAAATGGCGATCGAGTAGCAATAATCAATGAATCACCACACAAAAGGGCCTTAATTGGCCCTTTTTCTTTCCTAACGTTTGGCAATTCCGTTACACTGATATTCAATTATTTGGAGGTGATATGCATTGTCCTTTTTGTTCAGAGAACGACACTAAAGTAATCGATTCAAGACTGGTTGCCGATGGACATCAGGTTCGTCGTCGCCGTCAATGCCTTGCATGTAGCGAGCGTTTTACTACGTTCGAATCGGCAGAACTTGTGATGCCTAAAGTAATTAAGTCGAATGGAAACCGCGAACCATTTAACGAAGATAAAATGGTCGGTGGTGTTCAGCGCGCCCTCGAAAAACGCCCAGTGAGTGCTGATGCAATTGAACTTGCGATCAGTACGATTAAGTCACAACTCCGTGCAACTGGTGAGCGTGAAGTACCAAGCGAGATGATTGGTAACCTTGTGATGGGCCAATTGAAAGAATTGGACAAAGTGGCGTACATCCGTTTTGCCTCTGTTTACCGTAGTTTTGAAGACATCCGAGAGTTTGGCGAAGAAATCGCTAAATTAGAGGATTAACTCTTCAATCATGTCAAACTTTACTCCCCTAGATTTTCAAATGATGTCGCGTGCTATTCAGTTAGCAAAACGCGGCATTTACACTACTGCACCAAACCCGAATGTGGGCTGTGTCATCGTACAAACCGATGGTCAGATCGTCGGTGAAGGTTTTCATGCTAAAGCGGGCGAACCTCATGCCGAAGTGCATGCCATGAGAATGGCAGGCGATAAGGCCAAAGGCGCGACAGCTTATGTCACACTTGAACCTTGTTCGCATTATGGTCGAACGCCGCCTTGTGCCGAAGGTTTGATTAAGGCTCAAGTTGCAAAAGTAATTTGCGCTATGCAGGACCCAAACCCAAAAGTCGCAGGTCGTGGTATCAAAATGCTACGCGACGCGGGTATTGAGGTTGAAATTGGTTTGTTAGAGCAAGATGCTCTTGATTTGAACCCTGCATTTATCAAGCGTATGCAAACTGGCATGCCATTTGTTCAGTTGAAGATGGCGGCTAGCCTTGATGGTCAAACTGCATTGGAAAATGGCCAAAGCCAGTGGATCACATCGCCAGAAGCGCGTCGTGATGTTCAGAATTACCGAGCAAAAGCGGGCGCAGTGTTATCCACAAGCCAAACGGTGATTGAAGATAACGCCTCGTTGAATGTTCGCTGGGCAGAGTTGCCAAGCAGTATTAAAGCTCATTACGCTGAAGATGAACTTCGTCAGCCAATTCGCGTGATTCTTGATCGTCAAAATCAACTGCGTCCTGAGCTCAAGTTATATCAGTCGCCAACACCAGTGTTAAGAGTGGCTGAAGCGTCTGCGGATATTGAAGTAGGAACCACAGATGCAGGTCAGCTCGATTTGCACGATCTGATGCGTCAATTACCTGCCAATCATATCGACCATATTTGGGTCGAAGCGGGCGCAACATTGGCAAAAAGCTTGATTGAAGAACAGCTGGTGGATGAGCTAATCCTCTATTTAGCACCTAAACTTATGGGCAGTGACGGACGAGGTTTGATGGGCGCATTAGGGCTCACTTCAATGTCTGACGTTATTGACCTAGAAATTAAAGATGTTCGACAGGTTGGTGTGGATATTCGCATTGTGGCGAAACCAATTGTGGCTAAACCAATAGCAGCGAAACCACTCTCGAAATAGTTACTCCAACTGCATACGTGTCGTTGACAACAAAAAGAGTTTTAAAATGTTTACAGGAATTGTAGAAGCCGTAGGTACATTGAGTGCAATCACTCCCCGCGGAGAAGACATCACCGTAACGGTCAACGTTGGCAAGCTTGATATGGCTGACGTTCAGTTAGGCGACAGTATCGCAACCAATGGTGTGTGTTTGACAGTCGTTGAATTCAACGACCACAGCTACAGTGCAGACCTTTCGCTTGAGACCCTGAACAAAACGGGTTTTGTCGATTACCAAGCGGGCGATAAAGTTAACCTTGAGAAAGCAATGTTACCAACCACGCGTTTCGGTGGACACATTGTGTCTGGTCACGTTGATGGCGTGGGTGAGATTGTTGAACGCAACCAAGTTGGCCGTGCAATTGAGTTTTGGGTAGAAATGCCAGCAGAGATCTCAAAATACGTCGCTCAAAAAGGCTCAATAACGGTCGATGGCATCAGTCTGACTGTGAACGATTTACGCAAGAACGCATTCAAGCTGACTATCGTTCCTCACACCTCTTCAGAAACCATCATCGACCAATTCAATGTAGGTCGTAAAGTGAATTTAGAAGTCGATGTATTAGCGCGTTACATGGAGCGTTTACTGCAAGGTCAGCAACAAGAATCTGAGCCTGAATCTCGATTAACGATGGAATTCTTACAGCAGAATGGTTTTGCCTAACCGTCAATACAAAGTAATTAAGCGAGACTTTGTAAAGCGAAGCAATATCATCAGGTTTAAATAGTGTCGGTTCTAGGAAGCAGAACCATTTCAAAGGATATAGAACAATGCCAATTAGTACTCCTCAAGAAATTATTGAAGACATTCGCCTAGGAAAAATGGTTATCCTGATGGATGATGAAGATCGCGAGAATGAAGGCGATCTGATCATGGCAGCAGAACATGTTACGCCAGAAGCGATTAACTTCATGGCAATGTACGGCCGCGGTTTGATCTGTCTAACGCTGACTAAAGAGCGTTCAAACCGTATGGGTTTAGCACCTATGGTTCAAGACAATAATGCACAGTACACCACTAACTTTACGGTTTCGATTGAAGCGGCAGAGGGTGTAACAACCGGTATTTCAGCATCCGATCGTGCAGTGACGGTTCAAGCTGCAGTAGCGAAAGACGCAAAAGCGGCTGACTTAGTTCAACCTGGTCATATCTTCCCACTGACAGCTCAAGAAGGCGGCGTATTAACGCGCGCTGGCCACACTGAAGCGGGTTGTGATTTAGCTCGATTAGCGGGCTGTGAACCAGCATCGGTTATCGTAGAAATCCTAAACGACGACGGTACTATGGCGCGTCGCCCTGATCTTGAAGTGTTCGCAGAAAAGCACGACATCAAGCTTGGCACTATTGCTGACTTGATTGAGTACCGCAACAACACTGAAACGACAATTGAGCGCGTTGCACAATGCCATTTACCAACAGAGTTTGGTGATTTCGAGCTTGTGACTTACCGCGATACAATTGATAACCAGATCCACTACGCCATGCAAAAAGGTAGCTTAACTGAAGGTGCTCCTTTAGTACGTGTTCACCTGCATGATACGTTTACCGATCTGCTTCATTCAGATCGTGGTACCGAGCGCAGCTGGTCGCTAGATAAAGCGATGAAGCGCATTGGAGACGAAGGCGGTGTGTTGGTTATTCTTGGTAACGAAGAGTCGTCTGATTCTTTGATTCACAAAGTGAAGACATTTGAAGCGCAAGATAAGAACGAACAACCAACCATGGCTAAGAAGCAAGGTACCTCACGTCGTGTTGGTGTCGGTTCTCAGATTCTTCAAGACCTAGGCGTGCACGATATGCGTCTGCTTTCTTCGAGCACTAAGCGTTACCACGCATTAGGTGGTTTTGGTCTTAACGTTGTTGAGTATGTTTGCGAATAAAATATGTGTCAACGAGCAGACGTTTCTCCGTTTGTAGTGACATAATTTACCGATAATCTCAGTGGCTCTTTTGGTGATAAATCTTGTCAAAAGAGCAAAGTAGCCAAGTTCGACTCAATACGTGTTCAATACACAAACTTGGCTACTCGCTGTTCCTATATGCTTGGGATTGGCGCTGCATTATCATCTTTACATTGCCGGTGTCTGTTCTTCTAAATTACCATTAGATATTGCTCACAGTTTTGTGCTAGAATCCGGCGATTCTCACTTGATGAAAATAGTTAAAGGAAGGCTTATGAAAGTGATCGAGGGTGGCTTCCCAGCGCCAAATGCAAAAATTGCTATCGTTATTGCTCGTTTCAACAGTTTTATTAACGAAAGTTTACTTTCTGGTGCAATCGATACTTTAAAGCGTCATGGACAAGTAAGCGAAGACAACATCACTGTTGTTCGTTGCCCCGGTGCAGTTGAACTTCCACTTGTAGCGCAGCGCGTTGCAAAAACAGGCAAGTTCGATGCGATTGTATCTCTTGGTACAGTAATTCGTGGCGGTACACCTCACTTTGACTATGTTTGTAGTGAATGTAATAAAGGTTTGGCACAAGTGTCTCTGGAATACTCTCTTCCAGTAGCGTTTGGTGTTCTTACTGTTGATACGATCGATCAAGCTATTGAACGCGCAGGAACCAAGGCTGGTAATAAGGGTGCAGAAGCAGCACTTAGCGCACTTGAGATGATCAACGTTCTTTCTGAAATCGATTCCTAATGGGGGCCAGTGTGAAACCAGCCGCACGTCGTAACGCACGTCAATTTGCTCTACAAGCAATTTATTCTTGGCAAATTACTAAAGAAAATATTGCTACCGTTGAAGAACAGTTCTTATCTGGTGGTAAGTATGATGAAGAAGAGCATCATGCTGCAGAACCTGCACTTGCTATGCCAGAAACAGACGTTGCATACTTCCGCGACCTGCTAACTGGTGTTGCTCTTAGCCACATGGAACTTGATAGCAAGCTTCGTCCATTCGTATCTCGCCCTATGCAAGATCTGGATCTGATGGAACTAGCGCTTCTACGTTTAGCTATGTACGAGATGACTCGTCGCGAAGATGTACCATACAAAGTGGTTATCAACGAAGCTATCGAGCTTGCGAAAGTATTCGCAGCAGAAGACAGCCATAAGTTTGTTAACGGTGTGCTTGATAAAGCTGCACCGCACGTTCGTAAGAAATAAGACGTTCGTATATTGAATCTAAAGGTCAGCTATCATGCTGGCCTTTTTTGTAACTAAATTTCTGTAATATCAATAATTACGGTGATTTGTATGAAGACTAAAGATAGGGCATGTGATGTCTGGCGAATTTAACCTGATTGAAAAATATTTTGTAAATCGACAACCACAACGTAAAGATGTACATCTGGCTGCGGGTGATGATTGTGCTTTGGTCAAAGCGCCAAGCAATGTTGAGATAGCGATCAGTACGGACACCTTAGTGGCTGGTACCCATTTCTTGGCTGAGGCTAATCCTGCATGGGTAGCACATAAAGCCTTGGCGTCTAACATTAGCGACCTGGCTGCTATGGGGGCGACGCCTGCTTGGGTTTCATTTGCGTTAACAATGCCTGAGGTGGATGAGGCATGGCTTGCTCCTTTCTGTGACTCCTTTTTTAAACTCGCAGACTACTTTGGTATCCAGTTAATTGGTGGTGACACAACTAAAGGACCACTAAGCCTGACATTGACTGTACAGGGCTTTGTTCCTGAAGGACGAGCACTGCGTAGAGATGGCGCTAAAGTGGGTGACTGGATTTACGTAACAGGTAACCTAGGTGACAGTAAAGCTGGCCTCGAAGTGCTACTTAACCCTGAACAGAACAAAGCTAAGCCTTATGCACTTGAGCTTGAAGAGAGACACTACATCAGCTCTCCACGAGTGCTCGCGGGCCAGGCGCTCGTTAATCTTGCTTCGTCTGCTATTGATATCTCTGACGGCGTGATTGCTGACCTAAAGCATATCCTGAAGCGTTCAGAGGTTGGTGCAAGCATTGATGTGAGTTGCCTTCCTATCTCTCCAGAGCTGCGCCAGTTTGCTTCTGATGTCGCTTCGGCTCAACAGTATGCGCTCACCAGTGGTGAAGAGTACGAACTGTGCTTTACTGTGCCGGAAGAGAATAAAGGGTCATTGGAAAGTGCTTTGTCACACACTGGCACAAAAGTCACCTGCATTGGCCAGATAAGACCTGTAGAATATTTTGAATTACACAATAATGGTGAACCACTGAGTTGGAACTTAACTGGTTACGATCACTTTAAGGTTAATTGATGACAAACCCACTTTCTCTTATTTCTCTTAAAAACCCTTGGCATTTCTTAGCAACGGGTTTTGGTAGTGGCTTATCGCCTATTATTCCCGGCACCATGGGTACGCTCGCGTCTATTCCATTGTACTTATTGTTGGTTCAGCTACCGTTCCCTGCTTACGTTGCTGTGGTGGTTGTAAGCTGCATTATTGGTATTAAGATCTGCCAAGTAACGTCTGATGATATGGGCGTGCATGACCACGGTTCTATCGTTTGGGATGAGTTTTCGGGCTTTTGGATCACCATGAGCTTGGTGCCGATGCTGAATATCCCTGCTGATGACTGGAAATGGCTTCTGACTGGTTTTGTGCTTTTCCGCTTCTTTGACATGGTAAAACCATGGCCGATTGGTTGGTTAGATGCGCGAGTTCATGGTGGTTTGGGTATCATGATTGACGATATTGTGGCGGGTATTATGGCGTCGATTTCGTTGTATGCCGTAGCGCATTTCGCAGGTTGGTTAGTGTGAGTTAGCTGAAGGCTTAGTTGGTGGTACACCAAACTAATTAACGGATACTAAAAAGGTTGACCCTAGGGCCAACCTTTTTTGTTTTGTCGTTTATGCCGCTTGCTTGTGAAAGTTATTTAGCAAGGTAGTCAGAAATAGACTTCTCAATACCTTTCGCGTCTAAGCCTAGCTCTTCATGTAGCTCGCCTTGAGTGCCTTGAGCAATGAACTTGTCAGGTAGGCCAAGGTTCAATACTGGCATCAGTAGTTTCTCTTGCATCAAGAATTCAATCACACCCGCACCCGCACCACCTGCGATTGCGTTTTCCTCGATAGTAACCAGTACATCGTGGTCAGCAGCAAGTTGCTTGATCAGAGCTTCGTCTAGCGGTTTCACAAAACGCATGTCTGCAACGGTCGCATCGATAGCGTCAGCGGTTTGAAGCGCACTTTCTAAGAAGGTACCGAAGCTTAGGATAGCGACTTTCGAGCCATCTTTTGCTTTCGCAATTTCACGAACGATACGACCTTTACCAATCTCAAGCGCAGTAAACTCACTTTGGATCTCAGTGCCCATGCCATTACCTCGAGGGTAACGAACGGCACTTGGACCTGTGTGTTGGTGGCCAGTGTATAGCATTTGGCGACATTCGTTTTCGTCACTTGGTGCCATGATCACCATGTTTGGAATACAACGCATAAAGCTTAAGTCGAACGCACCTTGGTGTGTTTGACCATCGGCACCGACAAGACCTGCACGGTCAATCGCGAACATGACCGGTAGATCCATGATAGCTACATCGTGGATCAACTGATCGTAGCCACGTTGTAGGAAAGTCGAGTAGATAGCCACAATCGGTTTATCACCCGCAATCGCCATACCGGTTGCTAGCGTCACAGCGTGCTGCTCAGCAATAGCAACGTCGAAGTATTGTTCTGGATATTCTTTAGAGAAACGTACCATGCCAGAGCCTTCACGCATTGCAGGCGTGATCGCCATCAGCTTAGGATCTTGCGCGGCCATATCACACAGGAAGTCGCCAAAAATCTTAGAGAAAGTTGGTTTAGAGCTGGTGCTCTTAGGCAGACTTGAGTGTGCTGGATCGAATTTCGGTACGCCGTGGTAACCGATTGGATCTTTCTCTGCTGGCTCGTAACCTTTGCCTTTCTTAGTCATGATATGCAGGAACTGAGGGCCTTTAAGGTCTCTCATGTTCTTCAGCGTTTTAATCAGCTCATTCACATCGTGCCCATCAATTGGACCAATGTAATTAAAGCCTAACTCTTCAAACATGGTGCCAGGAACAACCATGCCTTTTAGGTGTTCTTCTGTACGACGAACCAGCTCTTTAATCGGCGGAACGCCAGATAGCACTTTCTTGCCGCCCTCACGAATAGACGTGTAAAGACTGCCAGAAAGAACTTGAGCTAGGTGGTTGTTCAGAGCACCTACGTTTTCAGAGATCGACATCTCGTTATCGTTAAGGATAACCAGCATGTCATTGTGAATATCGCCCGCGTGGTTCATAGCTTCGAATGCCATACCCGCAGTAATCGCGCCGTCACCAATCACACTCACGACTTTACGATTCTTGCCTTCTTTCTTTGCACTGATAGCCATACCAAGTGCAGCACTGATCGAAGTTGAAGAGTGACCAACCGAAAGGGTGTCGTATACGCTCTCTTGACGCCATGGGAATGGGTGTAGCCCATCTTTTTGACGGATAGTCGACAAGCGGTCGCGACGACCAGTAAGAATTTTATGCGGGTATGCTTGGTGGCCAACATCCCAAACCAACTGGTCAAAAGGTGTGTTGTACACGTAGTGCAGAGCAACGGTTAGCTCTACTGTACCTAAGCCTGACGCTAAGTGACCACTTGATTGGCTCACCGAGTTAAGAAGATAGGTACGTAATTCATCACAAAGCTGTGTAAGCGTCTCTTTCGGGAGGAGACGCAAATCCTCTGGCTTATCAGCTAAAGCAAGAGTAGGGTACTTTGATATATCAAGAGTCATAGGTAATGCGCGCTTATTGTCTAGTTCTTGCGCTCGATGACGTATCGGGCGAACTCTTCGAGTAACTGGGTATTGTATGGGATTGCAGCCAAAGCTTGAAGCGCTTCCTGTAGCAGAGTTTGCGCTTTTTCTTGAGCGCCCTCTAAACCTAGCAAAGAAGGGTAGGTGCTTTTGTTCAATTCTTGGTCAGAACCCTGTGGTTTACCCAAAGTTTCAGTATCGCTGGTGATATCTAAAATATCATCTTGAACCTGGAATGCTAATCCAATGGCATCGGCGTACTTGTCTAATTGAGGCATCACTTCAAACGCTTTTTCGCCAGCAGCGAGTGCACCTAAACGAATCGCACATTTCATTAGAGCGCCCGTTTTATTGCGGTGAACCTCTTCTAACTCTTCTAGCGTGACAGAGCGGTTTTCAGCTTCAATATCAAGTGCTTGTCCAATACACATACCTTGTGCACCAGAGGCTTCTGCTAGGCGTTGAATCATTCGAACGCGATTGCTTTCACCGTCAGCATTTAATGTGCCTTCCGCAAGTATAGTAAAGGCGAGAGTTTGTAGTGCATCGCCAGTTAAAATTGCCGTTGCTTCATCGTATTTGATGTGACAAGTCTGATGACCACGACGCAGTTCATCGTCATCCATTGCTGGAAGGTCGTCGTGAATCAGAGAGTAGGCATGAATACATTCGATTGCAGAGGCTGGAGTGTCGAGTTCTTCAGCGGTGCAGCCGAGCATTTCCCCTGTAATGTAGACAAGAAATGGACGTGCGCGTTTACCGCCTAAAAGTAACCCATAACGCATTGCGTTGATCAGGTTCTGATTTTGGTGTGGCAGGCGATCAAGCCAAAGGTTCAGTTGCTCGTTATTACGTGCTTGATAAGACAATAAAGTCTCGATCATAGGGGATCTCATACAATTCGTTATTCTGGTTGTGGGTTAAAGTCACTAAGTTCTGCGTTTTCATCATTTTGCAGTAGGATGCTAACACGCTGTTCAGCATCGTTTAGTTTGCTTTGACCGGCACGAGCGAGGGAGATACCTCGTTCGAACTTCTTCAGCGCATCATCTAAAGCTAGATCACCATTTTCTAGTTGATCAACCAAGCCATCAAGCTCTTCGATTGCTGCTTCAAAGCTCATATTTTCAGGTTTCTTAGTAGCCATAATAAATCTGCGTTTGGAAAGATGAACGAACGTTACCCTAGGCCGCTAAGATGGTCAAATGTAACCAAGAAATTTTGCTAGAAAGTTTGTTTTTAAGGGGCTTGAACTCACTTTGCTTGAATAACCTTAGCTTTATCGAGTTTATGCGCTACCTATAAGAGCAAAGTAAGCCAATAGTTGGGATTCAAAAACGAAAAGTGTGATACTTAGGCCAAGAATTTACTAAAAGATCTTATAGTCTTGCCGATACAAAGATTATCGTCGACATAGAGCTACAAAAAAGCATGAGGAGTGCTCAGTGGATTTAGCAACCCTAATAGGTTTGATTGGTGGATTTGCCTTTGTAATCATGGCAATGATCCTAGGTGGAAGCCTCGGGATGTTCTATGACACGACATCCATTTTGATCGTGGTTGGTGGCTCAACCTTTGTTGTTCTGATGAAGTTCACCATGGGGCAGTTCTTTGGTGCGACTAAAATTGCAGGCAAAGCCTTCATGTTTAAAGCCGATGAACCTGAAGATCTTATCGCTAAAGTGGTAGAGATGGCGGATGCAGCGCGTAAAGGTGGCTTCTTAGCACTCGAAGAGATGGAAATCAGTAACAGCTTCATGCAAAAGGGCATCGACCTGTTGGTAGATGGCCATGATGGAGATGTAGTACGTGCAGCATTGCAAAAAGACATCGCATTAACGACTGAACGTCACGAGCAGGGCGCGAAAGTGTTCTCTGCATTTGGTGATGTTGCTCCTGCGATGGGTATGATTGGTACCTTGGTTGGTCTGGTTGCCATGCTTTCGAACATGGATGATCCAAAAGCGATCGGTCCTGCGATGGCGGTAGCACTTTTGACCACTCTGTACGGTGCGATTCTTTCGAACATGGTGTTCTTCCCAATTGCTGACAAGCTTGCGCTACGTCGTGACCAAGAGACACTTAACCGTCGTCTAGTTATGGATGGTGTACTGGCTATTCAAGATGGTCAGAACCCACGAGTTATTGATGGTTACCTCAAGAGCTACCTCAACGAAGGTAAGCGCACGATTGATGGTGAACCCGCGTAAGAGGAGTTTAAGATGGATGAAGAGAATCCATGTAAATGTCCTCCTCCGGGGTTACCTCAATGGATGGGGACATTTGCTGACTTGATGTCACTGCTGATGTGTTTCTTCGTACTGCTGCTCTCATTTTCTGAGATGGACGTACTGAAGTTCAAACAGATCGCTGGCTCGATGAAATTCGCGTTTGGTGTACAAAACCGCTTGGAAGTGAAAGACATTCCTAAAGGCACCAGCATTATTGCACAAGAGTTCCGCCCTGGTCGCCCAGAGCCAACACCTATTGATGTGATCATGCAGCAGACTATTGATATTACGCAGCAAACGCTTGAGTTTCATGAAGGTGAATCTGAGCGTGCTGGCGGCACCATGCGTGACCAAGGCAAGATGACCGGAGGCAAGTCGCCAGAGGTTTCGACTCACGACAATCAAAATTCTGAGTCAGACCAACAGCAACAACAAGCTGAAGCTCAATCGCAAGAGATGGAAACCTTGATGGAAAGCATCAAGAAAGCGTTGGAACGAGAAATCGACCAAGGCGCGATTGAGGTGGAAAATCTTGGCCAGCAGATTGTGATTCGAATTCGTGAGAAAGGCGCATTCCCATCGGGTTCTGCTTTCTTACAACCTAAATTTCGCCCATTGGTGAGACAGGTCGCTGAATTAGTAAAAGATGTACCGGGCATTGTCCGAATCTCAGGGCACACCGATAACCAACGTCTTGATTCAGAGCTTTATCGCTCAAATTGGGACTTGTCATCACAGCGAGCAGTGTCTGTCGCTCAAGAGATGGAAAAGGTACGCGGTTTCTCTCATCAACGCTTGAGAGTGCGTGGTATGGCCGATACTGAGCCTGTGGAGCCGAATGATACTGAATGGCAACGTAGCCTTAACCGCCGCGTTGAAATCAGCATCATGCAGGGTGAACCGCTTTACAGTGATGAAGTGCCTGTTATTAATGAGTAGCCGATATGTGCACGCGGTGGTGAGCAGATAGCATCGAAAGCCCAACCTTACAATGAGGTTGGGCTTTTTGTTTGCTGGTCTTCAATCATCTCTCTGCTGTATTTATGTCGTTTCGAAACCTGCTACTTTTAATAACAGGCAGTTTAATGATGGTGTTGCAGCAAGCACTCTTTTCCTTGCTTCACTTTCTCATGTATAATTCGCGCCCTTAGATTTAGATATGATCTATTCTTGCTTCAAGTGCTGGGTAAATTCTCTAATTTGTTTGGCGATGAGCGTTTTCAAAATTTTGAACATTAATGTTGTGAAAGTACTATGAAATTTATTGTTAAGCCCCATCCGGAAATTTTTGTAAAAAGTGAATCGGTGCGTAAGCGCTTCACAAGGATTCTAGAGTGCAACATTCGTAACGTTATTCAACGTCGCTGTGAAAGTGTTGCGGTATTCAACCGTCGCGATCATATAGAAGTGACGTCTGAGAGTGACCAGTACTACACAGAAGTGTTAGAGGCTCTGACTCACACTCCAGGTATTCACCACTCTCTTGAAGTACAACAGTCTGAATTCAAAGACTTGCACGATATTTACGAGCAAGTACTAGAACGCAGCCGTGCTGACATTGAAGGCAAGACTTTCTCTGTTCGTGCTAAGCGTCGTGGTAAGCATGACTTTACATCTATTGAACTTGAACGCTACGTAGGTGGTGGTCTAAACCAAGCGGTTGAGTCAGCTAAAGTTCGACTTAAGAACCCTGATGTAACCGTTAAGGTTGAAGTGGCTAACGATAAGCTAAACCAAGTTCTAGCTCGCCATAAAGGCCTAGGTGGTTTCCCTCTTGGTACTCAAGAAGACCTACTGAGCTTGATCTCTGGTGGTTTCGACTCTGGTGTTTCAAGCTACCTGCACATCAAGCGTGGCTCTAAGGTTCACTACTGTTTCTTCAACCTTGGTGGCCCAGCGCACGAGATTGGCGTTAAGCAAGTAGCTCACTACCTATGGAACAAATACGGCTCATCTGCAAAGGTGAAGTTCATTTCTGTAGATTTTGAACCCGTGGTTGCTGAAATCCTAGAGAACGTTGAAGACGGCCAAATGGGCGTTGTTCTTAAGCGCATGTTCATGCGTGCTGGTGGTATGGTTGCAGAGCGTTTCGGTATTGAAGCGCTAGTAACGGGTGAAGCACTTGGTCAGGTTTCTAGCCAAACGCTAACTAACCTTCGCCACATCGACAACGTGACTGATACTTTGATTCTTCGTCCGCTTATCAACTGGGACAAAGAAGACATCATTGACCTTTCTCGTATCATCGGTACTGAAGACTTCGCTAAAGTAATGCCTGAGTATTGTGGTGTTATCTCTAAGAAGCCAACAGTGAAAGCGAAGAAAGGCAAACTGGAAGCAGAAGAAGCTAAGTTTAACTTTGAAGTGCTGGATCAAGTGATCGAGAACGCTCGTGTTATGGATATCCGTGACATCGAGAAAGAGAGCCAAGAGCAAGCGCCTGAAGTTGAACAAGTTCAAGCTGTTGCTGAGCACGCTATCGTTCTTGATATCCGTAGCCCAGAAGAAGAAGACGAAAGCCCACTAGAGATCGATGGTGTTGAAATTAAACACATTCCGTTCTTCAAGCTTTCGACTCAGTTCGGTGACCTAGACCAAGATAAAGAGTACTTGCTGTACTGTGACCGTGGTGTAATGAGCCGTCTACAGGCGCTCTACCTACAAGAGCAAGGCTTCCATAACGTTAAGGTTTACCGCCCATAGTGGAGTGTTGACCAACCGTTAATCATTTGCAAAGCCGCTTACTGAAAAGTAAGCGGCTTTTTTATTTTCTATTGTGAATGATTTACAGTAGTCAGACAGAGTCGTGAGTTTGGGCGTGCTATCGTCATGCTCAGATTCAAAATTTTTGATTGATAGAGAGAGTGAGCTCTAAACAGGTTTATAAGTACCGAAGAAGTGTGAGTATCTTGAAGTATTCTGTTACTTTTTAGTGCAACTCAATGGTGCTATTTGTATGTGTTCAGTTGATTATTTGAGTGGGTATCTGATTCTGTGATTAGCGATGAAAAATAATAAAGATTAATTAGCACAGCTATTGATAAACTTGTTGTTACATTTCTTTGCACATAAAAAAACACCGCCCATAAGGCGGTGTAAACAAATTTGACAGACAGGTCAAAATAAATACAGGAAGTACATGCCTCGTTTCAGTATAGAACTGCAACAAAACATTTGGTAGAACTCTACCCAACTCGAAAAGAACGAGTTTGCAAACACAACATCGCAGGAGCTAAGCCAATTGATTCTAGAGAGAATCAAGCCGTTCAGGCTAGCTGCTGCGGGATGAAATATAGAATTTCTCTGGCCGCTAGGCAATGGACAAATTATAATGTTTCAGATAAAAAAAACTAATGCTTATTTAGAGAGTAACTATGTCTCGTCGATTACCCCCATTAAACTCGCTAAGAGTGTTTGAAGCTGCTGCTCGACACTTGAGTTTTACGCGTGCCGCAGAAGAGTTGTTTGTTACTCAAGCGGCGGTCAGTCATCAGATCAAAGCGCTTGAAGAATTCTTATCTTTGAAGCTGTTTCGCCGAAGAAACCGCTCTTTGCTGCTGACTGAAGAAGGCCAAAGCTACTTCTTGGATATCAAAGATATTTTCACATCACTGGCAGAAGCGACGGACAAAGTGCTTGAGCGAAGTGAAAAGGGCGCATTGACCATCAGTTTACCGCCGAGTTTTGCCATTCAATGGTTGGTACCAAGGCTTGCCGACTTTAATCAGCAAGAACCTGACATTGATGTAAGAATCAAAGCCGTTGATATGGATGAAGGTTCGCTGACTGATGATGTAGATGTGGCTATTTACTATGGCCGAGGTAATTGGTCAGGGCTTAGAGCCGATAAGCTTTACCAAGAATACTTGATCCCTCTTTGCTCACCTTCCGTGCTGCTAGGAGCTAAACCATTAGAATCTCTCAGCGATTTGGCATGTCATACGTTACTGCATGATACTTCTCGAAAGGATTGGAAACAGTTTGCTAAGCAAAATGGCATTGACGGGGTTAATGTTAATCACGGTCCTATCTTCAGTCACTCAACCATGGTGCTGCAGGCGGCTGCTCACGGCCAGGGGATTGCTCTTGGTAACAATGTGTTGGCGCAGCCTGAAATCGAAGCAGGTCGTTTGATTGCGCCTTTTGATGAAGTGTTGGTGAGTAAGAACGCTTTCTATGTGGTTTGTCACGAGAAACAAGCTGACATGGGGCGTATCGCTACTTTCCGTGACTGGATGCTAGCGAAAGCGCAAAGTGAACAAGAGGACTTACTCGATGAATAACGTCATTATTGATGGTGAAGACAACCCAATCACCTTTATTTTCGCTCACGGCGCGGGTGCTGGCATGGACCACGAGTTCATGCAGTCGGTAGCTAAAGGATTAGCCTTTAAAGGGGTACGAGTGATTCGTTTCAACTTCCCTTACATGATCAAGCGTGCTGAAGATGGCAAACGTCGCCCACCTGACAGAGCCCCTAAGCTCCTTGAAGCCTACCAAGAGATCATAGAGCAATGCGACGCTGATAAGCTTGTGATTGGTGGTAAGTCGATGGGAGGGCGCATGGCGAGTCATTTGTCTGAACTGGATAAAGTGGCAGCGATGGCGTGCTTGGGTTTTCCTTTCCACCCTCCGGGCAAACCAGAGAAATACAAAGGCGAACATCTCGCTGAGTTAGCTAAGCCATGTCTTATTTTACAGGGCGAGCGCGATACCTTTGGTAAGCGTGAAGAGTTTGCTGACTTCAATCTATCGGATTCAATTCGAGTTGAGTTTATTCCCGATGGCGACCATAGTTTTAAGCCTCGTAAGAGTTCTGGTTACACCGAACAGCAGAATATTGCGTTAACCGTTGAGAAGTTGTCAGCGTTTATCAAAGAGGTGCTCAATGAAAAGTAAGTATTTACTCACTTTTGCAGGCATTTCTGGTGCGATCGCTGTGATGCTTGGGGCATTCGCCGCGCACGGTTTGAAGGCTATCTTGCCAGAGTATCTTTTGGGTGTGTTCGAGACCGGTGTTCAGTACCAATTTATCCATACTCTAGCGATATTGGCGTGTGGTGCTCTGCTACAGATGAAACTTGGCGCTAAATCACAAAAATATTTTTTCATTGCGGCAATTTGCTTTATCATCGGCATCCTTTGTTTTAGTGGCAGCCTTTATGGCTTAGCACTGACAGGAATAAAATGGTTTGGCCCTATAACACCGTTTGGTGGTCTACTATTTATCATTGGTTGGGGAGTCTTCTCCTTCGCTGCTTTGAATATAAAAGAGGTAACTCAGTGAAACACGTACTACTTTATTGTCGCTCTGGTTTTGAAAAAGAATGTGCTGGCGAAATTCAAGACAAGGCAACACAACTGGAAGTGTTTGGTTTTCCTCGCCTAAAGAACAATACAGGCTTTGTATTGTTTGAATGTTACCAAGCAGGTGAAGCGGATAAGTTGATCAAAGAGATCGATTTCCAATCACTGATCTTTGCTCGTCAGATGCTAGCAGTGGCAGTTGAAATCAAAGACCTGCCAACCGATGACCGTATCTCTCCAATTCTTGAAGCGCTTTCTGAAAAAGAAGGTTTCCCTCGTTGTGGTGATATCCGTATCGAAACACCAGATACTAACGAAGCAAAAGAGCTTTTGAAGTTCTGCCGTAAGTTTACTGTGCCGATGCGTCAAGCGATGCGTGGTAAAGGCCTGATGACAGCGAAAGATAACGCTAAGAAGCCTGTGCTTCATTTATGCTTCATCGCTCCGGGTCACTGCTTTGTGGGTTACTCTTACCCAACCAATAACTCACAGTTCTTTATGGGGATCCCTCGTCTGAAATTCCCATCAGATGCGCCAAGCCGTTCTACATTGAAGCTAGAAGAAGCATTCCACGTATTCATACCTCGTGATGAGTGGGACGAGCGTCTGGCTCCAGGTATGTGGGGTGTTGATTTAGGTGCATGTCCAGGTGGTTGGACTTACCAATTGGTTAAGCGCTCGATGTTCGTTCACTGTGTTGATAACGGCATGATGGCAGACAGCCTAATGGAAACGGGTCAAATTAAGCACCACATGGTGGATGGCTTTAAGTTTGAACCAGACCGTAAGAACGTAACTTGGATTATCTGTGACATGGTTGAGAAGCCAGCGCGCGTTGCACACCTTATGGGTGAGTGGATCATCAAAGGCTGGGCGAAAGAAGCACTATTCAACCTTAAACTGCCTATGAAAGGCCGTTACGATGAAGTACTGCAAGATATCGAGAACCTAAAAGTGTTCCTTATTGAGAATAAAGTGAAGTTCAAGATGCAGGCTAAGCACCTTTACCACGATCGCGAAGAGATCACGGTTCACATTCAGGCGCTTTCAAACATCTCACCGCACTAATATTTACGTTAGGGTGTCAGTGAAAAAATGCTCCTTTAAGGAGCATTTTTTGTATCAATACCATCGAGTCACAGCGACTTAAGCGTGTGCTTCGTAGCGAATATCTTGCAGATTGAACCCTAAATCGATATCGGTTTTGAGTGCCGATACTTGCTTACATACACGAGCGGATTCGATGTGCTCGTCGAACTTCTTACGGTATTTTTTCGGTAGATCTTCTGCTTGGTAGGCCGTTTCAATATCTGGGTAGGTGGTTAATATCTCTTTGGCTGCTTTTGGTCCGACACCTGGAATTCCCGGTACTTGGCTAGAGCTGACACCTGTTAACCCCCAGTAATCCGCCAGTTGTTCAGGCTTAACGCCAAACTCAGCTTCGATAAAGGGTTTGTCTAGCCAACGGTGCTGGAAGTAATCTCGGATCTGTAGAGTAGGTGATAGCAGTTGGCAATACCCTTTATCTGTCGAGATGATGGTGACGGTTTCTCCGTGGTCAGCCACTTTCTTTGCCAGTGTTGCGACTAGGTCATCCGCTTCATCGCCATCAGACAGCAGTGAATCAATGCCTAATTCCCACCAAGCTTGTTGGATAGCATCAAGGCCTTTCATTAATGGCTCTGGCATCGGTTTGCGGTTCTGCTTATAAGCAGGGAGCACATCTGCGCGCCAGCCACGGTCTTGTAAATGGTGATCAAATACCGCGATGATGTGGGTGGGTTTTGATTCATTCAGAATCTTATTGAGAGTGCGAGTTGTCGTGGTGATGGTTCTTGCTATATCGGTTGGGTCCGGCTGAACAGAGTGCACGCGTCGGATGAGGTTTAAGGCATCGATAATAACAAGATGGATAGACATAAGTTTCCACTAAATAGGCAATAAAAAAGGGGCTGCTAGCCCCTTATAGTAACGTATCACTTGGTGAGTTGAAACGTTAGCGACGTATACGTCAGGACTTGTTTAGTTTTACGCTTGTCACCTGTTATCAGTCGCTTGCTATTATTAGCTACTAGACACAATCTTATAGCAAGGCACGTAGTCCGTACCACCCGGTAGCTTCATTCGATGTTGCTCCACAAAGTCATTCAGCAGTTGGTCCATTTTGGTCATTAGCTCTTTGTCGCCATCAATCAGGAATGGACCGTGCTTCTCGATCTCCAGAATACCCTCAGCTTTGACGTTACCTGCGACAATACCTGAGAACGCTTTACGTAAATTAGCGGCTAGGCTCTCTGTTTTTTGGTCCATATGAAGATCAAGCGCCGCCATAGATTCGTGTGTCGGATCGAATGGCAGTTGGAACTCAGGCTCAATATGCAGTGACCAGTTGTAGCTGTAGGCATCGCCGGTCTCTTTACGGTGAGAGCGCACATCTGGCATCGCTTGTTTCATGATTTTCGCAGCGCGAGCAGGATCATCAATCACGATCTCATAATGTTTCTGCGCGTCAGGCCCTAAGGTTTCACCGATGAACTTATCGATAGAGCGGAAGTAGGCTTCACTCTCTTTCGAGCCGGTTAAGACAATCGGCATTGGTTGTTCGGCGTTATTCGGGTGCATCATGATCCCTAAGATGTACAGTAGCTCTTCGGCCGTGCCGGGGCCGCCTGGGAAAATGATGATGCCATGCGCCATACGAACGAATGCCTCAAGACGTTTCTCGATATCTGGCATGATCACCAGCTCATTCACGATTGGGTTTGGTGGCTCAGCGGCAATTATTGAAGGTTCTGTCAGCCCTAAGTAACGATGATCAGTATAACGTTGCTTAGCGTGACCAATAGCCGCGCCTTTCATTGGCCCTTCCATCGCACCCGGTCCACAACCGGTACAGATGTTCAGCTCACGTAGGCCAAGTTCATTACCCACTTCGCGAGTGTATTGGTATTCAGTGGCATTAATAGAGTGACCACCCCAACATACAATCAGGTTAGGCTCGATACCCGGTGTAAGTGCGCCTGCATTTCTCAGAATACCAAATACGAGGTTGGTAATGTGAGTGGCATTAGTCAGGTTGAGCCTTTGGTTATCTGCGAGGTGCATGTTGACGTAAACAATGTCACGCAGCACTGAAAATAGGTGCTCTTGGATACCTTTGATGATTTCACCATCGACAAAGGCATGCTCTGGAGGGTTGCTCAGCTCGAGTTTGATACCACGCTCACGTCGCACTACCTCAACATCAAACGATTGATACTTGTCGAGTAACTCTTTGGAGTTGTCGGTGTGGCTACCTGAGTTGAGTACCGCTAACGTACAGTTACGATACAGTTGGTACAGATCACTAGACGCGGTTTTCTTAAGACGCTCAACCTCAAGTTGAGAGAGTAAATCCATGCTACCGGCAGGGCTGATATGAGTGATCATAGTGCCTCCTTGTTGAAAAGAGCAGGGGACGTTGAAGTGACCCTCTGGCTCGAGAGTGAGAAGCAAACGTTGAAAGTGTTTGGTTAAAGGTGGGAGAGAGTTAACCAGACGAAACGGATACGACAGCGTTGCTTGCCAAGAATGCTTGTTAAGCGAATGTTAATCATTAGCTTAGCAAACATTGAGGGAAATGGTATGTGATAAGTATTTGAAAAAATGAAATAAATTAAATCTAAGGTTGGCTTAGTGCCAAACAAGTTGGTTAGTGCCGCGTTGTTTTGCTTTGTTTAGCGTCTTATTGAGTCTTTCCAATACTTCTTCTGGTGTATCTGACTCTTTAAACTGAGTGCTTGCCGCACACAAGGTAATCGTGATTTGTTGGTCACGGAACTTAAAGGGCAAACGACTTACTTGAGTTTGGATGTTTTGAATGACCTGGTGGCAATATTCATCAGTTTGCTCTGGCAGCAATAAGACAAATTCTTCACCTGAAAAACGCGCCACAGTATCAGTGGTGCCTGCTTCTTTGGTGATGGTTCTTGCGATGATTTTGAGTGCTTTGTCGCCCGCGGTATAACCAAAGCTATCGTTAATCGCTTTGAAGTTGTCTATATCGAGCAGTACTACGCGCAGTGAGTGTTGTGCGCGGATCCAGCGGCGATACTCAAGCTCTAAGCGGTCAGTAAAGGCGGTGCGATTGTAAACCTTTGTTAGCGGGTCAAGCAGCATGCGTTGAGCCTGATCTTCCAAACGCTTACGGTAATCTTGGGTGACTTCATACAGTGAATCTAACTGAGTCTTTCCGTAATTCATTCTCTCTATTAGAGCTTGTTCTTTTTGCTCTGCGTGGTTCAATCTTTCCGAAAGAGAGGCTATTTCACTGAGCAGCGGGTTAATCGAGCGCTTTAAACTATCAATATCTTTTGCTTTCTCTACAGAGTTTTGGCTCTTAGTGACAAGTTCATTTAACTCAGAGTTAAGCCCTTGGCGGTGCTCAAAGTAGCTTTGGCTCTGGTCGGTATTTTGGTCTGCCGTTTTGATGCTGGAAGCTAGAGATGAATTAAGCTGATCAACAAATTGTTCAGACTTCTTACGTTCTAGGTTGGTGCCTTCAATGACCAGTTTGAGGATCTGAAGTGTCAACTCAAGTAGGTTTTGTGTGGAAACACCAAGCAGCAGCTTCGCTCGAATATCGGTAAGGAGATCACCCGATTCACCCTCGAAATCAAGTTCAGTGATCAGATGTTGTAATTCATTTGATAGGTCGGAAAGGAGCTCTTGTTCCGGAGAATACGTAGCGTCGGCAAAATGAGTGCGTGAGTTATTCGCCATAATCTTAATGGCACGCTCATAAATACCGAGAAGTTTCATGGCATGATCGACTTTTTGACTGCCATTGCATTCGGAGAAGCTAAGTAAGTTTCGTAGGTCGCGTTTAAGCTGCGCTGGAAGGCCTGTTATGCGCTGCAGCGTTTCCCCACTGTGCTTAATGCTATCGTCCAGATATCCGTTCTGTTTATCCATAGCCAACGTTTTCTGCTTAAGCATCCTTTCTAATACTGCCAGCTTTGGGATCATCGAGCTAATGTCTTTTTGCTTTTCTAGCTCTTCCCTAAGGGCAATGAGATTTTCATCTAAATGACTGTTACTGCCAACACATGCATCACTTAAAGATGTGACGATACGCTTTAGAACTTTCTGTTCTCTAATAAACTTGAACGAAGTGTCTCTTTGCGTCAAACGGACCTGCTCCAACTGAGATTTCAGCTGGTGGAGTTGCGCCTGAATGTCTTTTTCAAGAATGCCCATAGATGTATTAATTAGCGCCGCGTAGACCGATCTCGATCATTTTGATGAAATTCCGTTACATCGATAATAACAAAACTAAAAATAAGGTCACGACTTGCCGCTCTTAACCGCTCGCAAATCAGTCATCTTTTAGCATTTTTTTGATGTTGTCCTCATTCTGGTACGACGATTGTATTTTTATTAACCCTTGATTAATCGCATGTTTACACGCTTCTCTTATGTTACCAGTTGCAAGGCTCGCTGCTGGTGCATTATCGATAGCTTTTAGGTATACCCATTGGCTACTCCGCTCTTTGAGGCTGATCTCACGAGCTAGATTGGTCGACATCAATAATACGTCGAGCAACTCTTGATCGTTAATTGCGGTGTAAGCGCGTGGTAAAAACGGGTAGTCAGCGATGCCCATACGGACCGTTCGGTTGATGTTACGCTCTGTTTCGAAGTCATTCACCCAAGATTGAATTTTTCTGAACATGGCCTCAGGCGATAAATCACGGTCGGCGTTGGGCTCGATATAAAGCAGGTTCGCATCCGAGAAGTGGTAAACACGAGCTGGACCTTCAAGCTTAGATTTGAGGAATTCACCGAAAGCATCTTCCAGTTCTAAACCGGCTTTGTAACCGTTCTGCGTGTACATGTTGCGCAAGAACGGCAAATCAATCATCACAAAGCGCAAACGGTCGTTCAGTGGTTCATGAATCAATTCACCCATCTGCCATTGCTCAAAGGTTTGGCTGGTTTGCTCCAAAGAGTTTGAGAGCTTCGCATTGAGCATTCTTAGGTTAGGAAGCTTCGAACGCGAGTGCGTAAAGAGATCTGTGCGTAGTGAGTCCACTTCTTTGGCCAAGGTTTGAATGAGGTAGCCTCGGCGTAGCACAAAGAAGAACAAGACAATGCTGAACAAGAATAGGGCGAACGATATTTTTTGGAACTTACGATGCTCCAGTTTGTATTTTTCTAGCTCTTGCGCTTGGCCTGCATAGTGCAAGGTCTGCTCGGCAAACTCTTTCTGTTGGCGGAATGCATCTTCGCCAACACGGTTAAGTTTTTGCTGCTCTAAAGAAACAAGGCTGTTGTACTGCTTGAGGTTTGCTAGCGCCTGCTGTGGACGACCAGCCTGCTCATAACCTAAAGAAAGTAAGTAGTACGAGCGTTGTGAAAGGCGCATGTTTTCTATCTGGCGTGAGATCTCAAGTGCGCGTGTTGCATGCTTAATCACGTCTTCGCTTTCTTGCAGGTGATAAGCCAACCCAGCCGATAACAGTGCGGCACGACCTTCCAGCTTTGGTATGTCGGTGTATTCCAGCAGCTCAAGGGCACGTGTTAGGTACTGTTCTGCTAAAGGGTAATTATAAAGGCGTAGGTAAGTCGCTGATAGGCTTAGGCGAATATCAATGACTTCGTGGATATCTCGGTCAGTACTTTCGTGATCAAGAACGTTGAAGAAGTGCACCAGGGCAAGGTTATATTTCCCTTGATAGAAGTACACGTCACCCATTTTCTTAAGCACTTGCGCTAAGACAGGTGAGTTTTCAAAGTTATCATAGAAATCAGCAGCTTGAGAAAGGTGCTCTAGCGCTTTATCTAAAACTTGGCGCTCAAAGAAAAGCTGAGCAAGTAGGCGGTTTACCTTGGCCAAGCGTGAACTCAGGTTGCCTTCGACTGATTTCCAATAGCCATACAACAACTCAGACAGCGCGTGGTTGTACTCTTTGTGGGTCAGATAAAACTCACCGACTGAGATGTGGTAGTCGATGGTGACTTTTTCAGAGTAGCGCTGGTCGAGGTAGGTTTTGGCTTCTTGATAGAACTTCTCAGCTTCGTCGACCTTGTTGTCGTAAGAGGCGATGTCGGCTTTTAACATGATCAAGCGATAGGTGATGCCTTCCGTCAAGCGTAAGGTTTTATTCACCGATTCTAGGTTTGCTTCAATACCTGCTAGCTCTGATTTTGCTTTGGCTGATTTTCTATCATTAAGCCAAACCAAGCGAACTTTTAGGATCTGGAGATCCAGCTTTAGGTAATCAAGCTTATAGGTTTTCGCTAGCTCAGAGGCCTTTTCGATGTGCTTGATAGCAATGCGAATATTGCCAAGGTTGTACTCTGCTTTAGCTAAGATCTTATACGCATCGATACTGCTGTTTGGTGTTCGAATAGAAGAGTCTGTCTCTTCGCGAGAAATAGCAGAAGGGCTTTTCTCGCGTTGATCGGAAAGGACACGAAGCGTGAGGTAGCTGTTGGCCATTTGTTTTGCTTGGCTCGGCTCGATCTCAACCAAGTTATTGGCTTCATTGAGCAGCGCCGACGAGTAGACCGACGCATTAACCGATGTGCTTAAGCTTAAAATAAATAGGCTAACGACGTATAACCAACGCATTTCAATGTCCCTTTAAAGATGAGGTAGGTTCCAATAAGTGTGTGGTTTGTATGCCTATTATTGGCGAGCCATACGCTTGTTGTGGCTTGGTCTATCTTGCTCTGTTGAACGGTACGGGTTGATATCCAGACCACCACGACGCGTGTAACGAGCAAATACGGTTAGCTTCGATGGGCCACAGTATTTCATGATGTCAGTGAAGATACGTTCGACACATTGTTCGTGGAATTCGTTGTGTTCACGGAAAGAAACTAAATAGCGTAGCAGAGCTTCACGGTCAATTTGCTTACCTGAATATGCGATCTCAACGCTGCCCCAATCCGGTTGATTAGTGATCAAACAGTTCGACTTCAATAGGTGGCTGTGCAGTGTTTCTTCGACTTCTTGTTCGCCAGCAGCGCCCTCAAGCAGTGATGCTTCAAAGTCATAGCTAGTGATGTGGATGTCTTGGTTGTCGATACATTCGCCTTCCATCGTTACGATAGGTTGGTTGGTGTAGTCGGTTACTGAGTTTACATTCACAATGACGGTTTCGCCTGCACATGCTGACAAATCTTGGGTCAGGCGCTCAGTGACTTGTTCCCAGTTTTCAAATTGAGTCTGGTTGTAGCTGTTCAGGTACAGTTTGAAAGATTTTGATTCAATTAAATTTGGGCTGGTTGCCGGGATGAAAACTTCGCCAACAGCCACTTGTGGTAGGCCATTGGTGTTTAGCCACGAAAGCTCGTACATAGTCCAAATATCATGACCAACAAAAGGCAGCTCGCCGTTTAGCGCAAGATCATCGCGATTAAGGCTACGAGGCACTGGTTGCAATAAACTTGCATCGTATTGGTTAGAGTACTCAGTTTTTTGGCCTAGGGTTAAACCCGCTAGCTCTTTTGCGTCAGAATATTTGCTCATACTTTCGTTTCAAATTCGATTAGAATGGGGTCGATTTTACTGAATCCCCATTACCCTGTCATTAAGTCATCGCTTATTCGGCAAGGAAAGGCCCAGATTCTATTTATTATTATGTGTTTAGGAGATTTTCATGACTCAACGTGCTCAAGACGCACTACTTTCTTTCAGTCAGCGATACGTTGACGCGTGGCAGCAGCAACACCAAAGCTTACCTCGTAATGAGGAGTTGGTGGACATCGTATCGCCATGCGTAGAAGAAAAGAGTGGCGACGCCGTGTTGTGGAAGCACTATCCACGTGAGCAATTCGCGGATTTCACCAACGTTGAAACCGGTATTGAGTTGACTCTGCATGAAGACATCAAGACTTTCTATGGCGCACAATTCAGCGCAGATATGAATGCGACTTTTGATGGTAACGAGCTGACTCTATTACAGATTTGGAGTGATGAAGACTTCGAATGCCTACAAGAAAACATTTTGGGTCACCTAGTGACTCAGCGTCGCTTGAAGCTAAAGCCTACGGTTTTCATTGCCGCGACCGATGCAGAGCTGGATGTTATCTCTATCTGTAACCTAACGGGTAACGTGATTTTGGAGCGCTTAGGCACCAAAAATCGTGATGTACTAGCCGAGACATTGGCAGAGTTTTTAGAAAAGCTACAACCAGCGGTATAAATAGATGTACGTACTAGAACTTCAATTTGAGTGTTTTGACAACACAACGGTAAGCGCTGTCGACAAGGCTGTTAATGGCTTAATGGATGCACTTCGTTATAACGGGCAAGTGTTGGGTCGTGAATTTCCTATCGTGATGGGTGACGGCGAATTTTATGTTCGCGTTGTCTGCCCAGAGCAAGACAGCTTGCACCCGCGTAACCACTCAGATTTCGTAAAAGTGTGTTTTGATCGCTTGTCTAACGCGAGCCTGCTTGCGCCTAAAATGCGTTTACTGGGGCGAGATCTTAACTCTGAAGAAGTGGCCGAAGACGAAGCGCCAAGCTGGCAGGTGTTGTACACGACGTTCGTTCATACCTGTTCGCCGCTACGCAGTGGTGACAGCTTGTTGCCGATCCCTCTGTATCGCAACCCGCCAACCTTCAATGGTGACCATAAAGCCGTATTGAAATGGCAGACTGAATGGCAAGCTTGTGATGAAGTCCAAATGGGTGGTGGTTGTCGTGCTGAACACGCAACTCTGACAGAGATTAGTGATACTAAAAGTGTGTTGTTCAAACGCGGTTGGGGCTTGAGAGGACGCATTGAATATCTCACGAAGATCCCGACTTATTACTACTTGTACCGCGTGGGTGGCATTAGCTTAAAAGCTGAAAAAGAGCGCAAATGCCCGCAATGTGGTGGCGAATGGCTGCTAGATGCGCCTATCCACGATATTTTCTATTTCAAGTGTGATGACTGCCGTCTGGTATCAAACATCTCTTGGGATCATCTTAAGTAATCCATAAAGCTTAATTTTCGATTCAAGGTATCGAAGTGTTGATCAATACTTCGATACTTATTCCTCTGTTTTCTCTCTGCTAGCTTCTCGTCTGTTTCTCTTTCTTTGACCTCCATATTGAGCATTAATCAGTATTGGGCTTTTCCAATATTGTCGAATCTATTTCGCCCTTAAGTACGCTCATTCTGTGCTGTATGTCTATCTCTGTAGTCCTCATGTATTCACAGAAATAATTCCACACCCATCAACTTTTAGTTACCTCAATAGTTAGCCTGATCACAATAATCAATCAGTTCTCTTTCAATTTATATTCTTCTCAATATAAATGGGATCGATCCCATGGGAGTGTTCCCATTTATAAAAATAACCTGATTCTAGATCTGAAAGGAATGGACGATGAAACTGTTACCTATTGCTGCTGCACTCTCTACTGCTTTACTTGCCCCTAATTTATACGCTGATGAAACCAAGCCATTGGAGTTCAATGGTTACATGCGCGGAGGCGTTGGCCTGAGTAATGAAGGCGGCTCAAACAGCAAGTGGGAGGTGAGTAAAGTTGGACGACTCGGCAACGAAAATGACCTGTATGGCGAGTTTGGTTTTAGAAAAGAAGTGTATGCTGAGGACGACGTTTCATTTTTAGTTGATTCCATGTTGTCGTACTGGCAAGGCCAAGATGAGAACGCGGCGGATAAAAGCGTTGATGTAGTTCAACTCAATGTTCAAGCAGTAGGGCTTTTTGAAGATAAAGATATTGGTATTTGGGCGGGTGAGCGCTACTACCAACGCCATGATGTTCACATCGTTGATAACTACTACTGGGATGTAAGCGGTATTGGTGCGGGGGTTGAACACATCAATATGGGACCAGGTAAATTATCGGTGGCTTTGATTCAAGACACGGTTACTGGCGATGTGTTTGATGGCAAAGAAACCACAGCCATGATTGCTGATATACGTTATGCGGGTATTCCATTGTGGAAAAATGCTGATCTTGAGGTCGGTATTGATATGAACTTCGCCAATGAAAAGCAGGGCCAAACGGTGGACGCGGATGATAGCGTGATGCTGACTGCCAGCCTAAATCAAAAACTAGCGGGTGGTTTCAACAAAACCATTCTCCAAGTGGCTAACTCTGGTTATGCGGAGCAGATGACAACCTTTGGTACAGGTAAGGGCATCGTTCGTGATGTAAATAACAACGATGCGGATGGCTTCCGATTGATTAACTGGGGTGTGCTTGCTATCGGTGAGAACATCGAATTTGGTCACACGGTTCGTTATGCCGCGTCATCGGGTGTTGGTGCGAATAACAGTGATGACGAGTCGTTCAGTGCTGTAATCCGTCCGCTTTATAAGTGGGACAAGCGCATGCGTACCATTCTTGAAATTGGTGGTTTTGTAGAAACGATTGATAACAAAGATGGGGCGGGTGGTAAATTTACAATCGCTCAGGCTTGGGTTCCACAAGTGGGTTTCTGGTCTCGTCCTGAATTTCGTATCTTCGCCACTTACCTAAATGATGCAGAAAACGACAATGCCTTCGGTGAAGGAAAAAACAGTGAAATGAGCGTTGGTATGCAAGTGGAAGCTTGGTGGTAAGTCGAGCCTTTTTAACTAATTGCGGTACATAAAAAACTGCCGTAAATAAAAAGGGGCTGACGTTATGTCAGCCCCTTCGGGTATCTATACGATGCTGCAGTTTAGGTGATTACCAACCTTTAACTACGCCACCTTGGAAGATATCAGAAGCTGCGTTGTACACTTCTTCAGTTTGGTAAGCTTTAACGAAGTTCTGTACGTTTTCAGCGTTTAGGTTGTCTTCACGAGAAACGATTAGGTTTACGTAAGGAGAATCTTTGTCTTCAACGAATACGCCATCTTTTTGTGGAGTCAGGTTGATAGAGCTCGCGTAAGTTGTGTTGATGATAGAAAGCGCTACATCATCAAGAGAACGTGGCAGTTGTGCTGCGTCTAGTTCAACAATTGTTAGGTTCTTAGGGTTCTTAACGATGTCACGAACAGTTGCTAGAAGACCAGCACCTTCACGAAGCTCAAGAAGACCTTGTTGCTCAAGAAGCAGAAGAGAACGACCTAGGTTTGTAGGGTCGTTTGGTACTGCAATACGAGCACCGTCTTGGATTTCGTCGACAGATTTCACTTCTTTAGAGTAACCAGCAATTGGGTAAACAAACGTGTTACCAGCGATAGTCAGTTTGTAACCACGGTCAGCCACTTGCTGATCTAGGTACGGAGCGTGTTGGAATGCGTTGATGTCGATAGAGCCATCATCCAGTGCTGCGTTTGGTGTTACGTAATCTGTAAAAGTAACCAGTTCAACGTCTAGGCCGTACTGCTCTTTTGCTACTTTAGCTGCAACTTCAGCAACTTGCGCTTCAGCACCTGCCATTACGCCAACTTTTACTTTAGAAGTATCCAATTCTTTATCACCACAACCTGCTAGTACTAGCGCTGATGCTGCTGCTGCGATAGTAAGTAAACCTTTAAGGCTAAATTTCATAATAATCTCCTTTTAATAAATCTATTTAATTTGGTTCAGACGACTCTTGTCTTAGATAGTTTGCGTTTAAACGTTGAGTCTTTATCTGTGGTCAACGCGGCGAACTAATGAATCACCGATTGATTGAATAATTTGTACAAGCACAATCAACATCACTACCGTTACAGCCATGATGGTCACATCGTAACGGTGGAATCCGTAACGAATCGCGACATCACCTAGACCACCACCGCCTACAGTACCTGCCATTGCCGAGTAGCTCACCAGCGTCACTAGCGTAATCGTTACTGAGTTGATAATCGTCGGTAGTGCTTCAGGAAGCAGAACCTTATTGATGATTTGTGTTGGTGTTGCGCCCATCGATTGAGCTGCTTCTACTAGACCTGTTGGTACTTCAAGTAGTGCACTTTCGATAAGTCGAGCTACGAATGGGATAGCGCCAATTGTCAGTGGAACAATCGCTGCTGTTGTACCGATGAAGGTACCAATCAGCATCTTAGTCAGTGGGATAATCGCAACCATCAACACTAAGAAAGGCACTGAACGACCCACGTTCACAATCGCACCTAGAATCTTGTTTACTTTGGTGTTCTCTAACAGGCCACCTTTTTTAGTCGTGTGTAGAATCACGCCTAGTGGAATACCGACAGCGAAGCCTACAATGCCAGCGACAGCAACCATGTAAAGTGTTTCGCCTGTTGCGCCTAATAGAAGGTTACCGTTAAGGCTGATCCAGTCAGCAATCTCGTTGAAACTAAAGGACATAACCAAGCACCTCTACTTTTACATTGTTATCGCGTAAGAATTGGATAGCAGCATTATCATCTGCTTCATTACCGAACAGTTCAGCAACCATCATGCCGAACTTCACACCGCCGGCGTAATCAAGGTCAGAGCTTAGGATGCTGACATCGATATTGAATTTGCGTGCAATCTGCGTCATCAGCGGAGCATCAACCGTTGCGCCTGTAAACTCAAGGCGTACCAGCGGGTAGCTGCTGTTTACACGAGTCTGTTGCAAGCGTGCTTGGTAATCTTCGGGAATCGTCAGATCCAGCGTTGAACGAATGAATTGATGCGCAAGCTCAGTTTTAGGGTGAGCAAAGATGTCACCAACTGTGCCTTTCTCTACCAATTCACCACCGCCGATGATCGCCACTTCGTGACAAATGCTCTTAACTACATCCATCTCGTGCGTAATAAGCAGGATCGTGATGTTCAGCTTACGGTTGATTTCACGCAGTAGCTCAAGAATCGATTGAGTGGTTGCAGGATCCAGTGCGCTGGTCGCTTCATCACACAGAAGTACTTTCGGATCAGAGGCTAGGGCACGAGCAATCGCAACACGCTGTTTTTGACCGCCACTTAGATTTGCAGGGTAAGTGTCACGCTTATCAGCTAAGCCAACGAGTTCAAGTAACTCACTCACTTTCGCTTCAATAATTGCTTTATCTTTACCAGCAAGCTCTAAAGGCAGTGCTACATTGTTAAATACAGTACGAGAAGACAGCAGGTTGAAGTGTTGGAATATCATGCCGATATTACGGCGCGCTTCGCTAAGTTCAGATTTGCTGAGTTTTGTCAGGTCGATACCGTCAACAATCACTTCACCTGAAGTCGGGGCTTCCAACATATTTACACAGCGGATTAGGGTACTTTTGCCTGCACCTGAAGAGCCGATGACTCCAAAGATTTGACCTTGAGGAATGTGGAGGTTGATATCAATTAAGGCATTGATTTCTTTAGTGCCTTGATAAAAAACCTTGTTGACTTGATTCACTTTAATCATAGAGAAACCCGTGCAGGTAGAACAGAATAATATCTCGATAGCTCGCTCGATTTACAGACGATGCTATGGTGTTCTATGATCTAAGTCAATAGATATTTTTACGTCTAGACGGCTAAACGTCGATTGTGTTGATAAGCTAGAAACAAATCGTTAACGAACGCAAAACTAAATAGATAGTGATGAAGCAAATAAAGCGTGTAATAATTAATGATTAATAGAGAGTTGATAGAGAACAAAATTTTGTCTAAACCTGCTGTTTTTTTAGATCGTGATGGTGTGATTAACGTTGATCACGGCTACGTACATGATGAGCATGACTTTGAATACATCGATGGTGTGTTTGAAGCGGCGAGAGCGTTTAAAGATATGGGTTATTTATTGGTGCTAGTGACCAACCAATCTGGTATTGCTCGCGGCATGTTTAGTGAAGACCGTTTTCTTTCTCTGACGCAGTGGATGGATTGGAACTTTGTCGATAACGGCGTTGAGCTTGATGGCATCTATTACTGCCCGCACCACGCTGAACACGGTATTGGTGACTACAAGCAAGATTGTGAGTGTCGTAAGCCAAAGCCAGGTATGTTCATTTCTGCTCGTGACTTTCTGAAGATTGATATGGCTAACTCGGTCATGATCGGCGATAAAGCTGAAGACATGATGGCTGCAGAAGCGGCAGGTGTTGGCACAAAAGTACTGGTAAGAACCGGTAAGCCAATCACTGAAAAGGGTGAAGCACTTGCAAGTGTCGTGCTTGACAGTATTAAAGATGTACCAGCATTCTTAAAAGGTTAAGACACTAAGTCTCTTTCACTTAGATATAAGTGTTGTTCACTATATAAAGATGAGGAACGCAGTATGAAAGCATTGTTGATAGCATCTCTATGTACGGTAGCGTTATTCGGGTGTTCTAAATCCGCAGCGCCTGATGGTGCAGTATCGGACGATCAATTCGTGACTTATCAATGTGAGTCTGACGCTTCATTTAAGGTCGCTTACCTTGGTAATGAAAAAGCGGTATTACGTTTGCCAGAGAATGAATATCGCCTCACTCAAATAGCGGCAGGTTCAGGAACGAAGTACATCTTAGATGATGGAACCTCTGAACTGATCAATAGCGTCACTTTACGTACCAAAGGTGACAACGCACGTCTAGAACTTGGTCGTGTCGTCTATAAAAATTGTCGAAAGTAAGTCATAGTTAACTCCTAAGATTTACAAACAGTTAAGTGAGGGAATCTACCCTCACTTTTTCTTCTCTTCCCTTTAACGTTAGACTTTTTATGAGCAAAAAACTCACTATTCTCGATATTGCTAAGCTGTCCGGTGTTGGTAAGTCAACCGTATCTCGCGTTCTGACCAATGATCCAAAAGTGAAACCTGAAACCCGTGAAAGGGTGGAAAGAGTAATTCAAGAGTCTGGGTACACGCCTTCAAAGTCTGCGCAATCAATGCGTGGTGGCAGTCAAAAAGTCATCGGCGTGATCATCTCTCGTTTAGATTCTCCCTCTGAAAACAAAGCCGTTAGCACCATGCTAGCTGAGTTGTATCGAGCGGATTACGACGTGGTGATCATGGAAAGCCAACTCGATAGAGATAAAGCCAACGAGCATCTTCAGGTTCTTAAGCGTCGTAACGTTGATGGCATTATTGTGTTTGGCTTTACGGACTGTGACATTCCAGCGATCGAAGCGTGGGAACACAAAGCCGTTGTTATCGCTCTGGATACCGAGAACGTAACGTCGATTAACTATGATAACCAACAGGTGATCAATAGTGCGTTAGCGCATCTATCGGATCAGGGTATCTTAGATGTCGGTTTTATTGGTGTTGATCCTAGCGATAAATCAACCGGTGAGTTGCGTCTTAAGGCTTACCTCGATTGGTGTGAAAGCACTGGAGTGATTGCGAACTATCGTACTGGCCAACTTCATCATGAAAGCGCTTATCAGCTGGTGGATGAGGTACTGACTCCTACAACTCAAGCACTTGTTTGTGCTAGTGACACATTGGCTCTTGGCGTGATCAAGCGTCTACAAGAACTACAACGTGAAGATGTGGTTGTAACAGGCGTTGGTGGCAATGATCTTCTCTCTTTCTTGTTCCCTCGCGTATTTAGTATTGATCCAGGCTATCAATCTGCAGGTAAGTTGGCGGCTAATCTATTGATCTCTCAGCTTTTAGGCAATTCAGAGATCTCTCATCACACTCAATCTCCGATTCTATAATCCACTCAATTAAGCGAAATTGAACCGCTTAGATTAAAATTAGAGTGTGATCTCTTTCAATTAATGGGACTGTTCCCATTTAAATTTATCATTCGTGCGGGCATTATAATAACTGTGATTGGGAATGTTCCCATAAGTCTGAATCTTGAGTGGTTATCACTGCATGGTTTAGATGAGTAATTGAATGAAACCAGGGTGGGGTAGTATGAGTAAGATAGCGAAGCAAGACGTTGCGCGTCTTATCGAGTTAGTCGGTGGCAAAGAAAATATTGCGAGTGTCAGCCATTGTCTGACTCGACTGCGTTTTGTATTGAACGATACAGAGCAGGCCAACAAAGCTGAACTCGAAAAATTGAAGCTAGTAAAAGGCTGTTTTACGAACGCAGGCCAATTCCAAGTTGTGATTGGCACTGAAGTTGATGAAGTGTACGCACTTCTGATTGAACAGACAGGTAAAGAGGCATCATCAAAAGATGAGGCGAAGCTGGCTGCTCGTCAAAATATGAACTTCCTTGAGCGTGGTATCTCCCATTTAGCCGAAATTTTCGTACCACTGCTGCCAGCCATCATTACTGGTGGTTTGATTCTTGGTTTCCGTAATGTGATTGGCGACATTCGTATGTTCGACGGCAAAACCCTCGTTGAAATCAGCCAATTCTGGGCAACTGTTCACTCTTTCTTATGGCTGATTGGCGAAGCGATTTTCTTCTTCCTACCGGTTGGTGTGTGTTGGGCGACGGTTAAGAAGCTTGGCGGAACCCCTATTTTGGGTATCACGCTCGGTGTGACCTTGGTTTCCCCGCAATTGATGAACGCTTACATGATAGGTAAATCGGTACCTGAGGTGTGGGACTTTGGCTTGTTCGTGATTGAGAAAGTCGGTTATCAAGCACAGGTGATCCCTGCGATGCTAGCGGGTGTGGCTCTGGCGTTCATTGAGACTAACCTTAAGCGTATTGTACCTTCTTATTTGTACCTTGTTGTCGTGCCATTTGTATCGATTATTTTGTCTGTGATTTTAGCTCACGCTTTCATTGGTCCATTTGGCCGTATGTTAGGTGATGGCGTGGCATTCGCGGCTAAAGCAGCAATGACGGGTGATTTTGCGATTCTTGGTTCAGTGGTATTTGGCTTCCTATACGCACCTTTGGTTATTACGGGTATTCACCACACAACCAACGCAGTCGACCTACAACTGATGCAAGACTTAGGCGGCACACCAATCTGGCCTTTGATTGCGCTATCTAATATTGCACAAGCTTCAGCGGTTGTTGGCATCATCATCTTAAGCAAACGCGAAGGTGAACGAGACATCTCGGTTCCAGCTGCAATCTCTGCCTACTTAGGTGTGACGGAGCCTGCGATGTACGGCATCAACCTTAAATACAAATTCCCAATGCTGAGCGCAATGATCGGCAGTGCTGCAGCGGCTGCAATCTGTGGTAGTGCAGGTGTGATGGCGAATGGTATCGGTGTTGGTGGCTTGCCGGGTATCTTATCGATTCAACCGCAATATTGGTCTGTTTACTTAATTGCGATGCTGGTGGCGATTGTACTACCCGTCACGTTAACACTGTTCTTCTATAAACGAGCACAGATGAAAGGCGAGCTAGAAACCGCCAACGCGTAATGCATTAAATAAGCGATGACTCCAAAGTGAGCCATCGCTTTTTCTCTTAGTTATAGCTTTTTCTTTTAGTTATAACGGCTATTCGACCATGATTTGCATGGTGATTTTTATTTTATATTTTCTGGTAAGTGAGTGTTAGAGATGGCGATGACTGAGCATGATGAAAGTTGGTGGAAAACCGCAACCATCTATCAAATCTACCCAAAGAGCTTTTGTGACAGTGGCAGTAAAGGTACTGGCGATATCAAAGGGATCATTTCAAAACTGGATTATCTTAAACACTTGAGTGTGGATGCAATTTGGTTAACCCCAGTTTACGCATCCCCAATGATCGATAACGGCTACGATATTTCAGATTACTACGCGATTAACCCGCAATTCGGCACCATGGAAGAGTTCGACTTATTGCTGGCTGAAGCGCACCAACGTGGTATTCGTATCGTGATGGACATCGTGGTAAACCACACTTCAACAGAACATGCGTGGTTTCAGTCGGCATTGGGTGACAAAAACAGCCCATACCGCGACTACTATATCTGGAAAGATCCAGTAGATGGTCAAGCACCAACTAACTGGCAGTCTAAGTTCGGTGGTAATGCGTGGGAACTAGATGAGGCGACTGGGCAATACTTCCTACACTTATTCGCTAAAGAACAGGCTGACCTCAACTGGGAGAACCCAGTTGTACGCGAAGAAGTGAAAGACGTTATCAGCTTTTGGGCAGAGAAGGGCGTTGATGGTTTCCGCTTGGATGTGATCAACCTTATTTCGAAACAACAAGATTTTCCTAACGATGATATCGGTGATGGTCGTCGTTTTTACACTGATGGCCCACGTGTACACGAATACCTGAAAGAGATCAGCGAAGCAGTATTCCAGAAGTACGGCAGCGTGACTGTAGGTGAGATGTCTTCAACTACGTTGGAGCATTGTCAGCAATACTCAAATGTTGATAACAGCGAGCTATCAATGGTGTTTAACTTCCACCACCTTAAGGTCGATTACACCAATGGTGAGAAGTGGACTAATGCGCCGTTTGATTTCTTACAGCTCAAGTCGATCTTCAATCATTGGCAAACAGGCTTGAACGGCAAAGGGTGGGGCGCATTGTTCTGGTGTAACCACGACCAACCGCGAGTGGTGAGCCGCTTAGGTGATGATCAGCAGTATCGTGTTGAGTCGGCGAAGATGCTGGCTGCGTCTGTACACATGATGCAAGGCACGCCGTATATCTATCAAGGTGAAGAGATTGGCATGACTAACCCGGGTTATACTGAGATAAGCCAGTATCGTGATGTAGAGAGCACCAACATGTATGACATCATGGTTAACCGTGATGGTGTGGCTCATCAAGATATGATGGCGATTCTTGCACAGAAATCTCGTGATAACTCTCGTACGCCGATGCAGTGGAACAGTGAAGCGCACGCGGGCTTTTCGAAGGCTCAGCCATGGTTGGATGTTGCGAACAACTACCCTGAGATCAATGCTGAGCAAGCTCTGGAAGACAAAGACTCGGTGTTCTATTTCTACAAGAGTTTGATTGAACTTCGTAAAGAGGTGCCTGTGATTACTCATGGTAGTTATCAAGATTTGCTACCTGAGCACCTATCTATATTTGCGTATTCTCGCGAGAGCGAAGGGCAGACTCTGCTGTGTGTTAATAACTATTATGGTGAAGAGACGGAATGTGTTTTACCGGAACGTTTTGATATGACGAATGCCAAGTGCTTGCTTGCTAACTATCAAGAGACAGACGACTCAGTAACATCGCATCATCAAGTATTGCGCCCTTATGAGACTCGTATTTTGTTGATTGAGGGCTAGGTAGCTAGGTCACTTTATTAAGGTATATCTAAACACAAAATAAAGCTCATGACCTTTAGTACCCCAGTAGGTCATAAGCTTACCAACAAGGCTTTGGATTGCTCCCCAAAGCCTTTTTTACATCAGTGTGCTGCAGTTAGTATCACTACGTTTTTTCTATTGCTGTCAGCTTAGCTGCTGATTCCTCAATAGTAGATTGTTCCACTGACATCAATTCAATCTGCTCAATCAGGCCAATCGTTGGGTTGAACCAGCGCTCAGACGATGTGCCAAACTCTGCTGAATCCATACCGACACAGCCAATGTAGTAAGTGTTTTTCTCCGTAAGATTCGCAGCTTCGATCGATTTACCCGAAACAGTGAAGCTTTTACGTACACCTGTTTCATTGATTTCTTGCTGCCAAGTAACTTGGCATGACGCATCAGTTGGCAGTGATTGCACCCACTGGTGATCCTCAAAGTCACTCAACATATTCGCGACGGCTTCTCCATCAAGCGTAATTTGCATTGAAATGGTTTCTTCGCTGATATCAATAATTGGGTTGCTCTCTTTTACGTCTGTTCCTTTCAAACGGAACAGTGGGCTGCTGTACATCATTCTTGTGATGTATTGGCTACCAATGAAGTAAGCATTGGTGATTTCGTGTAACCCACGGTCAGGACCTGCAAAATAAATGCTGCCGTCTTCTTGTGTGCCTTCAGCATTCGTCATGATGTCTTCAGAGACATAAAACTCGGTGATGCCGTAATTGATCAGGTCGTTGATAACTTGAATTTCCGCTTCATTGCCTGACTCTGATTCTAAACCTGCAATGACGAGCTCACCACTTAACGGCGTGAAGTTCATCGTCATCGAGCCTTCAGTTTCACCATCTTTGGTAAATGCGTATTTTAATGCTGTGCTTGCTTGAGGCGCGAATTGAGAGTCATTGATTGGGTAATCGACTTGATTGCTTGGGCCTTTATTGCCATTGGTTGAACCAGACGAAGAGCCGCCTCCGCCGCCACAGCCATAAAGAGCAAAAAGAGAAGTCGCAAGCAGCGTCATGGTTTTTTTCATGTGAAGCATTCCTAATAATGTTGTTGACCGTGAGCGGTCGGATGTTTTTAGGAATGCTATTGATATGAGGGTTTGTAGGGCAAAAAATGAAGATACATGAAACCTTAATTTATATTTAAGTTGCTGTTATTAATGATTTTATATTATTTAGTTCGATAGTTGATGCCCGACAGCGGTACAGTAATTTAGCATCAGATTCTCCCACTGCTTGATGATCAGCGGCTCATTGACACTGAGTTTTAGATTTTTCCAAGGCTGAAGGCAGGTCGATTTTGACTCTGGCTTGGATAAGCGCGCAAACAGTTCTTCCGATGGAACGACTCGTAGTAAGGCAACCAAAGACTCCATGTAGTTGAGGCGAAACTTATCCATGTCTCCTTGCTTATAAGCGATGTGAGATACCACCATATAAACCAGAGCATTTTCGATAGTCGAGTTTCCGGCGGTGTTGGTTAAGAATTCCTTCGAAGTTTGCAGATCTCTCAACTTGAAGTGAATAATCCCCAGCCACAGCTTAAGTTCGTCTGGAATCAACTTAAAGTGGGTTTGCACTAGGCTAGTAAATCGAATCAGTCGCTGGTGATCTGTCTCAAATAGCGCTAGCTGGCGAGCGATCAGCGTTGAGGTCATCACGTTGAGTGGTACGTTCTCAAGATCGATAGTCGTGCCATTCAATAGAGCACTTAATGCGTGATTGTCGACAGACCATTCCGGATAGAGCGGAGCAGGCAGAGCAAAGTAGCTCGCAAGTTCTTGGTTAATCTCCATCAAGCTCTCGCTGAGATTATCTATCTCAATAGAGTAAACGCCACGAAAGGCAAGCTTACCTGAGCTCGGGTAGATAAGGCTGACCTTGGCTGCGAGTCGTTTGTCGACCTCTTGGTCCTTCAGCTGAATATTAAGCAGATAGTCACTGGTGCGCATGTTCTTTGCGCCAGGGAAGAAAGGAGAGCTATCTACCGGGTCTAGGAAGTAACTTGGGGCATCTTGGTTGGCTAAATCGGTATAGGCGTACTCAATTTGTTGTTGAAGCAACAGAGCTTTAACCATCTTGCGATAATGTCTTGCATTGTCACCGACCGCATCGATGCGATTGAGTAGCAGCTCAACCTTAGGAATTAACCTCTGTTCACGTTCAACCTCAGAGGCATGGTTCGACGAATGCCATAACATGTAACCCAAGCTTGCTGTAGTGATCAGTAACACCAGAGTCGTTAACAGGAGAACAGAGGTCACTAGCGTCGGAGTCTTTCGCGCTTTAGGTTGTTCTGTTTCCAAAACTGTTTCTGCTGTTTCAGATGCTGCATTAGATAAACTGACCGAGCTAGGGCTAAGAAAGTAGCCTTTGCGTGGGTAAGTGACCAAAATTTTGGTAGCGTCGTTCTCTGGCAAGTGTTTTTGTAGTACCGAGCGAAGTGTGCTGATTCGGTTGGTGAGTACGTTTTTGGATATGAAATTACTTTGCCAAACCGTCGCGATAATTTGCTCTGCCGCTAATGGCTCTCCGACGCTCGTGAGAAATAGCTCAAGTAACTCGATAGAACGAGGCTCTAAATCGATGACCTGCTCGTTGCAACTCAAGACACGTGTCATTGGGTTGAATTCTAAACCTTCAATGAAGATCGAGGTTTGAGTGTCTTTGGCGCTGGAGAGGTAATCTTGCATAACGAAAGAGGGGTAGCTTATAAAAGCTAAATACTAGCTGTTTTCGTTATGAAAAACAGCTAGTAATTCATTGATTGGATAGCTGGCGTTAAGACGCGTAGTTCACCGAATAGCGTGTAGGCTTATGATTCATCGCTAGTACGATATTCAATACTGCTGTACCTAGCACTGACACTGCAATCACCCAAGGCGATACAAAGAAGAACGAGGCAAACAGAATACACGCGTCGATCGCCATTTGAGTTTTACCCACTGAGATGCCGTAGCGATCTTGAATAAATAGACACAAGACGTTGAAGCCGCCTAAGCTCGAACGATGACGGAATAGAATCAGCATACCCAAGCCCATCAATAAACCACCGGCTACTGCACAGTAGATCTCATTATGAACTTCGAGCGAAATAACCAAGTATAAATGATCGGCAAACACAGACACTAAAGCGCCGGAAATCGCACTGCTGATCGCAAAGCTGCGACCAAAACGTTTCCACGCCAATAGATAGAATGGACAGTTAGCGACAAAGTATAGAATACCGAAGGTTACAGGCAAAAATTGACTCAACAGTAGAGCCAAACCAGTAGTACCACCGGTAAGCAGGTGCGCAGACTGTAAAAAGAAGACGCCTAACGCCACTAAAAACGTGCCCGTCAGGACTGCAATCCAATCTTCTTTACGTGAGTATTTTTCCATCGTTTTAATAATTACCTAATCAATAAAGGCGTGCATAGTAGAGAAAAACTTAAGCTTTCGGTAGCTAGAGGGGCAAAATTAAGGTAAACCTATGTAATCTGCGTTTTACAGGGTGTAAATCGTAAAATTGACAGTAAGGAACATCTTTGGTTGGATAAGCCCAATAACCATGATGAATCTTATTTGTGATTATGAAAAAACTGCATGATAAAATTGCAATTAGCTCTTTATGACCTAGATCAAATTATGTAGAATGCGTCACATCAAAACGGTGACGGAAACGTTTGCTTTCGGTCGTTGTGTGGTTTTTTTGAAACTTTCAGTACAATCTGAGTCAGGAGATACAGATGCTTAAGCGTGACATGAACATTGCTGATTACGATGCGGATCTATTCGCAGCTATCCAAGAAGAAACTCTTCGTCAGGAAGAGCACATCGAACTTATCGCTTCAGAAAACTACACAAGCCCACGTGTAATGGAAGCTCAAGGTTCTCAGCTAACAAACAAATACGCTGAAGGCTACCCAGGCAAGCGTTACTACGGTGGTTGTGAGTACGTAGACAAAGTTGAAACTCTAGCAATTGAACGTGCATGTGAGCTGTTTGGTGCCGAGTACGCGAACGTACAGCCTCACTCAGGTTCTCAAGCAAACAACGCTGTATACATGGCGCTACTGAACGCAGGCGACACAGTTCTAGGTATGAGCCTAGCGCACGGTGGTCACCTAACTCACGGTTCTCCAGTAAACTTCTCTGGTAAGCTTTACAACATCATCCCTTACGGTATCGACGAAGCAGGCCAAATCGATTACGAAGAGATGGAAAAGCTGGCTATCGAGAACAAACCTAAGATGATCATCGGTGGTTTCTCTGCTTACTCTCAAATCTGTGATTGGAAGCGCATGCGTGAAATCGCTGACAAAGTAGGTGCTTACCTATTCGTAGATATGGCTCACGTAGCGGGTCTAATCGCGGCAGGTGTTTACCCGAACCCAGTTCCACACGCGCACGTTGTTACAACAACAACGCACAAAACGCTAGCAGGCCCACGTGGCGGTCTAATCCTTTCTAACGAAGGCGAAGACCTTTACAAGAAGCTGAACTCAGCAGTATTCCCAGGCGGTCAAGGTGGCCCTCTAATGCACGTTATCGCTGGTAAAGCAGTAGCGTTCAAAGAAGCTCTAGAGCCAGAGTTCAAAGAATACCAAGCACGTGTAGTTGCTAACGCAAAAGCAATGGTTGCTGAATTCCTTGAGCGTGGTTACAACATCGTTTCAGGTTCTACAGAGAACCACCTGTTCCTAGTTGACCTAATCAACAAAGACATCACAGGTAAAGAAGCAGACGCAGCACTAGGTGCAGCAAACATCACAGTAAACAAGAACTCAGTACCAAATGATCCACGTAGCCCGTTCGTTACTTCAGGTATCCGTATCGGTTCTCCTTCTATCACTCGTCGCGGTTTCTCAGAAGCAGACGCGAAAGAGCTAGCAGGTTGGATCTGTGACATCCTAGATAACATGGGCGATGAGTCTGTTATCGAAGCGACTAAAGCAAAAGTACTAAATATCTGTAAGCGTCTACCGGTTTACGCTTAATTTTTCTTCGTAGTAATTTGAACTTCGTTGTCGAGCATGCTCACTTACATCCGTAAGCTCCGCGTGCTCTCCTAGAATTTCAAACGACTACTTTGAAAAATACTTTTAAAGGGGCTCATTGAGTCTCTTTTTGTTTTAGGGAAAGGTGCTGAAAACTCCGCGCCTGTTCCTTGAACTTAAGCTATTTGATTGAAAAATGATGATTTTAAAGGCTCCTTGATAGGGGCCTTTTTTGTTTTTGAGGTACTTCGTTGTCGAGCATGCTCACTTACATTCGTAAGCTCCGCGTGCTCTCCTAGAATTTCAAACGACTACTTTGAAAAGTGATGATTTTAGAGGCTCCTATTGGGTAATGCCAGTCAGTTAAGC